>NZ_BLWJ01000008.1:0-301144 GCF_013374055.1 Cobetia sp. 5-11-6-3 | reverse complement strand
GAACTATCGAAGGTCCAGTTCAGCGTGCCGTCGTTGCTGACACCGTCGATGATGGCATCGGCGTCGACGGAGAGCATGCTCAGCAGCTGATCGTTGCTCAAGCCATCAGTGTCACCGGTGGCGGTCACGGCGGTGACGCTTGGCGTGACGTCGTCAGTGGTATCCAGATCGCTGACGGAGAGCGTGCCGGAGGTGGTGAGCGTATCGTCCGTCTCGGTCAGCGTCTCGTTAGCGCTGTCGTCGCCTTCGATGGCGATGACTGGCGCATCGTTGCTGCCATTGATGGTGATCGAGACTACCTGCTCAGCGGTCACACCCTGGCTGTCGGTGACGACCACGGTGTAATCCAGCACCAGGCTCTCGCCGACGGCGAGGTGATCGAACGCCTCGCCTTCGACACTTGCGCTGTCGAAGGTCCAGTTCAGCGTGCCGTCGTTGCTGACACCATCGATGATGGCATCGGCGTCGACGGAGAGCATACCCAGCAGCTCGGCATTGCTCAGGCCGTCGGTGTCACCCGTCGCGGTCACCGCGGTGACGCTCGGCGTGACGTCGTCAGTGGTATCCAGATCGCTGACGGAGAGCGTGCCGGCGGTGGTGAGTGTGGCGTCCGTCTCGGTCAACGACTCGCTCGCGCTGTCGTCGCCTTCGAGGGCGATGACCGGGGCATCATTGCTGCCGTTGATGGTGATCGAGACGGCCTGCTCGGCAGTCACGCCCTGGCTGTCGGTGACGACCACGGTGTAATCCAGCACCAGACTCTCGCCGACGGCGAGGTGATCAAAGGCTTCGCCAGCAACACTGCTGCTGTCGAAGGTCCAGTTCAGCGTGCCATCGTTGCTGACGCCATCGATGATCGCGTCGGCATCGACGGAGAGCATGCTCAGCAACTGATCGTTGCTCAAGCCATCAGTGTCACCGGTGGCGGTCACGGCGGTGACGCTTGGCGTGACGTCGTCAGTGGTATCCAGATCGCTGACGGAGAGCGTGCCAGAGGTGGTGAGCGTATCGTCCGTCTCGGTCAGCGTCTCGTTAGCGCTGTCGTCGCCTTCGAGGGCGATGACCGGCGCATCGTTGCTGCCGTTGATGGTGATGCTGACAACCTGCTCTGCGGTCACGCCCTGGCTGTCGGTGACGACCACGGTGTAATCCAGCACCAGGCTCTCGCCCACGGCGAGGTGATCAAAGGCTTCGCCAGCGACACTGCTGCTGTCGAAGGTCCAGTTCAGCGTGCCGTCATTCTCGGTATTGGCGATGATCGCGTCGGCATCGACGGAGAGCATGCTCAGCAGCTCAGCATTACTCAGGCCATCGGTGTCACCGGTGGCGGTCACGGCCGTGACGCTCGGCGTGACGTCGTCGGTGGTATCCAGATCGCTCACGGAGAGCGTGCCTGCGGTGGTCAGCGGTGCATCGGTTTCTATCAGTGACTCGCTCGCGCTGTCGTCACCTTCGAGGGCGATGACCGGCGCATCGTTGCTGCCGTTGATGGTGATGCTGACGACCTGCTCCGCGGTCACACCCTGGCTGTCGGTGACAACCACGGTGTAATCCAGCACCAGGCTCTCGCCCACCGCTAGATGATCGAACGCCTCGCCTTCGACGCTGGAACTATCGAAGGTCCAGTTCAGCGTGCCGTCATTGGCTTCGCCATTGATGATCGCGTCAGCATCGACGGAGAGCATGCTCAGCAGCTGATCGTTGCTCAAGCCATCAGTGTCACCGGTGGCGGTCACGGCCGTGACGCTCGGCGTGACGTCGTCGGTGGTATCCAGGTCACTCACGGAGATCGTGCCGGCAGTCGCGAGCGTGGCATCCGTCTCGGTCAGCGACTCGCTCGCGCTGTCATCGCCTTCGAGGACGATGACCGGCGCATCGTTGCTGCCGTTGATGGTGATGGTGACAACCTGCTCGGCAGTCACACCCTGGCTGTCGGTGACGACCACGGTGTAATCCAGCACCAGGCTTTCGCCGACGGCGAGGTGATCGAAGGCTTCGCCAGCGACACTTGAGCTGTCGAAGTTCCAGTTCAGCGTGCCGTCATTCTCGGTGTTGGCGATGATCGCATCGGCATCGACGGAGAGCATGCCCAGCAGCTCGGCATTGGTCAGGCCGTCGGTGTCACCGGTGGCGGTCACGGCGGTGACGCTCGGCGTCACGTCGTCGGTGGTGTCCAGATCGCTCACGGACAGCGTGCCGGCGGTGGTCAGGGTGTCATCCGTTTCAGTCAGCGACTCGGCCGCGCTGTCATCGCCTTCGAGGGCGATGACCGGCGCATCGTTGCTGCCATTGATGGTGATCTGGACGACCTGCTCGGCAGTGGCGCCCTGACTGTCAGTGACAACCACGGTGTAATCCAGCACCAGGCTTTCGCCGACGGCGAGGTGATCGAAGGCTTCGCCAGCGACACTTGCGCTGTCGAAGTTCCAGTTCAGCGTGCCGTCATTCTCGGTGTTGGCGATGATCGCATCGGCATCGACGGAGAGCATGCCCAGCAGCTCGGCATTGGTCAGGCCGTCGGTGTCACCGGTGGCGGTCACGGCGGTGACGCTCGGCGTCACGTCGTCGGTGGTGTCCAGATCGCTCACGGACAGCGTGCCGGCGGTGGTCAGGGTGTCATCCGTTTCAGTCAGCGACTCGGCCGCGCTGTCATCGCCTTCGAGGGCGATAACCGGCGCATCGTTGCTGCCATTGATGGTGATCGATACCACCTGCTCAGCGGTCACACCCTGACTGTCAGTGACGACCACGGTGTAATCCAGCACCAGGCTCTCGCCCACTGCGAGGTGATCGAAGGCTTCACCGGCGACGCTTGAGCTATCGAAGGTCCAGTTCAGCGTGCCGTCGTTGCTGACACCATCGATGATGGCATCGGCATCGACGGAGAGCATGCTCAGCAGCTCAGCATTGCTGAGGCCATCGGTATCACCGGTGGCGGTCACGGCCGTGACGCTCGGCGTCACTTCGTCGGTGGTATCCAGATCGCTGACAGACAGCGTGCCGCTGGTGGTCAGAGTGTCATCCGTCTCGGTCAGCGACTCGGCGGCACTGTCATCGCCTTCGAGGGCGATGACCGGCGCATCGTTGCTGCCGTTGATGGTGATGCTGATCAGCGCCGTGTCAAAGCCGCCTTGACCATCGGAAATCTGGTAAGTGAAGGTCTCGTTGAGGCTTTCTCCGACAGCCAGCGCCTGAACATCCGCGTTGGTGTTGTCGAGCGTGTAGGTATAGCTGCCGTCTTCAGCGACGGTGATGCTGCCATAAGTGCCAGTCACCTCAGTATCCACTGCGCTGGCAGTGCCGGCGTTGGCGCCTGCACCGATACCACTGACGATCAGAGCATCGCTGTCATTGCCACCATCCGTATCGGTATCCGGTTCCGCATCGGTCAGGACATTGCCGGTGGTAGTGCTGCTATCACCGGTTGCGATGCCCTCTTCGAGGTCCGCCACGTTGTCGTAGGCTTCCGGCGCGACATTGGCCACGGCCCAGGTAAAGGTCGTCGTGACAATGGCGCCATTCTCATCCGTCGCGGTCAGGGTGACGGTGTAGATGCCGTCATCGTTGTCACCGCCGATGGAGGCATCCGGAGACAGCGTGCCGCTTATCTCGCCACTGGTCGGATCAATCGCGATACCGTCCGGCAGGTTGTCCGCAGAGAAGCTCAGCACGGCATCGTTGTCGACGTCAGTGAAGGCATCCGCGACGAAGAACGGCGTGATGGTATCGCCATCGTTGTCGCTCTGACCTGCCGGCTGTTCATCCGCTACCAACACCGGCGCATCATTGGTACCGGTGATGGTGATGGTCACGACCTGTTCGGCCGTCGCGCCCTGGCTGTCGGTGACCAACACGGTGTAATCGAGTTCGAGCGTCTCGCCGACAGCGAGATGATCGAAGGCTTCACCTTCGACACTGCTGCTGTCGAACTCCCAGTTCAGCGTACCCTCGGTGCTGGCGTCACCGATGATGGCATCGGCATCAACAGAGAGCATGCTCAGCAGTTCAGCATTGCTCAGGCCATTGGTGTCACCGGTAGAAACGACGGAGGCGACGCTGGGGGTCACTTCATCGGTGGTATCGACATCACTGACCGACAAGGTGCCAGAGGCATTCAGAGTCGCATCGGTTTCCGTCAAGGAAGCGGATGCACTGTCATCCGCATCAATGTCGATGACCGGGGCGTCGTTGGTGCTGTTGATGGTGATGGTGAGCAGCGCGGTATCAAAGCCGCCCTGGCCATCGGAGATCTGGTAAGTGAAGGTCTCGTTGAGGCTTTCCCCGACAGCTAGCGCCTGAACATCCGCGTTGGTGTTGTCCAGCGTGTAGGTGTAGCTGCCATCTTCTGCAATGGTGATGCTGCCGTAGGTGCCAGTCACATCAGTGTCTACGGCACTCGCAGTCCCGGCGTTGGCGCCAGCACCGATACCACTGACGATCAGAGCATCACTGTCATTGCCGCCATCCGTGTCGGTATCCGGTTCCGCATCGGTCAGGACATTGCCGGTGGTGGTGCTGGTATCGCCAGTCGCGACGCCCTCTTCGAGGTCCGCCACATTGTCGTAGGCTTCCGGCGCGACGTTGGCCACGGTCCAGGTGAAGGTCGTGGTGACGGTGGCGCCATTTTCATCCGTCGCGGTCAGGGTGACGGTGTAGGTGCCATCAGCATTGTCACCGCCGATGGAGGCATCCGGAGACAGCGTGCCGCTGATCTCACCGGTGGTCGGATCAATCGCGATTCCGTCCGGCAGATTGTCCGCAGAGAAGCTCAGCACGGCATCGTTGTCTACGTCAGTGAAGGCATCCGCCACGAAGTACGGCGTGATGGTATCGCCATCGTTGTCGCTCTGATCCGCCGGCTGTTCATCCGCCACCAGCACCGGCGCATCGTTGGTACCGGTGATGGTGATGGTCACGACCTGTTCGGCGGTCGCGCCCTGACTGTCGGTGACCACCACGGTGTAATCGAGCTCGAGCGTCTCACCGACAGCGAGATGATCGAAGGCTTCGCCCGCAGCACTGCTGCTGTCAAACGTCCAGGTGAGAGTACCGTCATTGCTGGCAGCATCGATGATCGCATCAGCATCCACGCTGAGCATGTCGAGCAACTCGGCATCGGTCAGATCATTGGTATCCCCGGTGGTGACGACGGAGGCGACACTCGGAGTGACCTCATCGCTGGTATCGAGATCACTGACGGAAAGCGTGCCGGTCGCGTTCAGCGGTATGTCAGACTCGGTCAGTGCAGCGGAAACAGAGTCATCACCTTCGATGGCAATGATCGGTGCATCGTTGGTGCCATTGATGGTGATCGAGACGACCTGCTCGGCAGTCGCACCCTGGCTGTCAGTCACGAGTACGGTGTAATCCAGCACCAGGCTTTCGCCGACGGCGAGGTGATCGAAGGCTTCACCAGCGACGCTCGAGCTATCGAAGTCCCAATTCAGGGTGCCATCATTGCTGACGCCATCGATGATCGCATCGGCATCGACGGAGAGCATGCCCAGCAGCTCGGCATCGCTCAGGCCATCGACATCGCCGGTCGTGGCCACGGATTCGACACTCGGCGTGACGCTGTCCGAGGTATCCAGATCACTGACTGACAAGGTGCCAGACGTGGCGAGGGTATCGTCTGTCTCGGTCAGAGATTCCGCCGCGCTGTCATCACCTTCCAGCGCAATGACCGGGGCATCATTGGTGCCATTGATGGTGACAGTCAACAAGGCGGTATCGAAGCCACCCTGTCCATCAGATACCTGATAGGTGAAGGTCTCGCTGAGCACCTGACCGACCGCGAGCGCTTGAACGTCCTCATCGGTGTTGTCGAGACTGTAGGTATAGGAGCCATCGTCCAGAATGGCGACGGCACCATAGTTGCCGGACACACTGTCACCCGAAGACGAGAACGCGGCCGGTACTGCACCGAAGGCGACACCACTGACGATCAGAGAATCATCATCGTTGCCGCCATCACTGTCGGCCTCATCGTTGGCGCCAGCACCAGTGGCCCCCAGCACATTGCCGGTGACGTCGCTGGCATCGCTGCTGGCGACACCTTCATCAATGAAGGCAGCATCGTTCTCGGCGACAGGATCGACGTTGGCAACGGTCCAGGTCAGCGTGGTGCTGACATCTGCACCGAATTCATCCGTGGCGGTCAGCGTGATGGTGTAGACACCCTCCACACCGCCCTGAGAGGCATCGCTGGTCAGGGTGCCGCTGATTTCACCGGTAGCGGAGTCGATGGACAAGCCAGCCGGCAGCACGTCAGCGCTGTAGGTCAACGTCGCGGTGGTGTCGATGTCCGTGAAGGCGTCAGCCACCGTGAAGGGCGTGATGGCCTCACCGTCGACATTGGATTGATCTTCCGGCTGGTCATCCGGATCCGCAGAGAGCACCGGCGCATCATTGCTGCCAGTGATGGTGATGGTGACAACCTGCTCGGCAGTCGCCCCTTCGCTGTCTGTCACGAACACGGTGTAATCCAGTACCAGCGTCTCACCTTCTCCCAGATAATCGAAGGCTTCCGCATCAGCGCTGCTGCTGTCGAATGCCCAGTTGAGAGTGCCGTCATTGCTGGCACCGTCAATGATCGCATCGGCATCCACGCTGAGCATGGCAAGCAGCTCAGCATTGGTCAGGTCATTGGTATCACCGCTGGAGGCGACGGCCGTGACGCTCGGCGTCACTGTATCGCTGGTGTCCAGGTCGCTGACAGAAAGCGTACCCGTCGCACTCAGCGCAATATCTGACTCATCCAGCGCGGCGGTTGCGGCGTCATCCCCTTCGATGGCAATGACCGGCGCATCATTGGTGCCGTTGGTCGTAATGGTGAGCAGCGCGGTATCGAAGCCACCCTGGCCGTCAGAGATCTGATAGGTGAAGGTCTCGTTGAGGCTTTCGCCGACGGCCAGCGCCTGAACATCCGCGTTGGTGTTGTCCAGGGTGTAGGTATAGCTGCCATCCTCGGCGATGGTGACGCTGCCGTAGGTGCCAGTGACTGCAGACCCCGCTGTCGTGTCAGTCCCGGCATTGGCGCCGGCGCCCACTGCGCTGACGATCAGCGTATCCGTGTCGTTGCCGCCATCGACATCCACATCGCCATTGGTGTCGCCATCGCTCAACACATTACCGGTGGTGGTGCTGGTATCACTGATGGCAACGCCTTCATCAAGCTCAGCAGTGTTGTCGAAGGCTTGCGGGGCGACGTTGGCCACAGTCCAGGTGAAGGTCGTGGTAACGGTGGCGCCATTCTCGTCAGTGCCAGTCAACGTGACGGTGTAGATGCCGTCATCGTTGTCACCACCAATCGAGGCATCCGGAGACAAGGTACCGCTGATCTCACCGGTGGTCGGATCAATCTCGATACCGTCAGGCAGATTGGCAGCCGAGTAAGTCAGGTCCGCATCGTTATCGATGTCAGTGAAAGCGTCGGCAACGATGAACGGCGTGATGGCTTCACCATCATTGCCACTCTGATTCTCCGGCTGCTCACCCGCTACCAGCTGCGGTGCATCATTGCTGCCGGTGATGGTGATGGTCACGACCTGTTCGGCCGTCGCGCCTTCGCTGTCAGTCACCAGCACGGTGTAGGCGAGCTCAAGGGTCTCGCCGACGGCGAGGTAGTCGAAGGCGTCACCCCCGACACTGCTGCTGTCGAATTCCCATGTCAGGGTGCCATCGTTGCTGGCGTCATCGATGATCGCATCCGCATCCACGCTGAGCATGCTCAGCAGCTCGGCATTGGTCAGATCATTGGTATCACCGGTGGAGGCAACCGATTCGACGCTCGGCGTCACTTCATCCGTGGTATCGAGATCACTCACCGAGAGAGTGCCGGACGTGCTCAGCGGCGCATCGCTTTCCGTCAATGCAGCGGAATCACTGTCCCCGTCCTCAAGGGCGATGACAGGCGCGTCATTGGTGCCGTTGATGGTGATGGTGATGTCTTGCTGGGCCGTCCCTTCCTGGGAGTCCTCCACCTCGACGGTGTAGGTCAGCACCAGACTTTCCCCTGCCGCCAGATGATCGAAGGCCTCACCTTCGACGCTTGAGCTGTCGAAGCTCCAGCTGAGAGTGCCGTCATTGCTGGCAGCATCCACGAGGGTGCCTTCATCGACACTCAACATGCCCAGCAGATCAGAATTGTCGAGAGTATCCGTGTCACCGTCCGCAGTTACCGTGGTGACACTGGCAGTCACGGTATCAGTGGTATCGAGATCACTCACGGACAGGGTGCCGGAGGTCGCAAGCGATGCATCCGTTTCGGTCAACGATTCCGCTGCGCTGTCAGCACCTTCCACGGCAATTTCAGGAGCATCCTGAGCGCCGGTGACAGTGATGGTCAGGGTATTGCTGGATTCAGCGCCGTTGTCGTCACGCACGGTGTAGGCAACGGTGGTGGTCGCAGCCTCACCCACGGCGAGATCATCGAAGTCGGTGCCCGGCGCAAAGACATAACTGCCATCTGCAGCGATGGCGACAGTGCCACCGCCCGTCATGGCGACAGCGGTGCCTATGCCAGAGGTAGACCCCGCGACCTGGCTGACAGAGCTGGTGGAGCCCGTGTCGATATCGGTGTCATTGGCCAGCACGCCAGCGGCAGCCGCGACGCTCAGATCAGCGTTTTCTGCGGTCGTGCCAGTATCCGCCATAGCGACCGGTGCATCATTGACGCCGGTAATGGTGATGCTGACGGTGGTCTGGGTGACACCGTCCGCATTGGTGACCGTCAGAGTATCCGTCAGGGTGGCACCCAGGTTGAGCTGCTGGATGACAGACTGGGTATTGTCAGCACTGTAGGTCCAGTTGCCATCGGCATCGACAGTCAGTTCGCCGTAGGTGCCGGTCACGGTCTCAGCGCTGAACTTGTCTTCGCCGGTATCGCCACCGGTGCCAGCATCCAGCGTGCCACTGGTGGTCAGCTCATCATCCGCTGACACATTGGTGTCTTCGGTGACATTGCCGGTGTCCGGGGTCAGCGTGGGAATGTCATCCACACCATTGACGGTCACGCTGACAGTGGCGGTAGAGACACCACCCTCGCCATCACTGACCTGATAGGTAATGGTGGTGACGGCGCTCTCACCCTCGGTGAGGCCATCGAAATCGGTGCCTGGGTCAAAGCTCCAGGTGCCATCCGCATTGACCGTAAAGTCGCCACCATCGCTGCCTGAGACAGCAGTGCCCACTCCGCCAGTGTTGCCATTCACCTGAGTGATGGTGAAGTCTGTGGTAGGCGTATCCAGGTCGGTGTCGTTGTCGAGCAGACTGGTAGTGTCAGCGGTGGACAGCGCGACGCCTTCATCGGTTGAGTCGGCATCCGCCACGGCTACCGGGTCATCGTTGTTGTCGACGACCTTCAGGTAACCGGTCAGCGTATTGCTGGCCAGCGAGTCGCCGTCGATTTCGGCCAGTCCATCATTGTTGCCGTCATTGACGACCACGGTGTAGGCGCGTGTGTCGGTGTCGGGATCATCGCTGGTGTTCTGGTAGGTCAGTGAATCGATCAATGCCGAGACCTGAGCTGCCGTAGTACCGGAGTCGAGCGTCACCGTCAGGGTGCCGTTGACCAGGGTCGCGCTGGCGAAGCCATCCAGAGAGTCATCGACGGAGAACACATCGGCATCCGTCGCCGCATCGATGCTGACCGTGATGGTGCCACCACCGAAGTTGTCGCCGACCAAGACGGTATCGACATCGGAAAGCGACGCGCCTGATACCAACGCTACCTCGGCACTGCCAGTGCCTGCGCCATCATTCTCTGCAACAGAGATGGCAAAGGCTTGCGGCGCCGTGCTACCAGTGAGCACCGGTGCATCATTGATGGCATTGACGGTGGTGGTGATGGTGTCGGCATCGTCGACGCTGGACCAGATGCCCGTCTCATCGAAGGTGGAGACGTTCACGCTGGCTCCGGATGTCACATCACCTTCACTGTCGTCGGCCACGACGTAGGTCAGGCCTGCCGGGTCGCCATTGAAATCTTCAGCCGGCAGGAAGCGCACTGAATCAGTCGTCGACAGCACCAGCGCATTGCTGGCGCTGACATCATCGGGAACATCGACCCAGCTATCACCGCCATCGGTGGAGTACTGCCAGGTCCCCTCGCTGTCGTCAGCAGGATTGGAGGTGATGGCGATAGCCGCCAGCGCATTGGCAGAGCTGCCACCCGACACAGCCTCCTGGGTCTGATCATCGGCGGAGGCGTCATCGAAATTGTCGCCGACCAGATCAGCGACGGTCGCGCCAGCCGGATCGGTATCGTCTTCATTGATGGCCGCGAGAATCACACTGTCATCAGGTGTCGTCGGGGCATCATTGACGGCAGTGATGCTGGTATTGATGGCAATGGTGCGGCTTGACCAGACGCCTGTCTGATCACCGAGATTGCCATTGGCATCATCGCTCAAGTCAAACAGGTCAGTCGCGGAATCACTGGTGTCGATATCGGTATCACTGTTATCGCCCAGGCGAACGGTCAACGCGCCCGGCTCACCATTGAAATCATCGGCGGGCACGAAGCGGATATCGGCATCTGCAGCGACGACCAGTGCACTGCTGTCAGACACATCCGTCGGGACATCGACCCACTCAGTACCTACCAGCACCTGCCAGGTGCCCTGGTCACTGTCAGAGCTGTTGCCAGTGATGGCAACGTAGCTCAGGTCAGTCTCGGTGGTGGCATCGGTATTGCCATTCTCATCGGTCTGATCATCGGTGGTGTCATCGTACTGATTGACCAGTAGCGCATAGAGACCCGTGCCGGCGATATCTTCAGCCGCGGTGTCTTCTGCAACGGAGGTCACTCTTTCCGCTGTACCGGCGGCAAGCGGACGATCATTGACCGGTGTCACCGCGAGAGTGATATCACGGGTCGCTATCTGTGCCCCCCCCTGGCCGGTATTGCCGGCATCATTGAACTCGATGTTGAGGGTAACTTGACCGTAATAATCATCAGCAGGTGTATAGACCTCTGTATCCAGGACAGTCTGCAGCTCAGCAACAGTACCAGTGAAGATTATGGTTTCAGAGCCATTGCTGAAGGTGCCACGATCCGGGATGTCTGGGGCAACCACCGTCAGCGTCAGCGTCAGATTGTCGGCACCGAAATCATCGGCGTCATCAAGGGTGACCCCGAGCGCCGAGAGCGTGAGGCTGCCATCCTCATCAACTTCAGGGGCGTTATTTCCTACCGTAATAGTGGGCGCATCATTGGTGCCAGAAACATTGACCGTTATGGCGGTGGAGATAGCAAGGGCATTGGCTAGAGCCAGGTTGCCATTACCATCATCACTGAACTCGACATCAAGTATCACTGACGTATCTGCGTTCACTTCAGCGGCAGTCAATACGAGGTCATCAAGCGCGGCATTGATTTCGCTGAGTGTGCCCTTCAGGGTCACTTCACTGGTACCGTTGCCAGTGACTCCGGCAGCATCCATATTCAAGGTGCCGCCGGTTTCACCCGTGGCGCCTCCCCGCACAGTCACTGTGACGGTCTGGCTATCTGTGAAGACTTCTTGACCGACATCATTTATGTCTGCGACGGAAAGGCCAGTGATGGTCAAGGGCTGACCATCATCCATCGTCTGCACCGGTGTGGTGGAGGTCAGTACCGGCTCATCATTGACGGCAGTGATGGTGATGACAGGAGTAACCTCCGTGCTGAGGGCGGCGTGACCGGCACTGAGTGCGGTATCCGTCGCCCTGACAGTCAGCTCCACGGTGCCATTGTCATTGGCATCCGGTTGGTACTGTACATTTGCCAATGCCGTCGCAAGCTCTTCCTGATTACCTACCAAAGCTATACTTGCAGTACCGTCACCACTGATGTCCGCATCACCGGCATCGCTGATCTGCAGAGTGCCATTCAGGACGCTCAGCACGACGGTGATATCGGTATCGAAACTATCGGCATCCGTCACCGTGATGGTACCGATATCCTGATAGCCGCCATCTTCGGTGACGGTCAGACCAGCTGTATCCGGCAGCGCAATGTTCGGCGCATCATTGACGGTCGAAACCCACAGTTCAATGCTCGCGGTCGCGGTATTGAAGTCGTCACCAATCGCCACCTCTCCCTCGTTGTCGGTGCCGCCGTTCAAGGTCACTTCATCAAGACGATCATCGACGACAGCCTCGACGGACCAGCGCTCATTGAAGTCACCGGCCTCACCACCCAGCACCATCTGGACTTCAAGGTTATCCAATAGTGCCTGTACCCCCTCCAGCGTGCCTTCAAGCACCAGAGTGTCAGCAGTCAGATTTTCAGTTGCCACTGTACTGAATGTGGCCTCAGTGGTTACCGTGGCATCTGTGGTCAATATTGCGTTAGAAAAGGGAACTGCAGCTCCCGATTCATCCTTGAGCGTCAGAGTGACGGTGATGTTGTCGGTTTCTCCGTCAACCAATGAAGGGTCAGTTTCGCTATCGAGGATGTCGACATCCCCGATGGTGAATGCCCCAGCAAGAGAAAGAGCCTCGAGCGCCGTAGAAGCCGGAACAAGCCTGTCATCCGGCTGCAGCGAGGTGATTTCCGGCGAGTCATTCAGTGGTGTGATCTCGATACTGAACGTCGCAATTTCAGTCGTCAGCGGACCATCACTGACGGTGAAAGTGAACGAATCCGTACGCGTTTCACCACCATCATGCTCATAGGACAGCGCCCCACTGTCGATATCATCCTGCGTGAAGGAGCTTCCCTCACGCAGCGCCTTGCCATTCAAGGTCAAGATGCCATTTACCGGCAGCTCATCGATAACGAAGGTCGACTGACGCGTGGTGTTGTCACTATCTACGGCTTGCAGCAGGCTAGCCGTGATATCTCCGGAGGCACCCTCGCCAACAGTCAGAACATTGTTATTACCCGCACTAGTATTATCATCGGCTGAAAGAGGAACGACTGGCGCATCATTGAAGGGCGTGACCTCGATGGTCACGGTACCGGTATTGGAGACGTTGCCGGTTTCGGCCGTCGTATCGATGGGGTCCGTGGTCACGGTATCGTAGAAGTTGTTCGGCGCATTCAGATCATCGCGCACGATGAAGCCGAAACTGTCGATGATGTCACTGTTGGCTGCATCATCCTGGTCGGCCTGCTCACCGCCAGCATGCACATAGCGCAGACTGCTCTCTTGACCATCCGCAGACGTCGTGAGCAGATTTCGGGAATACCACACATCTGTCGAGGCAGTCTCCCATGAGCTGCCATTCCAGACTTCCAGCGTACCACCACTGAGTTCCAGTTCCGTCGCGGCGATCTGGAACCATAGGTCATCGACCTCACCCTCACCGCCCAGGCCATCCTCACTGCCATCCGCATCAGACAGCTGCACATCGTCTTCGGTGAGATAGACGATGCCGTCATTGCCCTCGGAAACGACATTGCCATCAGAGTCGAGAATATCGTCAGTTTGCTCCAGCACGCTGACGGTGGAATCCTCGGCAACGGGTGCGTCATTCACCGGCGTCGACGAGATGGTGAAGATACCGGTGTCAGAGAAATCGCCGCCATTGGTGACGATGAAATCGAAGCTGGAGTCGTGGTCTTCACTGCCATCCTGCAGGAAGGTCACCAGTCCGGCATCGATATCCGCCTGAGTGAAACTGCCATAGGCATTGAGTGCCGCACCATCAACATAAAGTGTGCCATTTTCCGGCAAGGACGAGACGGTATAGACAATCTGAGTGGTCGGGAAGGTATAGGCACCCGCCGTCACCGTATACTCAAGCTCGGCGCTGGTAATGGGAGCCGCCTGGGAGGAGGATGTCGCCTCGCTTACCTCAAGACCTGTATTGGTATTCTCGGATTCTATTTCCGCCAGAGGATCGACACCTGCTCCCCCCGTGCCATTGTCCACAACGAAGGTCAGAGTCCCGGTGGTCGGTGTGTTCACGCCACCCCAGGTACCGGCATCACCCGCTTCGTCGAATGCCTTGAACTCGGAGTCCACCAGCGTGAAGGTGAAGCCGGTATCCGTGGTCGTGCCCTCGGGTGCCGAACTTGTCTGGACGTAACGCACCAGACCATCATCGATCTGCTCCTGGGTGAAGGTGGTGCCCGCGATCAACTCGATCCATTGCGGAGAGTCTGTGGTACCGATATTGAGCTGGATCTCGCCATAGGTCGGCGTCGTCTCGATGGAATAGGCGAGCTGCGCCTTGGTGCTGTCGGGGTCCTCGGCATTCAAGGAAGCCGTAGTGATGACGACGATACTATCGGCGTTCGCAGTTGAATCAAGCGCAACTGTGCTGGGTGTCAGCGTTGGGTCATCGTCATTCTCGAGGATGGAGATGGTGACCTGCTGCCCATCAATACCAGCTTCAGAGTCAATGTCATTGGTCAGCGCGCCGTCAGTACCCTCACCGCCACCGGCGTCGGTCACCTTGATGATGAAACTGGGCAAGTCACTGACAATCGGCTCGTCCCCATCATGGGCGAAGGAAAGCAGTTCCAGCTGGTCGGCGCTGAAGGTAGCGTAATCGGACCCCAGGCTATCGATGATCTCATCGGCATCGGCTTCACCGTCGCCATCGACATCCAGGAAGAGCGTGCCACGATCGTCAAGATTGCCGAGGCCAGTAATCGTGACTATGGCATTCTCTGCCGCATCCGCATGTGCGGATTCCTCATCGATGTAGGTCAACCCCAACGAAGTGCTCTCACCCTCGAACTGCACAGGCTCCCCGACAATCTCGGGAGCCGCATTGACAGGCTCCAGGTCGACCGACACGATCTTTGAGGCGCTCTCCCCCGCGCCATCGAGTACCGTAATCGAGAACGCGTCGACGGAAGAAGCCCCTTCTGCGGCCACATCGCTGCCATCGTGGGTATACACCAACTGTTCGAGCTGTTCGGCATCGAATGTAGAGCCCACTGCAACCGGTGAGCCCTTGAATGTCAGCGTGCCACTGGTAGGCAGGCTGTCGATTTCGATGATCAGCTGTTCCTCAACCTGTTCCTCGGTGTCAAGGTCCGGATCATCGAGACCCAGTGATGCAATTGAAAACGTGAAACTACCAGCTTCCTCTGCACGTGGCGCATCCGCTTCATCCACCGCCAGGAAGAGGGGGGCATCATTCTTCGGAGTCAATGTCGCCACGAAATCGAGGCTGCCTCGGTCGGCATCCACTACACCATCGGTCGTCTCGGTCAGACTCATGCTGACCGTGATATTCGCGATAGAGTCTTGTGCTGGTGTTACCAGCAGTCCTGAAAGCTGCTCTGTGATCTCTTGAGCAGTGCCCGCCAGGGTGGCGGTGCTGTTGTCATTGGTGAACTCCACCCCTGCATCAGAGGCATCATTATCAAGCGCGAATACAGCCCCCGAATCCAGCTGCAAGGTCAGCGAGTACTCATCCGTAGCGTTGCCATCATCATCCACATTGCCACTGTCCGTGACACTCAGACTCGACAGACTGAAGCTCGAATCCTCCGTTCCCGACAGCGTGGCGCCATCGCCGGTGGCCTTCACCTGATCACCTTGACTATCGGCGCCCTCCGCAATGGTCACGGCGGCAGCGGCATCCAGCAGCAGACGGGGCTCAAGAGCCTGGAGATCGAGTTCGCGCATGGATGGGCACCATTGTAAATTTGTGAAATTATCAGTTACACAAAGATACGTTATGCCTTGCGTCGAATGGAACGTAACAAAAATTCACGTTCCTTCCACGCTGGAGAATTCGATCCATTGAAACAGCTAGAATTTCAGGATCTTGAATCAGGAGGTACTCGCAGATCAGTCCCGTGGTGACTGTACCGACATAAAAAGAGACTAAGCGCATCGCACTTAGCCTCTCTCTAAAAACTATACAGGTCATCTTTTGGATTTCGACAAAAGCTGGACCTTGGTTACGACAGTTTCTTGACCCACAGCGCCGCAGCGTCCACGAGTTTCTGGTGCGCGTGCCGGAAGGCCTCTTCACTCTTGCGATAGGGATCCGGAATCTCTTCGCCCTGCCCCCCCGCCAGCCAGCGGCCGAACATCATCGTCTTGCCACTGACTTGCGGGGCCATCTGGTTGATGGCACGACGATGACCATCGCTCATGACCAGAATCAGATCCGCCGCCGTCAACATCTCGACCGATACCTGCCGCGCACGATGCCCATCAACCTCCAGACCGGACTCGAGAGCGAATCTAGCCGCCGTGGGTTCGACAGGATGATCGACCAATGCGCCCACACCCGCCGAGTGAACCGTCTTGCCCGGCAACGCTTGCTTCAGCAGTGCCTCACCGACCGGACTGCGACAGATATTGCCGGTACACACCACCAGAATATTGTTGAACACGCTGACTTCCTCTTCCTTGTGACGCTTGCACTCATGTCGATGGCCCGGGGGGAGACGCTTTCCCGCGCCCGGACACCAGAGGGCCATTGTCGCATGCCGGCAGCCCGTGCGGCAGGCTTGCGAGGCTCGGTGGACGCAACCTGTGACGTTTCAAGGGGGACGCGCGTGCTCGAATGGCAACACTGAGATGACGCCAGATCGATCACCTCGGCTCTTGAAGGTCAGCGGCGGCATCTCCAGTTCTTGTCGTGTAGCCAATGAGGTGGCTGACCCAAGGTCGATGTCGCTCATGTGACATCCGCCGCTCGGCCACTCGCTGAACCAGCACCCAGATAGGGAGGCAAGATGAGCAACAAGACACTGACCGCGACCAATCCGGCCAATGACAAGGTTCTCAATGAATACGCCACGCTGAGCAAGGACGAGGTTCAGCAGAAACTGGAACAGACACGCACTGCCTATCCGCAATATCGTCAGCTCTCGCTGGAAGAACGTGCGAAACGTCTGCACGCACTGGCAGACCTGATAGATCAGCGCCAGCAGGACATTGCCACCTTGATCGCCCATGAGATGGGCAAGCCGTATCAGCAGGGCATCAGCGAGACGCAGATCTCCTCCAGCATCGCGCGTTTCTACGCCGACAACCTGCCCACATTGATGGAAACCGAGCAGCGCGACGTCGAGGGTGCCGTCAGAGCGAAGATCGTCAAGGACCCCATCGGCGCAGTGCTGGGCGTGATGCCGTGGAACTATCCGCTCTATCAGGTCATCCGCTTCGCGACCCCGGCACTGGCAGGTGGCAACGTCTGCCTGATGAAGCATGCCTCCAACGTCCCGGGTTGCGCTGAGCTGATCACCCAGCTGTTCCATGAGGCCGGTTTCGAAGATGGCATCTTCACCTGGCTGCCGGTGGGCTCCGAGATGATCGAAGACATCATCAATGATCCTGTCGTGCAGGGCGTGACCCTCACCGGCAGCGAGGAGGCAGGCCGCAAGGTCGCCGAGCAGGCCGGTGCGGCGCTCAAGCCCAGCGTGCTGGAACTGGGGGGTATCGATCCGTTGATCGTGCTGGATGACGCCGACATCGAGCGCGCGGTGGATCTCGCCATCGCCGGACGCTTCGACAATACCGGCCAGAGCTGTGCCGCCTCCAAGCGCTTGATCGTCGACAAGTCGATCGCCGAGGACTTCTCCAGACGTCTGATCGAGAAAGTGAAGGACATGCGCATGGATGACCCGCTCAGCGAAGGGGTCGATATCGGTCCGATGTCACGCAAGGACCTGCGCGATGACCTGCATGATCAGGTGCAGCGTGCCATCAAGGCTGGCGCCAAGCTGGAATGCGGTGGCGAAATTCCGGATCGCGAGGGTGCCTGGTATCCGCCGACGGTGCTGACCAACGTCACCCAGGGCAATCCAGCCTTCAATGAAGAGCTGTTCGGCCCGGTCGCTTCCGTGGTGGTCGCGGACAACGAGGCACATGCCATCGAACTTGCCAATGATTGCCCCTACGGTCTGGGCAGCACGGTGGTGGCCAAGGACGACGAGCGCGGCGAGCGTGTCTCGCGTCAGCTGGAAGCCGGCATGAGCTTCGTCAATCGCCCGACCACGCCCTTCGCCCAGCTGCCCTTCGGCGGTGTCAAAGGCAGCGGCTATGGTCGTGAGCAGAGCGAATATGGCTTCGGTGCCTTCATGAACATCCGCACCGTCTATGTCGCCAAGCATTGAGGTGACACGTCATCGACGTCCTTGAGCACTGAGCTCTCGAGGCATCGATGTCGCGACGTCAGGCAGCCCATGGGCTGCAATCAACAACGCCCCGCTTTTCAGCGGGGCGTCTTGCGTCAGAAGGCTCCCAGACTCTGCACGAGCGCCGGCATCAATAGTCCTGTCTGCGTGCCGTCAGCCGTCTCCATCAACGAGACACGCAGCCCTGCAGACAGGCTTCGCCTTCCAGCTGCACCGTGACGTGCGAGATCGCATGGGTATCGAGCAGATAGGCCTGGACCCGCTCAAGCACCTCGCCGGGAATGCCGGTATCGGCCACCACCACATGCAGGCTGGCAACCGGGGATTGAGGCGTCAGGCCCCACAGATGGAGATCATGCACACCATCCACTCCCTCCAGTGTCAGTAGACCCGCCTGGATTTCCTCGTGGTCAAGTTGCTCCGGCGTCCCTTCCAGCAAGGTATGCGCCGAGCGTTTCACCAGCGACCAGGCACCGCGCAGTATCAGTACCGCTGCGAGCATCGACAGCAACGGGTCGGCCTGATTCCAGCCGGTGGTCATGATGACCAGCGAGGCAATGATGGCCGCCACGGAACCCAGCAGGTCGCCCATGACATGCAGCAGGGCGCCGCGGAGATTGAGATTGTCCTGATCTCCCTTGTGCAATATCCAGAATGCCGCGATGTTGACGACAAGTCCGAACACGGCAATCGCCAGCATCGGCCCTGCCAGCACCTCAGACGGCAGCCACAGGCGCTTGAGGGCAGCCATCACGATCGCGACCCCGATGACCAGCAATGTCAGGCCATTGACGAACGCGGCGAGCACCTGGAAACGCGCATAGCCGAAGGTCAGCTTGCGGGTCGCTGCGCGATGTCCGAGGCGAAACGCTCCCCACGCCAATGCCAGCGACACGGTATCACTGAGCATATGGCCGGCGTCCGCCAGCAAGGCCAGAGAGCCCGCCACCAGTCCACCGACGACTTCCGCCAGCATGAACCCGCCGGTCAGCCACATCGCCAGCATGACCCGCCTTTCGCTGTCAGCGGTCACTTCAGGTGCATGGTCATGATGTCCATGACCATGTGAATGACCGTGTGAATGGCCGTGTGAATGACCGTGCGAATGACCATGGTGATGACCGTGTGAATGACCATGCGCATGCACGTGTCCGGATTCATGCCCATGATCTTTCGATGTCGTGTCCTGCGACGATGTCGCCATCCAGCCTCCTGACCACCATTCCTGCATTCGTGAAAAGCCGCGAGATCAATCGCTGCAACGCTATCGATTCCCTCTGCATTAGGCTTATCCTGCCACGGAATTCAAGCTCCATTGTTGAATTTGCAAGTTCCGATATATGACAGCACCGCCTGTATCAGCTTGTTAGGATAGAGATCAGACATTCCCATGCCCAAAGGAACCGACGCCACCCCATGAGCACCACTACCGAGACGACGCCTTCACGCTCGCCTTTCAAGGCCGATCTGTTGCTTCTGCTGGTCACCATCATCGCCGCCGCAGGCTGGATCTTCTCCAAGGAAGCCATGGCCGGTATGCCTCCGCTACTGTTCATCGGCAGCCGCTTCCTGCTGGCAGGCCTCATCCTGGCGATCTTCGACGCTCGCTCGCTGAGACAGCTCTCCACTACTCGCAAGCTGCGCGCCAGTGGAGTCGGCGTCCTGTTTGGCGGTGCCATGGCCTGCTGGTCATTGGGGGTGGCACTGTCCGAGCAGCTCGGCGTGATCGCGTTCATCAACAGTTTCGGGATTCTGATGGTACCGGTGCTCGCCCGCCTGCTGTTCAAGGACAGGCCGCCGATGAGCACCTGGATCGCCCTGCCCACCGCCCTGCTCGGTTTCGCGCTGTTGGGCATGGGACAACCCGGCGCTACGGAAAGCTTTCATATTGAACCGGCACAATGGCTCATCTTCGGGGCTGCCTGCCTGTTCGCCCTGGTGTTCAACTTCAATTCACGTCTGGTGCGCAATATCCCGGCCCTGCCGCTGACAGCCATCCAGCTGATGACCACCGGCGTCACCTGCCTGGTGCTGTCGGCCATCAGCGAAAGCTGGCCGGCCGGCATCAGTCTCGACATCCTGAGCTGGTTTCTGGCCAGCACTCTGATCGCCAGCACCCTGCGTTTCTTCCTGCAGATTTACGCACAGAGCCTGACTACGCCCAGCCATGCCTCGGTCATCCTGATGCTCGAAGCGGTCTGGGCGGCCCTGATGTCGGCTGCCTGGTTCGGAGAGCGCATGACCCTGATCCAGATGACAGGCTGCGGACTGATCTTCATGGCCCTGCTGATCAATCGCTGGCAATGGATCGCGCGTCTCTGGCGTCAGCGACGGGTTGCCTCGTGAGTAAAGCGTCCTGACTTGAGTGTCAGGCATGTCGCCACCATGTCTGACGCTTGAGCGTTTGATTTCCCGCCCCATTCCTGTCACCGGAGCCCCCATGATCCCCACGCTACTCGGCGTACTCACGCTGCTGATGGCAGCCTTCACCCTGCTGCCACTCACGCGCCTGCGGCATTGGTCCGTCCGCATCATGGACTTTCCCCGCCTGCAGCTGGCGGTACTCTGGGCGGCCCTGCTGGTGGCCGACCTTCTCGTCGGCGAGCTCTCGACAGGACTGCGGCTGACGCTGGCTTTCATCGCACTGGCAGGGCTCATCTACCAGGCGCAGTGGATCATTCCCTACACCCGGCTCGCCCGCTGTGAATCGGGCGTCGCGCAGCACAGTGACCCCGCACGTCATGTGCGTCTGTTGACCGCCAACGTGCTGACCAGCAACCACGACAGCGACGCCCTGCTGGCGATCGTCAGGCGCGAGCAACCCGACGTTCTCGTCACCCTGGAGTCCGATGGCTGGTGGGAAAGCCGCCTGGATGTCCTGGAGGGAGATGAGCCGGAGCATGGCTACCGGCATACGCTCAAGTGCCCGCTGGACAACCTCTACGGTATGCATGTCTATTCTCGTCTGCCCCTGCACGACGCCAGCATCGACTACCTGGTCGAAGATGACGTGCCCTCGATGCATGCCCATCTGGAGCTCAAGAGCGGCGATCGCATACGCGCTCATTTCCTGCATCCCGCACCGCCCAGCCCGACCGAAAACGAGGAGTCCAGCGAACGAGACGCTGAGCTTGTCATCGTGGCCAAGAGCGTGGCCGAGAGCGAGCAGCCCATCATCGTGACGGGAGATCTCAACGACGTGGCCTGGTCTCGCACCACACGCCTGTTCCGCAAACTGTCCGGCCTGCTGGACCCACGCGTCGGCCGTGGCATGTTCAATACCTTCCATGCCAGCATTCCCTTGCTGCGCTGGCCGTTGGACCACCTCTTCCATAGCCGGCATTTCAGCGTGGTGCGCGTGGCTCGCATGGAAGCCTTCGGCTCCGATCATTTCCCGCTGCTGACGGAGCTGGCACTGACCCCGAACCAGAAGACGAATCACGTCGATGAAAGGCCCGAGCCTGACGCGGAGGATCACGCCGAAGCACGCGAGACCGCAGAAGACGAAGACGTCAGTCATCAGGATGTCCCGACGCCCGGGCGTTGATCACCGAAGGCGGCTAGCGGCTCTGCCTGCCGCCCTGGCACGCCCTGTCTGCCCCCCCGGCCGGGAAGCGCGCCGGGATGGAGCGGCACCCCACCCTGATCTGGTATGCTGCGCGCCATTGACGCCATACATGGCGCGCCACGCAACTTCAAGACATCCTCAAAGACCGGACCCACGCCCGTGACCAACAACGACATCATCCGTCGCCTGCGCTACGCACTCAATCTCTCCGACAGCGACATGATCAACACCTTCGCCGCCGCCGACCACGAAGTCACCCGCGCCCAGATCAGTGACTGGCTCAAGCGCGATGACGACGATGCCCAGCAGCGCATCAAGGACATCGATCTGGCCAGCTTCCTCAATGGCCTGATCAACGTGCGCCGGGGCAAGCGCGAGGGTGCTCAGCCCGCACCGGAAAAGCGTCTCGACAACAATCTGATCCTGCGCAAGCTCAAGATCGCCTTCGAGCTCAAGGACGATGACATGCTGGATCTGCTGGCGCTGGCCGGTTTCGAGATGATCACCAAGTCGGAACTGTCCGCCTTCTTCCGCAAGCCGGACCATCGCCACTACCGCGAATGCAAGGACCAGATCCTGCGCAATCTGCTCAAGGGCATCGAGCTGCGTCACCGTCGCCACGACCCGGAGACCGAGCAGCACGCCGTCGACCCCGCCTGAAGCCTCCGCTAGCCAGACACGACAACGCCGCTTCATCGTGAAGCGGCGTTGTCGTGTCTCAAGGCATCATCACCGGGCCTGATGCCCGGCGCTCCACCCGTTCAGCGTCTAGTCATCATCGCCGTCTTCGGCACTCTTCAGACGCGCCTTGCGTTCCTGCTCCTCTTCCATGGCGGCCATGATGTTCTCGAGCAGCGCATCCACGTCCGGTGCCTCGGGGTCATCCTCGAAGAGACCCGTCAGCTCGACATCCGGGTCCATGCCACCGGCCTCGAACAATGCCCATATCTCATCAGCGTAGCGAGTCTGGGCAAGTTCCGGAGCGAACATCGCATAGTAGGCGGTGATGTTGGCGACATCGCGCGCCAACATGCTCTTGGCATTGTTGTTGGCCGCTGCGTCCACCGCCTGCGGAAGATCGATGATCACCGGGCCGTAGTCATCGACCAGCACATTGAACTCGGACAGATCCCCGTGCACCAGGCCGGCATGCAACATGCGAACGATGTAATGCATCATCAAGGCGTGGTCTTCACGCGCCTGTTCCGCCGACATCGAGACATCATTGAGGCGCGGTGCCACATTGCCATCGTCGTCGGTGACCAGCTCCATCAGCAGCACACCGTCAAAGCAGCCGTATGGCTGAGGCACGCGCACACCGGCATCGGCCAGACGATAGAGGGCATCCACCTCGGCGTTCTGCCAGGCGGCTTCCTGCTGGTCGCGTCCGAAACCGGAGCCCTTCTCCATCGCCCGCTGACGACGACTGTTGCGTACCTTGCGGCCTTCCTGGTAGAGCACGGCCTGCTTGAAGCTGCGCTGGGCAGCATCCTTGTAGACCTTGGCGCAGCGAATCTCTTCTCCGCAGCGCACCACGTAGACCGAGGCTTCCTTGCCACTCATCAAGGGGCGAAGCACTTCATCGACCAGTCCGTCATCTATGAGCGGCTGGATTCTCTTTGGCGTTTTCATCGCGTTCTTATACGCGTTTTCGCCTCGATCGGGAATCACCCCATCACAATTTTGTGACATGACAGACGCGAAAGCCCCCGGCATCCAGAAGGATACCGGGGGCTTTTTTCATGCCACCACACCAGACTTGGCATGGTATGACGACAGGTGTCAGGCGTTCTTCAAGCTCTGCATGTCGATGACAAAGCGGTATTTCACCTTGCCCTGCTGCATGCGCTCCCACGCCTCGTTGATATTCTGAATGTCGATCATCTCGATATCGCAGGTGATGTCATGCTCGGCACAGTAATCGAGCACTTCCTGGGTCTCCGGCATGCCGCCGATCAGCGAGCCCGCCAGCACACGACGCTTCATGACCAGATTGCCGCCCTGCAGTGCGGGATCCACCTCCTGCACCAGCCCGACGAGAATATGGGTACCGTCGTACTTCAGGGTATTGAGGTAGGGGTTGAGATCGTGCGGCACCGGTACCGTATCGAGCAGGAAATCGAAGGTTTCGGTCGCGGCGGCCATCTGCTCATCGTCGCTGGACACGATGACGTGATCGACGCCATTCTCGCGCGCTTCCGCTACCTTGGCTTCACTGCGCGTGAACAGGGTGACTTCACAGCCCATCGCCTTGGCGAACTTGATCCCCATATGGCCCAGGCCACCCATGCCGATCACGCCGACCTTGTCGCCGGACTTCACGCCATAGTGGCGCAGCGGAGAATAGGTCGTGACACCGGCACACAGCAGCGGCGCGGCCACCGCCGGGTCCAGCTTGTCAGGGATGGACACCACGAAGCGCTCGCTGACGACGATCCTGTCGGAATAGCCGCCTTGCGTGAGGCTGCCATCGTGGCGATCCGGGCTGCCGTAGGTCATGGTCATGCCCTCGAGGCAGTATTGCTCGAGCCCATCGTGACAGGCGCTGCACTCACGGCAGGAATCTACCATGCAACCGACACCGACCATGTCACCCACCTTGTACTGGCTGACATCATCGCCGACCTGGGTGACTCGCCCGACGATCTCGTGACCCGGCACGATGGGATACTGGGTGAAGCCCCAGTCATTGCGACCGACGTGCAGGTCCGAGTGACAGACACCGCAATACAGGATCTCGATGGCCACATCATCCGGGCGCGGCTGACGGCGCTCGAAATTCCATGGCGCCAGATCGGCGGAATCGGACTTGAGTGCGTAGCTTCGGGTGTTGCCGTCAAAGGTGTTCGCCATGCCAGCTCTCCTTGCATAATGAAAAGTATCAACGTGAAGAAGGAGATGTCGCCGCCTGGATCACTTTTCAACGCCCTGACTCCCTGTCTGCTGGCATCTCTGTGTTGGTGTGATCGCAACAGCGCCGCTGTCGTCTCACGACATCACGAACATATCACGCAGCGAAATCACCACTTCTTAATTACTTCTGACGCGATCAAGCAGGAAAAACGCAGTCGTGTTATCATGCTCTTCCACCCCTCACGTCTCGGAACGGAGTCCCGCATGGCCAACACTCGTACTGCTGCCAAGAAGAAAGCACCCGCTGCTGTTGAAACATCCGCCTCGCTGGAAGCCCAGATGCAAGCCTTCCTCGATCGTGGCGGCAAGGTTGAAGTGATTGAATCCGGCGTCAGCGGTCAGATCATCGGCCACAAGCCGACCAAGCCCTCCAATCCCGCTGCCGGCAACTGATGCTTCCATCAGGCCCAGACTCGGCCTGATCGTGGCAAGCTGTCAGAAGATCGCCAGCCGCTGCTCGCCATGATTGGCAGCGGCCGGTCTCTGCCCTCCTCTCGAGATGGCGCTAGCTGGAACAGTCCTGCTTTCAACAGCTCTGCTTTCAACCGATAGCACCAGACAGGTCAGGGTAGACAGATCAGAGCAGACAGGTCAGAGAAAGACAGACCCGCTCTCATTGCATGGTGTCAGCAGCACAAGCACTCATCGTCGGAGCCAGGCGCAATGCCTGAGTCATCCCGCGACACGCGACACCTGAACGACTCCCACGCCGCACGCTCCTCCAGTACCTGCCTGCTCTGCTTCAGGCACATCATTCAGCCTTCCGGTCCCTGTGACAGCCAATGTCGAACTCTTCCACGCCCGCAACCCAATCGTCCTTGCTGACATCCGACTCGCCCACGCGCCTCGCCGTCTTCATCGATGTCCAGAATATCTATTACACCACCCGCGACACCTTTGGCCGGCAATTCGATTACCGCCGACTGTGGGCCGAGCTGGAATCCCTGGGCAGCATCACGCATGCCTACGCCTATGCGATTGACCGTGGCGACCCCAAGCAGCAGCAATTCCAGCAACGCCTGCGTGAGATAGGGTTCGAGATCAAGCTCAAACCCTTCATCCAGCGAGGAGATGGCTCGGCCAAGGGTGACTGGGATGTCGGCATCACGATCGATGTGATGGAAGCCGCCCCCGGCGTCGACGAGATCATCCTCGCCTCCGGCGATGGTGACTTCGCCCTGCTGCTGGAGCATGTGGCAGCGCGCCATGCCGTCACGACGCGTGTCTACGGCGTCGAGGCACTCACTGCCCTCGCCCTGATGCGCAGCGCTGATCACTTCCGCGAGATAGATGACACGCTGCTGATGCGCTGAAATCTCGCGTCAACTGCCAGAAGATGAGCTTCTGTCGCATCAAACATTAATGATGTCGCATTCAACACGCTCGAGAGAGATTGAGTTGCGCAGGATGAAGGATCCAGGCCCCACGCCAGATGATGCCCTCTTCGAGAAGGCCTTACGGTGGGCCTAACCTTCGCGGAGTCCTCTGATGAATAACAACAACATGTCTGACAGCAGTGCGGTATCACCTGCCACGCTCCGGCGTGTCCTTGCTGCTTCTACCATCGGCAATTTCATCGAATGGTTCGACTTTGCCATCTACGGCTTCATGGCAGTGATCATCTCGCAACATTTCTTCCCGCAAGGCGATCCAACCCTCGCCCTGATCCAGACCTTTGCCGTCTTTGCCGTCTCCTTTGCACTGCGCCCACTAGGCGGCATCTTCTTCGGCACTCTGGGGGATCGCATCGGTCGCAAGAATGTGCTGGCCATCACCATCATCATGATGGCAAGCGCCACCGCCTTGATCGGCCTGCTGCCGACCTATCAGAGTATCGGCTTGCTGGCACCGCTATTGTTGACCCTGGCTCGCTGTGCCCAAGGTTTCTCGGCAGGCGGTGAATATGCCGGTGCGTGCGCCTTCGTGATGGAGCACGCGCCCGATGACAAGCGCGGATGGTATGGAAGCTTCATCCCCGTCTCGACCTTCAGCGCCTTCGCGACAGCCGCAGCGCTCGGGCTTGGCCTGAACAGCCTGGTATCGGAAGCGACCATGCAGGAATGGGGCTGGCGTGTCCCCTTCCTGATCGCCGCGCCATTGGGCCTGATCGGCTTGTACATGCGTCTCAAGCTGGATGACTCACCAGCCTTCCGTTTGGTCCAGCAAGAACACAACGCCACCAGCGCTCCGCTCATGGAAACGCTGACTATCCACGGCAATACCATCATCAGCTTGATGGCATTCATCTCTGCCACCGCGCTGTCGTTCTACATGTTCAGCACCTATTTCGCGACCTACATGCAGGTGGCAGGAGGAGCCTCGCGCCAGACCGCCCTGCTGGCCAGCCTCGGTGCTCTCATGGTGGCAGCTCTGTTGTGCCCTGTGGCTGGCTACTACTCGGATCTGGTCGGTAGGCGCAATACGATCATCACCGCTTGCGCCAGCCTCGCCATTGCCGTCTTTCCCGCGTATTCACTCGCTGCCAGCGGCACCTTGTGGGCCTCGATGCTCGGTGCGTCATTGATGGCAGTCGGCGCAGTCTTGTGCGGCGTGGTCACCGCCTCGCTGCTCTCGGAACAGTTTCCCACTCGTGTGCGCTATACCGCTTCGGCACTCAGCTATAACGTGGCCTATACGATCTTCGGCGGCACCGCACCGCTGGTTGCCACTTGGCTCATCGACTTGAGCGGCAACCATCTGGCACCCGCCTGGTACTTGATCGCGATAGCTGGAGTCGCCTTGATCGGTGGTCTCAGACTGCCTGAGACGAGTGGCATTTCCCTTGCCGACATGTCGAAGCCCCCTGCTTCCAGTAAATCTGCACCTCTGCCGACGGCATGAGCCGGAAGCTGTCAACTGAACCCACAAGCCTCGCAGGATTGCCACGCACCCACTGATGTCACGCCCAGATCGCTACTGGATGAGGTCATTACCACAACGCCCGCAAGCCTTCCCGTCAGAGGAGGACTTGCGGGCGTTTTCGTCGAGTTGAAGGAAAGTCCCGGAGACTGGTGGCGTATGTCGCCAGATTGCCCTCTAGCGTTGTGGTGCGGCGGATAACGTCAACTCGATGGCATCGTGACGCCAGTGTTCATCATCGCAGTCCACTGCACGGCCATTCTGATCGAAGTTGATCCGCGTGATGCGCTGCGCCGGGCTACCCGGTGCCGCATTCAGGGCGACGGCCGTCTCGGCGTCGAACACGCTGGAGGCCAGCTCGAAGCTCACGCGCCGGATGCGAATGGCGTACTGGTGAAGGTAGAGCGTCGTCAGCGAATGCGCCGAGAGATCGAAATCGAGAATACCGGGGAAGCAGTCGCGTCGCAGGTGATGACAGACGTGCAGCACCCGCCGGCCATCGATGCGCCGCACTCGCGTGATGCGATAGACCCCGGCACCCCGTGCAATTCCCAGACGCTGGGCGATCACCTCATCAGCGGGAACTTCCTGAGCGGACAGCACCTCGGTGGAAGCGACCCGCTGCTGCGACTGCACCATCTCGTGAAAAGGCAGACATGCCAGCAGGTCATACCTGAGGCGCGGCGGCGAGACGAACCAGCCGCGGCGGTTCTCGCGATAGATTCTCCCTTCCGCTTCCAGCTGCAGCAAGGCATCTCGCAAGGTGACTCGCGTGGTGCCGAACCGCTCGATCATCTCACGCTCGGACGGCAGACGCTGCGAGGCATGCAGCGGCGCTGCTTCAAGATGGTTCAGCAGCCTGCCCTTGAGCCCGGTGACGGGCAAATCCGCCGTGCGCGTCAGGGAAGTTGCGTCGTCACCTGTGGGCTCGATCGATGATGAAGGCATGCGAAGTTCCTGAAAGATAACGAAAGAGAGCGATTTCTGGCGAGTCACTTGCATGTCATCCAAGGTGTCCATCATGACAAGGCCCGAGAATCGCGATCGCTGTGGTCTAGTGTAGATGTCGCCAGGCGAGTCAGCCCACGCTCGCCGAGCACCATGACACAGGCATGACGATCCGGTGACAGCGCAAGGCTTTCCTGTGTGCTGCGCGTGAGAATCCGAGGCGGATATCTAGCACAGGAGCACGCTGTCATGCAGGGATTTGTCAGGAAATCAGCCGGCACCACGCAGCGTTGCGTCAAAACGTGTATGGCTGATGGCTGATGGCTGATGGCTCATTGCCACGACACTGACATAGTGACGACACGCGACTGTCACAACCGCTGCGTAAAGTCATGTCAGCCCCGAGACTGAACTAGACCACAGAAATTTAGGTGGCAGGTCTCGAGGAAGACTGCGCAGGACAAGAACCAGCTTTGACCCCATCTCGCCTGCCTGCTCGCCTCGGCGGCTCACTGGCCAGGAATGCACTCTCGCATCCGTTGATTACCCCGTCTGGGAGGATTGTCATTGAAGTCGTTCACCGCTACCTCGCCCCGTACCGCCGGCCTGATGGTCTCGGCCCTCATGGCCACCCTGCTGAGCAGCGCCTCCGTCAGTGCCGCTGAAGTGCCGGAAGCACTGCTCAAGGCCGCCCAGACAGAAGGCCGCGTCGACAGCGTCGGCATGCCGGACAGCTGGGCCAACTGGAAGGACACCTGGGCAGACCTCGAGTCGAAGTATTCCATCGCGCACAGCGATACCGACATGAGCTCCGCCGAGGAAGTCGCCAAGTTCAAGGCCGAAGGCGAAAACGCCACGGCAGATATCGGTGACGTGGGCTTCGCCTTCGGCCCCATCGCGGTCAAGCAGGGCGTGACTCAAGCCTACAAGCCGACCACCTGGGACGAGATCCCCGACTGGGCCAAGGATGAAGATGGTGAGTGGATGCTGGGCTACACCGGCACCATTTCCCTGATGATCAACAAGACACTCGTCAGTGAAGATCAGCGCCCCGCTTCCTTCGCGGATCTCGCCAATGGTGATTACAAGGTCTCCGTCGGCGCGGTCGGCAAGGCGTCCCAGGCCAACAACGCCATCCTGGCCGCAGCCTTCGCCAATGGCGGCAGCGAGTCAGACCTGACGCCGGGTCTGGAAGTGTTCGCCGAACTGGCCCGCCAGGGACGCCTGTCACTGGCCGAGCCGAGCATCGCCAACCTGGAGAAGGGCGAGGTGGAGGTCGCACTGCTGTGGGATTTCAACGCGCTCAACTATCGCGATCAGATCAACCGCGACACCTTCGAGGTGGTCATCCCCTCGGATGCCTCCGTTACCTCGGGCTACGCCACCATCATCAACAAGCATGCCGCTCACCCGAACGCCGCCAAGCTGGCGCGTGAGTACATCCTGTCAGATGCCGGCCAGCTGAACCTGGCGGCAGGTTACGCCCGCCCGATCCGCGCCGAGCACCTGACCCTGCCGGAAGACATCGCCGCCAAGCTGCTGCCCAACGAGCAGTACGCCAATGCCCGCCCGGTACAGGACTTCGCCGGCTGGGAAGCCAGTGCCCGACAGCTGCCGCGTCAGTGGCAGTCCCAGGTACTGATCCACCAGCAGTGACCCCCGGCCTCTGTCCAGAGCGGATAGAGCGCGCACCACCCTGACAGACGGCACCGTCCACACGGTGCCGTCTTGAGCTTCACGGAGTCTTCATGTCCCAGCGTGTCATTCTTGTCGTGCTCGATGGCCTCAACCATGCAGTGGGCCGGCATGCCATGGGCTATCTGAGCGCCCTGGTCGAGGCCGGTCGCGGGCAGTACCAGTCGCTGGAGTGCGAACTGCCAGCGATGTCGCGACCGCTCTATGAGTGCCTGCTGACCGGTGATCTGCCCGTCGACTCCGGCATCGTCAACAATGGCATCGTGCGACGCTCGCGTGGCGTGAGCCTGTTCGATCTCGCCAGTCAGCAGGGCCGACGCACCGCGGCAGCCGCCTATCACTGGGTCAGCGAACTCTACGTCGCCGCCCCCTTCGTGCCAGCCAGACACCGGCTGCTCGACAATCCCGAATCCGCCATCCAGGCGGGGATCTTCTACTGGCAGGATCACTACCCGGATGACCACGTCTTCAGCGATGCCGAGATGCTGAGACTGCGTCACGACCCGGACTTCCTGCTGGTGCACAGCATGAACATCGATGACGCCGGCCATCGCCACGGCGGTGAGTCCGCGCAATATCGCAATGCGGCGCGTCATGCCGATGTCGCCTTGGCCGACTACCTACCCTGCTGGCTGGAGGCCGGCTATCAGGTGATGGTCACCGCCGATCACGGCATGAACGCCGACCGCTCCCATTCCGGGCTTCTCGAAGAAGAGCGCCGAGTGCCGCTCTGGACCTTCGGCAGCGCCTTCGCCCGCAGCCCCGCCCGCAACCTTCGCCAGCGCGAGCTCTGCGGCACCCTGGCAAGCGTGCTGGGGCTGGAGCACGACAAGGCCAGCAACACATCCCTGCTGGCAGGCCCTGGAGGGGACGCGTGATGCCGACATTCCTCAGGCGAGTGCTGACCAGTCCCGCGATGTGGCTGCTGCCCTTCGCCATCCTTTTCTTCGCCTTCCAGATCGCCCCGCTGATCTGGGTGATGATCAGCGCCTTCAAGACCCCCGCAGGCTGGGGGCTGGCCAATTTTCAGGAAATCGCCACCTCCCCCTTCTTCCGCCAGGCCATCGGCCGCAGTCTCGAGATCTCGCTGATGTCCAGCGTGCTGGGACTGGCGATCGCCGCCGTGACCTGTCACAGCATGCACCGCTGCGGGCCGGGCCTGACGCGCGCGATGATCGCCTTCACCAACATGACCAGCAACTTCGCCGGCGTGCCGCTGGCCTTCGCCTTCATCATCCTGATGGGGGCCAACGGCATGCTGACCTTGATGCTGGAGCGCCTGGGCATCATCGATGACTTCAATCTCTATTCACGCACCGGCCTGATCGTCATCTACACCTGGTTCCAGATCCCGCTGGGCATCCTGCTGCTCTACCCGGCCTTCAGCACGCTCAAGGGCGAGTGGCGCGAAGCCGCCAGCCTGCTCGGTGCCAACCGCCTGGCCTACTGGCAGCACATCGGCCTGCCCGTTCTCTGGCCGTCGCTGGCCGGCACGCTCACCGTACTGTTCGCCAATGCCATGGGCGCCTATGCCACCGTCTATGCGCTGGTGAACACCAGCTACAACCTGATGACCATCCGCATCGCCAATCTGGTCTCCGGCGACCTCTTCCTGCAGCCGGAACTGGCCAGCGCACTGGCGATGGTACTGGTGGTCATTCTCGTCATCGTCACGCTGATCCAGCAGTGGCTCATGCGCAGGAGCTACCATGTCACTTCCCGCTGAACTGCCGTATCGCCATGGCAAGCCGTTGCTGCCCAGCCTGATGGCGCGTCTGCGCGGGCTCAATCCCTACAGCGTGGTGGTGGGCAGCGTGTTCACGCTGCTGGCACTGCCGCTGGTGGCCACGCTGTTCTACGCCCTTGCCACCCGCTGGGGCGCCAGCCTCACGCCCGATGGCCTGACGGTGAAGTGGTTTCTGGAGCTGTGGACCACCCCCCGTTTTCTCGCCGCATTCGGGCGCTCCCTGCTGGTCGCCGTCGGCGCCCTGATCCTGTCACTGCTGTTGATCGTGCCGGTGGTCTTCCTGGCCCATACCCGCTATCCGCGTCTGGATGGCTGGATGAATGGCCTGATCCTGCTGCCCTTCGCCGTGCCACCCATCGTGTCCTCGGTCGGTCTGCTGCAGCTGTATGCCGGCGGCCCCCTGCCGATCATCGGCACGCCCTGGATCCTGATTCCCACCTATTTCACCATCGTGCTGCCCTTCATGTACCGAGCGCTGGCCAACAGCCTGCGGGCACTGGATGTGGCATCGCTGATGGAAGCCGCCCAGTTGCTGGGCGCCAGCCCGCTGCAGGCCTTCTTCCAGGTGGTCCTGCCCAATATCCGGGTCGGCATCCAGATCGCCGTCTTCCTGGCCTTCTCGTTTCTGGCCGGTGAATTCGTGTTCGCCAACATGCTGGTCGGCACCCGTTTCGAGACGCTGCAGGTCTACCTGAACAACATTCGCGGGGCCAGCGGCCACTTCACCAGCGCGCTGGTCATCACGCTGTTCGTGTTCACCCTGATCCTGACCTGGCTGGGCAACCGCCAGCCCGCCGAGCAGGCGATGCCGGAAGATGACCCCGAGGAGGCGCTGGCCACCGCCATGACGGAAGGTCTGCCCGCCACGCCCGCGAAAGCTGGCCCTGCCGCCCCCCATTCCCGTACCGATTCACGAGGGCACCGCTGATGCTTGCCACCGATATCCCGCAGACCCACTCTCGCCACGACAGCGATGGCCTGCTGACCAGCGCGTTGCGTGAACAGGCCGCCGACCAGCAGTACCTGACGCTCAAGGGCCTGGCCAAGCGTTTCGGCAAGACGCGCGTGTTCTCCGACATCGATGCCGAGATCGCCCGTGGCGAGTTCATCACCCTGCTCGGGCCCTCTGGCTGCGGAAAATCCACCCTGCTGCGCGCCATTGCCGGGCTCAACGACGTGGACAGCGGCGAGATCATCGTCGATGGTCACGACATCACCCGTCTGCCGCCCCAGCGGCGCGGCATCGGCATGGTCTTCCAGCACTATGCGCTGTTCCCCAACATGCGCGTGGCGGACAACGTCGCCTTCGGCCTGCGCATGAAGAAGGTGCGCCCCGAGGAGCGCGAGCGCCGCGTCACCGAAGTGCTGCGACTGGTGGAGCTGACCGACCAGGCACAGCGCTATCCACATCAGCTGTCTGGTGGCCAGCGACAACGCGTGGCACTGGCGCGCGCGCTGGTGGTCGAGCCCCAGATCCTGCTGCTCGATGAGCCGCTCTCGGCGCTGGATGCGCGCATCCGCCGTCATCTGCGCGATCAGATACGCGACATCCAGAAGAGCCTCGGCCTCACCACCCTGTTCGTCACCCACGATCAGGAAGAGGCCTTGCTGCTCTCGGATCGCATCTTCCTGATGCACCAAGGCAGCATTCTCCAGCAGGGCAACGCAGCATCGCTCTACACCCGACCGGTAGACGCCACGGCCGCAGGCTTCATGGGCCATTACAATCTGATCGGCAGCGAGCTTGCCCGGCCCCTGCTCGGCTACCTGTGCGATAGCCCGCAGGTCGCATTGCGGCCGGAGGCGCTCTATCTGCAGCCGGATGAGATGACACGCCCCCTCCTCCCCGGGCACCTGGAGGCTGGCCTCGACTTCCCGCTCCAGCCATTGCCGACCAATGTAGGGCCAGCGCTGCCCGGCGTCATCCTGCGCCATCAATTGCTGGGCAACATCGTGCGCTACGAGGTGGATTGTCAGGGACTGCGTCTCAACGTCGATGTGCTCAACCGCAGTGCCCGCCAGCTGCTACCCGACCATCTGCGCGTACAGGTGCATGCCGATCTCGACGAAGTCCAGGCGCTGGGCACGCACGACACTGGCGACAGGTCACGGGTGGCAAATGGGTGAAATGCACATGAGTGAAGTGCCTGGGGGGGAAGTGCGCGGGCTGGCCATCTTCGATCTCGATGACACCCTGCTGGATGGCGACGCCACAGGACTGTGGACCGAGTGGCTGATCCAGCTGGGCTGGATCACGGACCCCGAGCGATACCGCGCCATCTGGACGCAGCAGATGGCAGACTACGCCGCGGGTCGACTCGACATGGAAGCGCACCTGAGCCATCTGCTCTCCCCGCTGGCCGGTCGCACCGTCAGTGAGGTCGAGGCCGAGGTGGGCACCTTCCTCGATACCGAACTGCTGCCGCGCCTCTACCGTGAGGGTCGCGAGCGCATCGCCTGGCATCGTGATCAGGGCCATCAGGTCGTGATCATCTCGGCCTCGACAGCCCAGCTGGTGGCACCGCTGGCAGAGCGACTGGCATTGGATGCCGCGCTGGCGACTCGCCTGGAGGTCAAGGATGGCTGCTACACGGGACGCGCCCGGGGCATCCGTACCTTCCGCGATGGCAAGCTTGCGGCCTTGACGCACTGGCTGGCAGAGCATCTCGGCCCCGGTGGACACAACCTCCCCACCTGGGGCTATTCGGATTCACGCAATGATCTGGCGTTGCTGGAGTTCGTCGATCATCCGCATGCGGTCTGTGCCGACCCGACCCTGGAAGCCATCGCCACGCAGCGCCACTGGCCGCGCCTGCGTTGGCAAGGTTACGACTGAGGGACTGAGCGCTTTCACTCCCGAAACAGGCGACGACTGACGCAAAAAAAGGCACTCTATGCCCAAGACGAAAGGCAAAGGAAGCCGCAACATGGCAGAGGTCAGGGTCAGTCGGACCGCAAGGGTCCCGGATCCATTACGCGTCAGGCGTTATCACAAGGCACCGGAGGTCGGGCCCCGTGTGCTGTTCTTCAGCGGCGGCACGGCGCTGACGGGCATCTCGCGCACCCTGACGCGCTATACCCATCACAGCATCCATCTGGTGACGCCCTTTGATTCCGGTGGCAGCTCCGCCAAGCTGCGTGACGCCTTCTCGATGCCGGCCATCGGCGACCTTCGCTCACGCCTGATGGCGCTGGCCGATGACAGCGTGCTGGGGCACCCGGAGATCTACCGGTTGTTCACGCACCGTCTGCCAGCCGAAGCACGCCCGGAGATGCTGCAGGCCACCCTGCGGGAACTGGCGGCGGGCCGTCATCCGCTCAGCATGGCCGTGGCGGAGCCCATGCGCACGCTCATCTGTCATCAGCTGGGCTTTCTGATCGAGGCCATGCCGGCAGGCTTCGATCTGCGCGGCGCCAGCATCGGCAATCTGATCATCGCCGGCGGCTACCTGAACCATCATGAGCAGCTGGACCAGATCATCTTCCTGTTCTCCAAGCTGGTGCATGTACGCGGGACGGTGCGCGCCATCATCAATGCCGACTGCCATCTGGCCGTCACCCTGGAAGATGGGCGCAGAATCATCGGCCAGCACCAGATCACCGGCAAGGAAGTCGCGCCACTGGAGAGCCCGATCGCGCGCATCCAGCTGGTCGAGGCCAGCGCGAAGGCCAGTCCAAAAGCCAGTCCAAAGGCCAGTGCCAAGGACAATACGACGGACAGCACCACAGAGCGAGACACGCACAATGACGCCGGTGCCATCGTGCCCGTGCGGCCTGCGCTGCACCTCAACAACCGTCAGCTGATCGATTCCGCGGAACTGATCTGCTTTCCGCCGGGCAGTTTCTACTCCAGCGTCATCGCCAACCTGCTGCCCAGCGGGGTGGGACGCGCGATACTGGCCAACCCCTGTCCCAAGGTCTACATCCCCAACTGCAGTCCGGACCCGGAGCAGACCGGCAAGACACTCGAGCAACTGGTCGCGACCCTGATCGAGACCCTGTGTGCGGACCTGGATGTCTCGCGCAACGACTGCCCCAACGAGCATCTGCTCAACATCGTGCTGCTGGACAGTCAGCGTGGCGACTACCCCGGCGGCGTCTCTGTCCCCGCGCTGGAGCGCATGGGACTGACCGTGATCGACACTCGCCTGATCAGCGAGCAGAGCGCGCCCTACTACGACAATGAACTGCTGGTCACCGCCCTGCTGTCACTGGTGTGACGACCGCCACGCGCCGCCTGGCATGACGACCGCCTCGTATGAACAGAACGCCCCCGTCTGCCAGCTGGCAGACGGGGGCGTTCGTTTTCAGGCTGTGCTCTGCACGGGAGGCCAGGCTTACAGCACCCCACGTACCACCCCGAGAATCACCATCGCCAGCACCAGCTTCCAGGGTGCCAGCGCGAAGCGGGTCAGCGCGATGAAGGCCGCCAGCGCGATGACGACGTCCAGATGACTCAGCACACTGGTGGTCCACAAGGGGTCATACAGCGCCATGCCCAGCACGCCGACGACCGCCGCATTGGCGCCCGCGAGCGCAGCGCGTGCTGCGGGCCGTGTACGCAGGCGTCCCCACAGGGGTGCCACGCCGATCAACAGCAGAATCCCCGGCAGGAAGAGACTCAACAGCGCAATGATGGCGCCGAGCACTGCCGAATCCCCGCCCACCTGGGCCATGCCCGCTCCCAGCCAGGCGGCGAAGGTGAACAGTGGCCCCGGCACCGCCTGCGCGGCCCCATAGCCGGTGAGAAAGGTATCGGCCGCGATACGCCCCGTCTCGACGGTGGAGGCCTCCAGCAGCGGCAGCACCACATGCCCGCCCCCGAATACCAGCGCCCCGGCACGGTAGAAGATCTCGACCAGACTGCCGGAGGCCAGCAGCGGCAGCGCGATCAACAGCGCGAAGAAGGCGATCAGACAGGCGCGAGCCAGGCGCGTCGAGACCGGCAGCGACAGCCCCGCTGCCCCCGCCTGCTGGCCAACAAGGGCCGCACTGTCATCACGACACAGCAGGCTGCCAAGCAGCGCGCCCAGCGCGATCACTCCGACCTGCGTCCAGGCGACCTGCGCCCAGGCGCTCTGCGCCAGCGCCAGGCCCAGCATGGCCAACAGCGCCAGCCCGGCGCGCCGTCGGTCCGGGCACAGCGTGCGCGCCATGCCCCAGATCGCCTGGGCAACGACCGCCACCGCCACCAGCTTCAAGGCGTGGATCACCCCGGAAGCCAGCGGCCCTTCGAGGCTGGCCGCCACCAGCGCCAATGCCAGCAGGGCCAGCGCAGACGGCAAGGTGAAGCCGACCCAGGCAAGCACCCCACCCATCACTCCGCCACCACGCACCATGCCCAGTGCAAAGCCGACCTGACTGCTGGCCGGCCCCGGCAGGAACTGGCACAGCGCGACCAGCTCGGCGTAGGCCGTATCACTCAGCCAGCCGCGCCGGCGGACCAGCTCCGCGTGGAAGTAGCCCAGGTGCGCGATCGGCCCGCCGAAGCTGGTCAGCCCCAGCGTGAGGAAGGTGAGCAGCACGTCCCGATATCGCTCGCGAGAGGATACGGCGGTCACACCGTCGGCCTCGTGCGGCGCCTGCCTGGTTGAAACACGATCGTGACTGGATGACATGTGGCGTCTCTATAGAAGGTGGCGCTGGGTGCATGGACAGGCGTCGGGGGATCAGGAAGTGATCCCTCAGGCGACACCTTGCAAGGTACTCAGGTACTCAGGTACTCAGGTACTCAGGTACTCAGGTACTGCCGGCAGGCGAATCGGACGTTGCGTGTGACACCTGCGGCAAGGCAAGGGCCATCACGGCACTCGCCGCCACCAATCCGGCCGACCACCACAGGCAGGCTTCCAGCCCATAGGCCTGATAGAGCCAACCGGACAGCAAGGTGCCCAACAGACGCCCCATGGCGTTGGCCATGTAATAGAAGCCGACATCCATCGACACGCCTTCACTGCGCGCGAAGCGCACGATCAGATAGCTGTGCCAGCTGGAATTGACCGCAAAGACGGCCCCGAACACCAACAGGCCGATGATCAACCATTCCAGTGGCGCCAACCCCAACAGGATGGCACCACTGATATCGGCCGCCTGAGGCGCATCCAGCGGCAGGCTGGCCATCAGCGCCGGCAGCAGGGCCAGGCCGGCCGCCAGCGACACCGTGACCCAGCGGACGCCGTTGGCGCCGTTCAAGCGCCGCGAGAGCGGACCGGTGATGCGCGGCGCCTGGGTCTGGACACCGCCATAGCCGATCACCCAGGCGGCCATGAGCACGCCGACCGTCCAGAAATGCCAGCCATGCACCTCGGCCAGATAGACCGGCAAGGCCACCACGAACCAGACGTCACGTGCCGAGAACAGGCACATGCGCGCCGCCGAGAGCACATTGACCGCCCGCGAGGTCGAGAACATCTCACGGAATGCCGGCTTGCGACTGGCCTTGCTCTGCCCCAGTGATGCCGACAGCTTGCGCAGTGACAGCACCAGCACGCCTGCCAGCATCAGCCACATGGCCATGACGGTGCCCTGGAAGCCGATGAGACTGAGCGCCGCCCCGCCCAGGAAGAAGCCCAGTCCCTTGAGTGCATTCTTGGAGCCGGTGAGCAACGCGACCCAGCGATACAGCGCGCTCTGCGATTCCTCCACCGGCTGCCCCTTGGGCACCAGCACCTTGATGGCGCTCTTGGCGCTCATCTTGTTGAGGTCCTTGGCGATGCCGGACAGCGCCTGGGCGATCATCACCCAGATGACCGTCAGCATGGGTTCCGGCACCAGCAGCATGCCGAGCGCCACCAGCTGCATCGCAAGCCCCGCATTCATGGTGCGATTGAGCCCGAGCCGTGCCCCGAGCCAGCCGCCGACCAGATTGGTGACGACACCGAAGGCCTCGTAGAACAGGAACAGCATCGCCACGTCCAGCGCCGAATAGCCCAGCGAGTGGAAGTGCAGCACCACCAGCATGCGCAGCGCGCCATCGGTCAACGTGAAGGCCCAGTAGTTGCCGGTCACCAGCAGGTACTGGCGCACCTCATGGGGCAGCTCTTGCAGGCGGGCAAGCATGTCAGCGCTCCTGTGTGCTGGCGTCGGTCAGATCACCCAGGCCGACTTTCAGTGCCAGTTCCGCGGTGCGATTGGCGTAGCCCCATTCGTTGTCGTACCAGGCGTACAGCTTGAGCTGGGTCCCCGCGACCACCATGGTCGAGAGCGCATCGATGATGCTGGAGCGGGAATCGGTACGGAAATCGATCGACACCAGCGGGCGTGTCTCATACCCCAGCACCCCGGAAAGCTCGCCTTTTGCCGCAGTTTGCAGCGCCTGGTTGACCTCCTCCACCGTCACTTCGCGATCGAGCTCGAACACCATGTCGGTGAGAGAGGCATTGGCCAGCGGCACGCGAATGGCGTGGCCGTTCAGGCGGCCTTCCAGCTCCGGGAAGATGGCGCTGATCGCCTTGGCGGAGCCGGTGGTCGTCGGAATCAGGCTCATGCCGCAGGCCCGCGCACGGCGCAGATCCTTGTGCGGCGCATCCAGAATCGTCTGGGTATTGGTGATGTCGTGCACGGTGGTCATGGAACCATGGCGAATGCCGAACTGCTCTTGAATCACCTTGATCACTGGCGCCAGACAGTTGGTGGTACAGCTGGCCGCCGTCACGATGCGATGCGTTTGGGCATCATAGAGATGATCGTTCACGCCCATGACGATATTGAGTACGCCCGCTTCCTTGACCGGCGCGGAGACCACGACACGCGCCACGCCCTGTTCAAGATAGGCATTGAGCACCTCGGTGCTCTTCTTCTTGCCGGAGGCCTCGATTACCACATCGCAGCCCGACCAGTCGGTATCGCCGATCTCACGCTGGCTGGAGAACGTCGTGCGCTGACCATCGATGATGATGCTCTCATCGTCACTGGTGATTCCCACGCCCGGCGACCACTGGCCATGTACGGAATCGAATTCCAGCAGATGGGCGAAAGTTGCGGCATCGCCACCCGGGTCATTGATGCGTACCACGTCCAGCGCGACATCCTCGCGCAGCTTCCACAGCGCGCGCAGCGCAAGCCGGCCGATACGGCCGAAGCCATTGATGCCGATACGCAGAGGTGGCAGGCCAGCGGGCAGCGTCAGTGAAGCGCTGTAGGACGGAGCATCATGAGCAGGCATCGTAATTTCCTCGTGAGGGTCAAGGTAGGATCAGGGGTGTGACGTGTTTCAGGCGGGGGGCTGGGCAGACGCCCTCCTGCCTGCGATGGATATTGGCAGGAGCGTCAACTGGCGCAGCGCTCGGGACGATTGGGCATGGCCGCCAGCCACTGACGCCAGCGCGCCACCTCCTCCTGCTGTGCCTCGCAGGCCGCCATCAGGATGGCGTGCCGCCAGCCCTGCATGGCGGGGCTCAGCCGGTAATACACCCACTGGCCGCGTCGCTCGCTGCTCAAGAGTCCGCAGTCGCGCAGCTGTGCGAGATGGCGCGAGACCTTGGGCTGCGAGATACCGGGGCGCTCTCCACCTGCGTGGGGCGTCTCGTGTGCCGGCATGTCCTGCTCACGCTGCTCCAGCAGCCAGATCAGCTCGCAGACACACAATTCTCCCGTCTCGCTCAGCAATTGCATGATGGTCAAGCGGGTATCTTCGGCCAGACATTTGAATATCCCCAACGGGGTCAGGGAAGCGGCAGCGCCATCCTCCAGCGCCGCATCGCGACTTGACGACTTCATGACAGCTTCCTTGGGCAGAGTGCGAGAGACGCGAGATCGGTGACGATCTGATATATGGAAAATCATATATACGTTTTTCCATATATCAAGTGACATTCTCATGTCAGCCGCGTGACGGCGTGCATGTCTCACTGATGTCACACGCTGACGTCACTCGCTGGCGTCACTCGCCTGGCTCGTTCGGTATCAGAACAGAACAGAAGAGAAGAGAAGAGAAGACAGGCGGAAAATCCTCCTCGCCAGCGGTCGCCGCAAGCCCTCACTGTTGCTTGATCGGCACGCATATGTTTCTGCTGACATGAGAGAATGCGCTTGCGAACGAAAGTCCCGGGGCGTTAGTGTGTGCCCATCCGGCACGTGCGGTGCCAATCTGAATCACGCATCCTCAGGGATGCACAGGAGAGTCAAATGGCTGATTTTGCGCAAGTGGTAGACAGCAACTACACCCAGGAAGTCATCGAGAGCGAGCAGCCGGTGCTGGTGAAGTTCTGGGCGCCGTGGTGCGGCCCGTGCAAGATGCTCGACCCGATCGTCGAATCCATCGCCGAAGAACAGGGTGACGCCCTCAAGGTCGTTGCCATCAATGTCGACGATGCACCGGATCTCGCTGCGCAGAACGGCGTCCGCGGCCTGCCGACCATCGCCCTGTTCAAGTCCGGCGAGAAGATCGAAGCCCTGACCGGCGTGCAGCCGAAGGAAAACTTCGATGCCATGATCGCGCGTCACGCCTGATCACATCAGCGCCGGATCTTCCCGGCCTCGAAAACGCCCTCTCGCAGGGCGTTTTTTTTGGACAGCACTGTGACTTGCGTTACCCTACCTGTCTGATTTCATTGATAATTGTAGGCGATGAAACATGCCGTCTCCCGAAACGAGACGCTGAAGACGACCGTCACAACCGCCTCACCAGACAAGGAAGCATTGATGCACAACGCCGTCCGTTCGACCCGATATCTGGGCGTGTTCGCCCTGCTCTCAGGCCTGCTGACGGGCTGCGCCACCGGCCATTCCACCCTGCCCGCCACCACCTCGTCACTCAAACCCGGCCCGGCCTACGGTGAGATGCGCTCGGTGGCCGTGATGCAGATACGTCCCGGCAACGTCGCCGTGACACCCGCTGGACGAGTCTTCGCGACCATCCACCCGATGGATGGCGATCACGACGTGCAGCTGGTCGAGATCACCGGACAGAACAGCTATCGTGCCTGGCCCTCACCCGCCTTCCAGACCCACGCCGGCCGCTACAGCGACGCCACCATCGACTCCCCGCTGGGCATCTATCAGGACGGCCAGGGAGGCCTTTGGATCACCGACATGGGCCTGCATCTGGGCAAGACCCGCCTGTGGGGCTTCGACATTGCCTCGGGCAAGCTGATCACCAAGCTGACCCTGCCCACTGATATCGCCCCTGAAGGCAGCTTCGTGCAGGACCTGGCAGTGGATCGCAGTCGTGGCGTGGCGTATCTGGCCGATATCGCCAACCCGGGCCTGATCACCGTCGATCTGGCCTCCGGCGAGGCGTCCCGATTCAGCCAACACGCCGCGCTGCAAGCCGAGCCAGACGCCACCCTGAAGATCGATGGCCGTGACATCCCGTTCAATGGCAAGCCTGCCAAGGTGGGCGTTGACCCGATCACCCTGTCCGATGACGGCGAGACGGTCTTCTTCGGTGCCATGACCGGCCACAGCTGGTACAGCGTCCCGGCCAGACTGCTGCGTGAAGGTGCCGATCACGACACCATTGCCGCCGCCATCACGCGCGTCGGCGACAAGCCCATCTCGGACGGTGCGGATACCGCCGGGGGCATCCACTACTTCACCAACCTCAATCAGCATGGGCTGGATGTGCTGGGGGCGGACGGCAAACTGACGCCGCTGGTCCGCGACGAGCGCCTCGACTGGCCGGATGGCGTGCGCATGGCCGCTGACGGCTGGCTGTATGTCACCGTCAATCAGCTGGACAGCACGCCGCCCTTCGCAGGCGGAGAGGACGAGGGCCAGCCGCCCTACCATATCTACAAGGTCTGGCCGACGGACGACTGAGCCAGCAGCCTCTCGACACGACAACGCCCGTGCTCCTTCAGTGGAGTGCGGGCGTTGTCATGTTGGTCCCCTGAACGGCGGAGGCCATGTCCACACGCGCATATTTTCAATAATCACAAAGGTCTTTTGCGAATCACTCCGTTTATCGCAAAACTCAACCACGGCAGACTGCACAGCATCCAAGACCCACCCATTGCTGATGGAGAACTGCCATGCCTCTTGCCCTGCTGGCGCTGACGTTGAGCGCCTTTGCCATCGGGACCACCGAATTCGTGATCGTCGGACTGGTGCCTACCATCGCTCAGGATCTGAGCGTCTCTCTGCCTTCCGCTGGCCTGCTGGTCAGCCTGTATGCCGTCGGTGTCGCCATCGGTGCCCCCGTGCTGACCGCCCTGACCGGCCGCTTCAATCGCAAGCTGGTGCTGCTGGGACTGATGGCGCTGTTCATCGCCGGCAACCTGCTGGCCTGGCAGGCACCCAGCTACAGCTCGCTGATCACGGCGCGCATCCTGACTGGCCTGGCCCACGGGGTGTTCTTCTCCATCGGCTCCACCATCGCGACAAGCCTGGTGAGCAAGGACAAGGAAGCCAGTGCGATCGCCATCATGTTCACCGGCCTGACCGTGGCACTGGTCACCGGCGTGCCGCTGGGCACCTGGATCGGTCAGCACTTCGGCTGGCGCGCCACCTTCCTCGTGGTCTCGGTGCTCGGCGTGCTGGCATTGATCGGCAGCGCCATCCTGGTGCCCAACAATCTCAAGAAGAACGTACCGGCCACCTTCGCCCAACAGCTCAAGGTGCTGACCCATCCGCGCCTGCTGCTGGTCTACCTGATCACCATTCTCGGCTACGGCGGCACCTTCACGGCCTTCACCTATCTGGCTCCGCTGCTGCAGGACGTCAGTGGCTTCAATGAAGGCGCCATCAGTCTGATCATGCTGGTCTACGGCGTCTCGGTGGCCATCGGCAACATCCAGGGCGGCAAGCTGGCTGACCGCATGGGCCCGATTCGCGCCCTGACCCTGATCTTCGGTGGCCTGATCGTCATCCTCGGCGTGCTGACCTTCACTGCCGCCAACCCGATCACGGCCGTGATCACCATCCTGATCTGGGGTGCCTTCGCCTTCGGCAACGTGCCGGGACTGCAGGTCTACGTCGTGCAGCAGGCCGAACGCTTCGTGCCGCAGGCCGTTGACGTGGCTTCCGGCCTCAACATCGCGGCCTTCAACATCGGCATCGCGCTGGGCTCCATCGTCGGCGGCCAGGTGGTCTCCGGGATGGCCCTGACCGACACCGCCTGGATCGGCGCGCTGATCGTCACCGCCGCCCTGCTGCTGACCCTGCTGGCCGGTCGCCTCGACAAGCGTCACGCGTCTTCCATCGCGACCGCCTGATCCGCCCTGCAGCCTACCGCCATCACGACGTGCCCTCGATTCCGACAGCTCAGCCTGCTGGCTCGGGGGCACTGTCGTCTACCCACCTGCTTGCTGAAGGAGTCCACCATGATCTCCCCGACCCGCCCGCTGGATCGCCTCACCCAGGGCCCCCTGACCCTCGGCGTCGAACTGCCCCTGGACAATGACTGGGTGCGCACTGACAGAGCCCCCTCCACACCCTTCGGCGTCCCTGACATGCGCGCCCATGCCGAGCTGATCGGCCAGGTCGACAGACTCGGCTTCCGCGCCGCCTGGCTGCGTGACGTGCCGCTGTTTGACCCCGCCTTCGGCGATGCCGGCCAGGTCTTCGAGCTGTTCACCTATCTGGGCTATCTGGCCAGTCACACCGACAACCTGCTGCTGGGCACCGCCGCCGCGGTGCTGCCGCTGCGCCAGCCGTGGCTGGTGAGAAAGGCCGCCGCCAGCGTGCAGGCCCTGAGCGGAGACCGCCTGCTGCTGGGCGTCGCCAGTGGCGACCGACCGGCGGAATACCCGCTGTTCGGTGAGGAGTTCACCACCCGCGGTGCCGCCTTTCGCCATGCGGTGGACGTCATCAAGGGCCAGGCGGATGACGCCTTGCGCGACGGTCAGGCCATCCTGCCTGCCGCGACGCGTCCGCCGCTGTTGAGTGCCGGGCTCTCCCAGCAGACGCCCGAGTGGATCGGTCGCGAGATGGACGGCTGGCTGGCCTACCCGGGCACGCCACAGGATCACATCCGTCGCGTGGCGCTCTGGCGTCAGGTCGCCGGCGACAAGCCCTACGTCAGTTTCATCCACCTCAATCTGGAAGACGACCCTCACGCCCCGGTGCGTCGTCATCGCTTCGGGTTGTCGAGTGGCCGCCTTGCCCTCATGGAAGAACTGTCAGCCATGCAGGATGCCGGAGTGAATCACATCGGCTTCCATCTGCGTCGCAATCGCCGCCCGCTCACGGAAACCCTCGAGGAACTGGGCCGTGAGGTACTGCCGCACTTTTCATGAGGGCTGACGGGTCGCACTGACCTGCCCCCACCATGGCGGAAAGGATTCACCGTTCATGCTTGAAGGAGATCCCATGTCAGATTCCACGGAAAGCACCACCCCGCAAGACATCCGTCACGGCACCACCCGAGCGCCCGCCTGGGTATGGCAGGGGCCGGGAGAGCCTGAGGCGCTCGAGCAGACAGAGGTGGACATCGGCGCACCGGGAGATGACGAGGTACTGGTCGCCACGCGTGCCATCGGCCTCAATCCCGTCGACTGGAAGTTCATGGCGATGGACAGCGAGCTGTGGCAAGCCGGTCAGATTCCCGGGGTCGATGCCTCGGGTGAGGTGATCGCCTGCGGCGCGAATGTCTCCCACGTCTCCCCCGGAGACCGCATCGCGGTCCACACCACCCTGGCGGGGCCGGGGACCTTCAGCAAGCGTCTGCGCGTACCGGCGCGGGCCGTGATGCGCCTGCCCGTTACCCTGGGCTTCAATGACGCCGCCGCCTTCCCCTGCCCGGCGCTGACCGCATGGCTCGCCATCGAGAAGCTGCCCGTCAAGGCCGGGCGACGCCTGCTGATCACCGGTGCCTCCGGCAGCGTGGGCCGCTGGCTGATCCAGCTGGCCCGACAGCGCGACTTCCACGTCTTCGCCGTCGCCTCCGAGAAGCGCCACGCGGACCTCAAGGTGCTGGGCGCCGACGAGACCCTGACGGACGCCGAGCAGCTGGACGCCCCGGTCTACGCCGTGATCGATACCGTCAATGGGGATCACGCCCGCAAGATGACCCGCCACCTGGGGGCCAACGGCCATATCGTCTGTATCCAGGACCGTCTGGAGCAGGCGGCCGCGCCGGCCTTCGATCGCGCCATCTCGCAACACGAAGTCGCACTCGGGGCACTGCACTGGGCGGGTGACGATGAGGACTGGGCACGCCTGGTCACGGCGGGGGAAGGTCTGCTCGAAGCAATCGCCGATGGCACCCTGAACCAGCCGGCGCCCTGCATCGAATCATTCACGGCGCTGCCGGCTTGCCTTGCCGAGCTGAAGCGTGGCGAACGCCGAGCGCTGAAATTCGTGATCACGGCCAACGAATGAGCGGAAAGGCAGAAGGCACGCGGCCTGGTTGCGATTGTTGCGACAGTGGCACAGGACTGATGCAGCGTCGCGTGGTTGTCATGTCGCTGATCAAGCCCCAGTCATGAGGGGAACACACATGGATACGCGCCCTTCACTGCACCAGACATCGGGCGCGCTCAACAGGAGTTATTGCATGTCGACTACCCTACCGAATCCCGGCTTTGGCACCTTCCGTCTCGAGGGCGAGACGCTGCGTGACAGCTTGAATACCGCACTGGACACCGGCTATCGCCACATCGATACCGCCCAGTTCTATGGCAACGAAGCGGAAGTCGGACAGATCATCGCCGACAGCAAGGTGCCGCGCGAAGAGCTCTTCATCACCACCAAGATCTGGCACGACCGCCTGGTGCCGGGTGACATGGAGAAAAGTGTCGAGGAGAGCCTGGAACGCCTGCAGACCGATCACGTCGACCTGCTGCTCATCCATTGGCCGTCGCCGAACGATGAAGTGCCGATGGAAGATTACCTGCCGGTACTGGCCAAGCTGAAGGCAGCGGGCAAGGCGCGCCACATCGGGGTGTCCAACTTCACCTGCGAACAGCTGGAACGTGCCGTGGGCATCGTGGGGCGTGACGAGCTGCTCACCAACCAGGTCGAGGTCCACCCGTTCCTGCAAAACCGCAAGGTGATCGACAAGTGCCACGAGCTGGGCATCGAAGTCACTGCCTTCATGCCGCTGGCAGTCGGCAAGGTGATGGACGATGACACCCTCAAGGCCATCGCCGAACGTCATGACGCCAGCCCGGCGCAGATCGCCCTGGCATGGCTCAAGATGCAGGACATTGTCACCTTCCCGTCCTCCACCAAGGCGAAGAACATCAAGAGCAACTTCGAGGCGTTCTCCATGTCACTGACCGGTGAAGACATGGCTAAGATCGCCGAGCTGGATCGCGGTGAGCGCATCGCCAACCCGGACTTCGCCCCTGACTGGGACTGATGCCCCTCAGGCCTGTGCCTGATGCCGCGTCAGAGAAATGAAAAGGCCTCCCTCGGGAGGCCTTTTGCATTGCTGTCCAAGGATACTGGCCGACAGACTTCGACGCCGCGGCCGGCAATCTCTCAATCCTTTAGCCGCCAGACCCGAGTGATGCTCTGCGTACCGGGACGCGGCGATGCCAGGTCATGCTCATGCAGCAGATAGATCACCGTACGCGCCTTGAACCAGCCCTCCAGACGCTGTGCCATGCGCTGTGCCGTGCGCGCATCCAGCCCGGAGAAGGGTTCATCCAGAATCAGCAGCCCCGGATCCGTCAGTACCAGGCGCGCCAGCCCCAGGCGCCGCGCCTGCCCGCCCGAGACCTGCCGACCGCCCTCACCCACTCGGGTGGCGAGGCCCTGGGGCAATTGCGCCACCCATTCGGCGAGATCCACCGCCTCCAGTGCCTGCCAGACATCCTCATCACTGGCCTGACGCGCACCCAGCCGCAGGTTGTCGGCAAGGCTGGCATCCAGCAATTCCACCTGTTGGGTCAGGCATCCCACGGCATGGGCCAGTGACTCGGGCGAGCAGGCGTCGATGGGCTGTCCGTTGAGCGTGATGCTGCCGCTCTGCAGCCGGGTCTGGCCAGTCAGCAAGGCCGCCAGCGTGGACTTGCCGGAGCCGGAAGCACCGCAGATGGCCATCTGGGTGCCGGGGGTGATCTCGAGGGTCATCTCGTCAAGCGCCTCGAACCAGGCACCGGGATAGCGCCACGACACCTGCTGGATCTGCACCTGCACGGCACCGCTGGCCAGGGTCTGCCGACCTTCCAGCGGCCGCGTGGCGGAGGACAGCTCATTGAGTCGCTCGGCAGCGCCCAGGGTAGCACCGGCCTGAGTGAAGGCCGCCGGCAATCCCGCCAGCCCCTCACTCAAGGCCATGGCCGCCAGCGGCAGCATGACCATCACCGCCGGTGTCAGTCGCTCATCCGTCATTCCCTGCATGGCGGACGCCAGCAACAGCAACCACGACAGACCGATCACCAGACTGGCCAGGCCATTGCCGATGGCCGTGATCACCGCCAGTCGCCACTGATCTCTCAACAGGCAGGTCTCGATCTCATCCAGGCGCTGACGGGCACTGCCCAGCGCCGCATAGGCCTCAAGCTCCGCCTGACCACGCAACGTCTCCATCAGCGCCGAGCGCAACGACTCCAATGTCGTGACGCGCCGCCGACTGGCCGCCAGCCCCCAGCGCGCCTGCCCCAGCGTCAGCCAGGCCCAGCCCAGCAACAGGAACCCCGCCAGCCACGCCGCCGTTGTCGGCAGCCAGACAGCGACCAGCGCCACCAGCACCGCGATCAGACCCAGCGCCATCAGTGGCGGAGCCGCCAGGCGCAGGTAGAGCGCATCCAGGGTGTCGATATCCGCGGTGAGGCGATTGAGCCAGTCACTGGAACGCCGCGCCGCTACCCGCGCGGGGTCCATCGTCACCAGTGCGGCGAAGGCCGTGCCGCGCAGGCTGGCCAGCAGACGCAGGATGGTGTCGTGGTTGTAGAGCCGTTCCAGATAGCGCGACACGGTGCGCGAGACGGCGAACAGCCGAATGCCGCTGCCCGGGGTGTAGACATCCAGCGTCATGCCCGCACCGGCGGCCAGCGCAGCCCCCGTCAGGGCGGAGGCGGTGATGAACCAGCCGGAGACCGCCAGCAGGCCGAGCGCCGAACAGGCCGTCAGCATCATCAGCACCACGCCGAGTATCAGACGGCGACGGTATTGATCATGCAGGCGCCACCAGGGGGCCAGACGCGTGAGCGCCTCGCGCAGGGTCACGCCGTCAGTCTCGGGATGCGTCACGCTCGTCCTCCTGTTGGCTTGTCGCCGTGGCTGTCATTGGCAGGATTCTCCCCTCCTCCAGCACCAGATGGCGCGTCGCCATGGCAATCAGCGCCGGATGGTGGGTCGCGATCACCAGGGTCCGCCCTTGAGCGCTCAGCCACTCGAAGCCCGCGATCAGATAACGTTCCGTCTCGGCATCCAGACTGGCGGTGGGCTCATCGAGCAGCACCAGCGAGGCATCGCTCAGAAACACCCGCGCCAGCGCCAGCCGCTGTGCCTGCCCACCGGACAGCCCGCGCCCGCCTTCGCCGAGCGGTGTCGCGATGCCTTGCGGCAAGGCGGCAAGCTCGGCCTTGAGCCCTGCGCGCTCAAGCGCGGTGATGATCTCGGCGTCACTGGCCTGCGGCGCGGTGATACGCAGATTGTCGGCGAGACTGCCCTGCATCAGCAGCGGACGTTGATCCATCCAGGCCAGACGCGTGGCGGGGGCTAGCTGACGCTGCCCGCTGTCCGGTGCGACGAACCCGGCCATCACCTGAAGCAGCGTCGACTTGCCCGCCCCGGAGGCCCCGCTGACGACCAGCACCTCGCCCTGCCTCAGCGCCAGCTCCAGCGGGCCCAGTACCTGCCCGCGCTCAGGGTGGCTCAGACAGACATCCGTCAGACACATCACCTCGCCCGTCGCGTCTGGGCGGGTATCGGCGTGGCGAGGCGACGCCATGTCGGCAGCCTCGAGAATCTCCATCAGCGTCTCGGAGGCGGCCAGCGCCGAGGCGCGGTCATGGTAGAACTGGGACAGGGTTCTCAGCGGCTGGAAGAACTCGGGGGCCAGCAGCAGGATCACCAGCGCACTGAAGAGGGTCAGCTCATCGGCCGGCCCGATGGGAATGTCACCAAGCAGGCCGAAGCCGATGTAGATGGCGACCACGGCGATGGACACCGAGGCAAAGAACTCCAGCACCGCGGATGACAGGAAGGCGAGCCGCAAGGTGCGCAGGCTGCGCTTGCGGTAGTCATCGGCCACCAGCGTCACCTCGCGGGTCGCCAGCTCCCCCAGCCCGAACAGGCGCAGGGTGGTGATGGCGCGCACGCGATCCACGAAGTGGCGCGACAGCCGCGCGACCGCCTGGAACTGGTCACGATTGAGCGACTCGGCCCCCATGCCGACCAGCGCCATGAACAGCGGTATCAGTGGCGCGGTCAGCGCCAGCAGGATGGCCGCCAGCCAGTCCAGACTGACCACGATGGCCAGAATCAGCAGCGGCGTGATCACCACCAGACGCATCTGCACATGAAAGCGCGCGAAGTAGCCTTCCAGGGCTTCCACCTGCTCCACCCAGCGCTGGGCGAGATCGGCGCTGTGATACTGGGCGGCGCGCACCGGCCCCAGCGTCTCGAGTGCCGTCAGTACCTCGCCACGAATGGCCTGTCGCAGTCGCTGGCTGGCACGCTGGGCCAGCAGCTCCTGACCACCACTCGCCAGCACCCGCGCACCCAGCAACCCCAGCAGGCCGACGAAGGGCCACCACAGCGCCCCCAATGACTCGGGATGCTCGATGGCTTCGGTGATCACCCAGGCCGTCAGTACCAGCTGGGCGACCGTCAGGATACCCGCCACGACCCCGGACAAGGCCGCAAACCCAAGCAGGCGACGCTCTCGCGTCGCCTGCTGTCGGAGCCATCTGCCTGCCTGGCGTCGTTCCCGGGTGCCCCGGTCAGCCTTGCCGACCGGGGCCTTGAGTGACTCAGTGATAGCCGACCCCCTGTACCTTGCCGCGGAACACCCAGTAGCTCCAGGCGGTGTAGCCCAGCACCATCGGAATGACGAACAGCACGCCCAGCAGCAGGAACAGCTGCGACTCCGGCGCGGAGGCCGCGTCCCACAGGGTGATGTCCGGCGGCACCAGATACGGCCACTTGCTGAAGATCAGCCCCAGATAGGTGAACAGGAACAGTCCCAGCGTCGCGACGAAGGGCTGCCCTTCCTGGCGCTTGTTGACCGCCCGCCAGATCAGCGCCGCACAGCACAGCGCCAGCACCGGGAAGACCCAGAACACGCCCAGATGGTCGAACCAGCGTTCCCGCACATACTCATCCACGAACGGGGTGTAGAGGCTGATGACCGCGAAGCCCACCAGTACGGCGATCAGCAGCTTCGGCGTGATGCGATAGGCCCATTCCTGCACCTCGCCCTCGCTCTTCATGATGGTCCAGGTGGCGCCCAGCAGCGCATACCCCGCCACCAGCGCAAGCCCAGTGATCACGGTGAACGGTGACAGCCAGTCGAAGGCGCCGCCCACGTAGACATGCCCTTCGGTGGCGAAGCCCTGGATGTAGGCGCCGACCACCACGCCCTGACAGAAGGTCGCCAGGAAGGAGCCGCCACTGAAGGCGATGTTCCACCAGTGACGATTGCGCGAGGACTTGAAGCGGAACTCGAAGGCGATCCCCCGGAAGATCAGCCCCGCCAGCATCAGGAAGACCCCCAGATACAGCGCCGGCAGCAGGATGGTGTAGACCGCCGGGAAGGCCGCCAGCAGCCCGGCCCCGCCCAGCACCAGCCAGGTCTCGTTGCCGTCCCAGATGGGCGCGACCGAGTTCATCATCACGTCACGGGCGTGCTCATCGGGTGCGAAGGGGTACAGGATGCCCACCCCCAGATCGAAGCCATCCATCAGGATGTACATCATGACGCCGAAGCCGATGATCAGCGCCCAGATCATTGTCAGATTGATCATTTCCATCAGCTCAACTCCTTACCGTGCGGCTGGCATCATCGTCCAGACTCTCGTGCGCGGCGGACAGCGGGCGCATCGCGGTCTCGACATCGTCATGGGGCAGTTCCGGTTGCATGCCACCACGGATGACGCGGGTCAGGTAGTAACTGCCGGTCACGAAGACCACCAGATAGACCAGGAAATAGCCGATCAGCGTGGTAAGCACCATCCAGCCAGTGAGTGACGGCGTGACGGCCTCCTGCTGGGTCATCATCTCGTAGACCAGCCACGGCGAGCGCCCGGCCTCGGTCACGAACCAACCCGCCAGCACGGCGAAGAACGGCGCGATGGACATCAGACGCAACGTCTGCAGGAAGGGACGTGAGCGATAGAGCTTGCCATCGCGGCGCAGGAAGACACCGATGAAGGCCACGGCGATCATCAAGAGCCCCATCGCCACCATCACGCGAAACGACCAGAACACGAACCACACCGGCGGCTGCTTGTCAGGTGCGACCTCCTTGAGCCCCGGCACCACGCCATCGGGGTCGTGGGTCAGGATCAGACTGGCCAGCTTCGGGATCGCGATCTCGAAGTGGTTCATCTGCGCCTCCTTGTCCGGCCAGGCGAACAGCAGGAGCGGCGCGCCCGACTGGGTCTCCCAGTTGCCTTCCATCGCGGCGACCTTGGTCGGCTGATGCTCCAGCGTGTTGATGCCGTGCATGTCACCCACCACCGCCTGCGCCGGTGCCAGCACCAGCAGCAGCCACATGCACATGGACAGCGCACGCTTGTTGGCGTCGACATCGCGCCCGATCAGCAGATACCAGGCACTCACCCCCGCCACCACGAAGCCACCGGTCAGGAAGGAGGCGATCGCCATGTGGGCGAAGCGATACGGCAGGGAGGCATTGAAGATGGCAGCGGCCCAATCCTTGACGAAGAAGTGGCCGTCCACCATCTCCACTCCCGCCGGTGTCTGCATCCAGCTGTTGGTGGAGAGAATCCAGAAGGCGGAGATGAAGGTGCCCAGCGCCACCATCAGGGCCGCGAACAGATGGACCCCTTCCGGCACCTTGCCACGCCCGAACAGCAGCACGCCGAGGAAGCCCGCCTCAAGGAAGAACGCCGTCACCACCTCATAGCTGAGCATCGGCCCGATGAAGTTGGAGCTGGCATAACTGAAGTTGCTCCAGTTGGTGCCGAACTGGAAGGCCATCACGATGCCCGAGACCACCCCCATGGCGAACACGACGGCAAACACCTTCACCCAGAAGGCGGCAAGTCGGTCCCAGGCAGCATTGCCGGTCTTGTAATAAAGACCGTGCAACAAGGCGACATAGGAAGCCAATCCGATGGTGAACACCGGAAAGACGGCGTGGAATGACACGACAAATCCGAACTGTATTCGCGACAGGATCACGGGATCCAGTTCCATGGGCAACTCCTCACGATAACGATCATCAGGATGGCTGGGCATGTTCCTTCTGGCGGGAACTTGTCCGACAGCGGTTTCAAGTTGTTGACGCATCGAGGGCGGAAAGATCTCTCGGAGATATCCCACATCGAAAGAGAAATGATCCGGCACTCACGAGGTCATGAGTCCAAGCATAGAAGTCTGGCAGGTCGGTGTCGCATAGCATGTTGTCGCAGGACAAATTGCCGCAGCGACCCGATGCCCCATATAGAAAAACTCAATAGGACGGTCTTCTCGCAATATTTGACCATGAACATTGCCTCAGGCGGCAAGCTCTCCTTGATCGCTAATCGCCATGATAAGCGCCTGCAGGCCTTCACGACTTGATCCATATCAAGCGCTGAGTTGAATCAGCGCAAGTGGGAATGTTGTGGGAATAATCTGGGATGTGAAAGCAAGTACAAGAGCGAATAACGGCGAAGCGCCTTGCGACAGAGAAACGGGGTCAAGATAATGAGGAGGTTTAGAACAGAGAAGCAGGTCACGCGAGAACCGAGCGAACCATACCGAACACATCGAGACACCTGATTGCCGGGGTGTCTCGATGCATGCCGGTTTCTGCTGGCTTCAGCAAGAGCCGATGCGGATCACACCACGCCTTTCGCCTTCATCTCGCGCAACACGGCTGACACGTAGTGCATTTCCGCCGGGGTGCCCAGCGACATGCGACACCAGCCGTCTGCCGGCGGGAAGGCACGGCCGATCAGCACATGACGCGCCTTCATGTCCGCCTGGAATTCCTTGAGCGGCCTGGAAATGCGATGGAAGACGAAGTTGGTCTGACTGGGCAGATACTCCCAGCCCAGCTCATCGAGCGTCGCGGTGAAGATGGCACGCGCTTCGTCGTTGCTCTGCTTGCTGTGGGCCAGAAACTCCGGTGACTGCATCGAGGCCGTCGCCGCCATGACCCCGGGGTAGGACAATGTCATGGCGTCATCTTCCACGTAATGCGAGACATGCTCGAGACGCTCGGCATCGCCCACCGCATAGCCGACCCGCAGCCCCGCCATGGCGTGGATCTTGGAGAAGGTCTTGAGCACCAGCACGTTCTTCGCGCCCCCCGCCACCAGACTGTCCGCAGAGCGGAAGGCCGGGTCATTGACGAATTCGGCATAGGCCTCATCGATGATGAACAACGTGTCGGAGCGGCTGGCATTGACCCAGGCGTAGAGCGCATCGCTGGAGATGATGGTCGAGGTCGGGTTGTTGGGATTCACCAGATAGACGATGGACGGGCCGGCGTGGTCCGCCACAGCCTGCTGCATGTCGGAGAGCTTGAACGACCAGTCCTCACGCGAGGATGGCACCTTGTTGATCGCCAGATCATAGAAGCCGGCGTACAAGGCACCATCGCCGTAGGTGAGTTCCGGGATGACCAGCTGAGTGTCCGGGGTCGCATGCGCCAGCACGCTGGCCCGAATCGCATCGGAAGAGCCCGGCGTGAACAGCACGCTTTCAGGGGTCACCTTGTGATGCGTCGCCACCAGTGACTGCAACTTGCCCATATGGGCGAAGGGATAACGATTGGAATGCGCGATGGACGCCGAGGCCGCACGCTGCGCCGAGGGGGCCATGCCGAGGGCATTCTCGTTGTAGTTGAGTCGCACCGGCGCCTTGGCGGAAGGCGTGAGCGTGGCCGCCGTCGCGGGGGCCTCCTTGGCGAAGGCCTGCGGAATGCCGGGGAGGAACTGTCCGAGGGCCGCACCGGCAAGCGCTGCGCCACTCATGCCCAAAAAGCCGCGCCGTGAGGGAGACGCCGGCCGCGCCTTGCGCGCCGTCTCGCCGGCGCCCTGCCCTGTCATGCCTTGCTCATGAAGGCTCTGCTGTGGCCCAACCGCCTCTGCTACCACCGCCTCTGAAACGTCAGTCATGTCATGTCCTTGTCGTTATATTTATTGATACTTTATGAGCAAAACCAACATATAAGACTTTCGTAAGCCTCACAATCCATCGCGCGGTTGCGCCGCCGTAACCCGATGCCCCGCTTCTCGCAACGCCGCCAGGGGCCACTGCCGGCGGGCATGTCTTTCCCTTGCCCCTTTTCCCTTGCCCGTTATCAGCGAGCCGCTTTTCGCCGGCCGCTTTTCGCCGGCTCTTCCCTCGCACTTCTCTTCAGTACCTATCCAGCACCTCTCCAGCGCCTTTCTTCAATGCCTCCCTTCAGTTCTTCTCAGCAGTTCTTCTCAGCAGTTCTTCTCACCAACGCCGGCAGCATGGGCATCGACGTGCGAAAAGTTCCTCGATTCGTGCAAAGTCTGGCGCTGCGCAAAGGTTTTATGGCATTTCGCAAAACATCGGCCGCCCCTCACAGTGAATAATAATCATTCTTATAAAAGCACTCAGGGAACGCCAACGTGTCACATCCATCCGCGCCATCTGCACTGCCGCTGTCACGACTGACCCTCGCCATCGCGCTGGCAAGCGCTGCATCCCCCAGCCTGGTGTCGGCTGACGAGACGCGTGAGCTGCAAGCCATGACCATCGTCGGTGAAGCGCAGACCTCCACCACCGAGTTGACCCGTGACTACACGGTCGGCGCCAGCACCCGCGCCAATGGCCTGACGCTGTCACCGCGCGAGACACCGCAGTCGATCAGCTTCCTGACCCGCCAGCAGATGGAGGATGAGGCGCTCACCAGCACCACGGAAGCCGTCAACCGCCTGCCGGGGGTGTCCTCCAATCGTCTCGATGGCACGCGCACCAACTTCCAGTCGCGCGGCTACTCGATCCGCAATTTCCAGTTCGATGGTCAGCAGAGCAACACCAGCAGCTTCTGGCCCTTCGGTGACGCCGAGTGGGACACCGCCATCTATGATCGCGTCGAGGTGATTCGCGGGGCCACCGGCCTGATGACCGGAGTGGGCGACCCCTCCGCCACCGTCAACTTCGTGCGCAAGAAGCCGCTGGATGAAGCCGCCGCCAGCGTGACCGGTGCCGTGGGCAGCTGGGACCGCCGCCGTGGTGTGGTGGATGTCAGCACGCCGCTGGATGACGCCGGCAAGGTCGGCGTGCGCTTCGTGGCCGCCAAGGACCGCTCCGACAGCTTCATGGATGACGTGGAGAATGATCGCGAGACCCTCTACGGCGTGATCGCCGCGGAACTGACACCGGATACCGAACTGAATGTCGGCGTCGAATACCAGCGCTACGACCAGGACGGTGCCTATCTGGGCGTGCCGCTCTACTACACCGACGGCTCGCGGACTGATTTCGATCAGTCAGTCGCCAACAATACCGAGTGGGCCCACTTCTTTACCGAGAACACGCGTGGCTTCGCGGACCTGACCCACTACTTCGCCAATGGCTGGAAGGCGACCGCCGCCTACAGCCACGGCGACGCCAATTACGGGCTGACCTACAACTACCGTGGCGGTTACGTCGACCGTGACAACGGCATCCTCTACTACGACACCAACCGCCAGGTGCCCACCAGCTCCTATCTGCTGGACTACCGCGGAGACCGGACCCAGAAGAACCTCAACCTGAGCGCCGAAGGTCCCTTCGAGCTGTTCGGTCGCGAGCATCAGCTGGGCTTCGGCTACATGCAGCTGAAGGAAGAGTACGAGATCTGGAGTCGCACTCCGGCGAGCAGCGTGCCGGCGCTGGGCAGCTTCACCGATCGTGACGACCCGGCACTGGCCGAGCCCGAATGGGGCGAGTGGGGTCTGAGCGATGACACCGAGACCAGGCAGGAAGGCTTCTACGCCGTCACGCGTTTCTCGCTGGCAGACCCCGTGCATCTGATACTCGGTGCCCGCCTGACGGATTGGGAGATCGACCAGGACTATCGCGGTGAGCGCAGCTACGAATACAACGACGAGTTCACGCCCTATGCTGGCCTGATCGTCGACATCACCGACAACCTCACCGCCTACACGAGCTACACGCAGATCTTCAACACCCAGAGCGAACGCGCCCCCGATGGCGCCCTGCTCGATCCGCTGGAAGGCACCAGCTATGAAGCGGGCCTGAAGGCCGAGCTGTTCAATGATCGCGCTGACGTGTCCTTCGCCGTCTTCCGCAGCGAGCAGGACAATCTGGCCGTCGAGATCCCCGGCGTCTATGTCGCGGGCACCACCGATCAGGCCTACACCGAATCCGACGGCGCGGTGGTGGAAGGGTTCGAGCTGGAAGTGGCCGGTGAAGTCGCCCCGGGCATCAACCTCTCCGCCAGCTACGCGCTGGTGGATGCCGAGGATTCCGATGGCACCCAGCTCAATACCAGCTATCCACGCCAGCAGGCCAAGGTCTACGCCACCTGGCAGCTGCCCGGTGACTGGTCACGCCTGACCCTGGGCGCCGGCGGTACCTGGCAGGGCGACACCTATCGTGACGCCGATACCCCGACCGGCACCGCCAAGGTCGGTCAGGGCGATGTCTTCCTGGCCAACGCCATGGCGCGCTATCGCATCAATGACCACTTCAGCACCCAGCTCAACGTCTCCAACCTCTTCGATGAGGAGTACTACACCCAGCAAGGCTTCTACAGCCAGTACCTCTATGGTGCGCCGCGCAGTGCCCTGCTGAGCATGACCTACGACTTCTGAGGACAGGCGCGTCATTTCTCATGGCCAGCCTTTCCGATGGCCAGCCTTTCCTCTGGACAGCCCCTCACGATGTAGGGGCTGTCATCCGCGACCCGATTGAAAAAAGGATTCTCCCTTGCGACTCACACGACTTTCCTGCGCCATTGGCCTGGCCATCATGGCCGCCAGTCTCGTGCCTGCCGCCCAGGCACAGGCATCAGCGACGTCTCACGCTGATACCCCCTCTACGGCATCCGCGTCTGACGCCTCGGCAGCGACAGGGCACGCCCAGCACTACCCGATCACCCTCCAGCACGCCTTCGGCACGACGGTCATCGAGGAAAAGCCGCAGCGCATCGCCACCGTCGCCTGGGCCAATCATGAGGTGCCGCTGGCACTCGGCGTGGTACCGGTGGGCTTTCCGCGCCAGGCCTTCGGGGATGACGACGCTGACGGCATGATGCCGTGGGTCAAGGCGCGCCTGGAGGAGCTTGACGCCGGCGAGTACACGCTGTTCGACGAGGGCGATGGCATCGATTTCGAAGCGGTGGCCGCCAGCCAGCCGGACGTCATCCTGGCGGCCTATTCCGGCATGAGCGAGGCCGACTATCGGACACTGAGCAAGATCGCGCCGGTGGTGGCACGTCCGGGGCCGCGCTGGTCCTCCAGCTGGCGCGACATGATCCGCCACGACAGTGCCGGCATGGGCATGGCCACCGAGGGTGAGGCGCTGATCGAGCGTCTCGAGGCCCGGATCGCCGAGAACATCGCGGATCATCCCGAGATCCAGGGCAAGTCGATCATCGTGATCAGCCACATCGACCCCACCAATCTGAGTCGCATCGCCTTCTACAACGACAACGATGCCCGAGTGCGCTTCTTCCACGAGCTGGGCATGGTCTCGCCGCCATTCGTCAGCGAGACCGCCGTCGAGGGTCGCTTTGCCGGTCAGATCAGCGCCGAGCGCCTCGATGAGCTGGCCGATGTCGATATCGTGCTGACCTACGGTGGCCAGCCGCTGATCGACCGCCTCAACGAGCATCTGCTGACCTCCCGCCTGCCCGCCATCCAGCAGGACGCCGTGGTGCTGCTGGAGAACGGCCCGATGGGCACTGCCGCCAACCCCACACCTCTCTCGATTCCCTGGGTACTCGACGACTATGTTGACCAGCTGTCCGTCGCCGCCCGCAAGGGCGAGTGATCTCACGCCGCTGTCGGCCAGCCGTCAGCGGCGCTGGCTAGGCACTCTGCTGCTGTGGCTGGCGCTGTGTGCAAGCCTCGCCCTGTCGGTGGCCTTCGGTGCGCGGGTGACCCACTGGGCCGACATCACGGGGCTGCTGGACGGCTCGCTGGATTCGATGGCCGAGGCCGCCGTGGCCAGCCGCCTGCCGCGCACCCTGTTGGCCATGCTGGCCGGGGCGGCGCTGGGCGTGTCGGGCGCCGTGATGCAGGGCCTGACCCGCAATCCGCTGGCAGACCCGGGGCTGCTCGGCGTCAATGCCGGGGCGGCACTCGCCGTGGTGATCGGCATCGCCTGGTTCGGCATCCAGCAGGCCAGCGACTATCTGTGGCTGGCCATTCTCGGGGCGGGACTGAGCGCCGTGGTGGTCTATCTGATCGCCAGTCTCGGGCGTGGCGGCGCGACCCCGCTGCGCCTGGCACTCTCCGGGGCCGTCATCTCCGCGGCGCTGAGCTCTCTGAGCACGGCCATCATCCTGCCGCGCGCTGACATCGGCGGGCTGATCCAGTCCTGGTTGATCGGCGGTGTCGGCGGCGCGACCTGGGCACAGATCACCCCGGCGCTGCCCTTCCTGCTCAGCGGCCTGCTGATCTGCGGGCTCTCGGCGCGCCGACTCAACCTGCTGGCGCTCGGCGATGACATGGCCAGCGGGCTGGGCGAACGCGTGGCGCGGGTGCGGGTGATGGCGGCACTGGGCGCGATTCTGCTATGTGGTGGCATCACCGCGGTATGTGGCCCCATCGCCTTCGTCGGGCTGGTGGTGCCGCATGTCTGTCGCCTGATGGTGGGCAGCGATTACCGCTGGATTCTGCCGCTCTCGGCGCTGGCCGGCGCCCTACTGCTGACCTCGGCGGACATTCTCGGACGTCTGATCGCACGCCCCGCCGAACTGGACGTGGGCATCATGACGGCACTGGTCGGCGCACCGTTCTTCATCTGGATCGTCCGTCGCCACAAGGTGAAATCACTGTGAGCCCTCTCCTGCCTGACGCCTCGTCTGCGATTCATCACACCTCGCGTGCCACCCTGACGCGCCTGCGGCGTGCCCGACAGCGCCAGCGCCGCCTCACCCTCTGGGGATTGCTGGCCGTGGTGCTCGCCGTCTTCAGCCTGGTCCTGATGCAGGGACAGCGCTTCATTCCCCCACTCACGGTGCTTCAGGTACTGCTGGGCGAGAACGTGCCGGGGGCCAGCTTCATCATCACCGAGCTGCGCCTGCCGCGGGCGCTGGTCGCGATTCTCGCGGGCTGCTGCTTCGGACTGGGCGGCGCCGCCTTCCAGGCCATGCTGCGCAATCCGCTGGCCAGTCCGGACATCATCGGCATCAGTGCCGGCGCCAGCACGGCGGCGGTATTCGCCATCGTGATGCTGTCGCTGAGCGGCACGCTGGTGTCATTGCTGGCGATTGCCGCCTCGCTTGGCGTGGCGCTGCTGATCTACACCCTCTCCTGGCGAAAGGGGGTGGCCGGGGCACGGCTGATACTGGTCGGTATCGGACTGGGCGCCATGCTGCAGAGCATCACCGCCTATCTGCTGACGCAGGCGCCCAGCTGGTCATTGCAGGAAGCGCTGCGCTGGATGACCGGCAGCCTCAACAGCATCACCCTGAGTCAGCTACCACCACTTGCCGTGGCACTGGGCCTGCTGGGCAGCTTGCTGCTGATGATGAGCCGGCATCTGGACGTCATGCGCATGGGCGATGACATGGCCAGCGGTCTCGGCGTGCGGCTCTCGCTCACGCGCTTCATCATCATTCTCTCGGCGGTCGGGCTGGTCGCCTGCGCCACGGCGGTGGTCGGCCCGGTGGCCTTCGTCGCCTTCGTCAGCGGGCCCATCGCGACGCGCCTGTTCCGGCGACGCGGCTCCATGCTGATCCCGGCCGCCCTGATCGGGGCATTGTTGATGCTGGTCTCGGACTTCATCGGCCAGTTCCTGCTGCCTGCGCGCTATCCGGTGGGCGTGGTGACAGGCGTGCTGGGCGCACCGGTGCTGCTGTTGCTGCTGATGCGGGAACATCAAGGGCCGGGCACCTCAGGGCGCAGACAACGACGCGGCAGGCAGCCGACGCCGCCATCTTCCTCCTCCGCTCCTCACCGCCCGTCATCTCAGCGAGTCGTTTCCTCATGACCCACCCTTCCCTGTGCGTGAATGGCCTGACGGCAGGCTATGCCGAGCGGCCGGTGCTCGAGTCGATAGACCTCGACATCGCTCCGGGCGAGATCACCGTGATCGTCGGCGCCAATGCCTGCGGCAAATCCACCCTGCTGCGCACGCTCTCGCGCCTGCTGCCCCCCTCGCGGGGCGAGGTGCTGCTGGATGGCAGGTCGATCCACCGCCTGCCGGCGCGCCAACTGGCCCGCCAGCTGGGGTTGCTGTCCCAGTCACCGATCGCCCCGGAAGGCATCACGGTGCTGGATCTTGTCAGCCGAGGGCGTCACCCGCATCAAGGGTTGTTCCAGCGCTGGACGCGTGACGATGACACCGCGGTGCTGGCAGCCCTCAACGCCACCGACACCGCCGCACTCGCCGAGCGCGCGGTGGATGAACTCTCCGGCGGCCAACGCCAGCGTGTCTGGATTGCCATGGCGCTCGCCCAGCAGACGGACATTCTGCTGCTGGATGAGCCCACCACCTTCCTCGACATCAATCATCAGGTGGAAGTGCTCGACCTGCTGACGGACCTCAACCACGCTCGCGGCACCACCATCGTGATGGTGCTGCATGAACTGAACCTGGCCGCACGTTACGCGGATGTGCTGATCGCCATGTCAGACGGCCAGATTCATGCCAGCGGCCCGCCCGAACAGGTACTCACACGCGAGATGGTCAAGGAGGTATTCGGGCTGGAAAGCCACATCACCCCGGACCCCGTCACCGGCAAGCCGATGATGGTGCCCGTCGGGCGTCATGGGATGAAAGCCGCGAAGAACGAAGCCATGTCGAGCTGATCACGCTGCTGGATAGGCCAGGGCACATTCAATGCAACACAGTCCACATGAGACATCAGAATCGGTATCACTGAACAAGGGGCCGCCATGGCCCCTTGTTCAGCGCTTCATATGATGACTCTCTCGCGACTAGATATGCGACGACTCACTCAGACTCTTGATGACCAGACTACCCAGCTGACGAGTGTTGTGCGGATTTCCGTTGCCATTGACCAGCGGCAGATGCAGTTGTCTTGCCAATTCACGCAGCACTGGCTGAACAGGGCTCACTGCCTGCATCCCCTGACCATCATCGCGCTCGACTTCGATGCTGCCGTTCTCAAGTTCGCGAACAAGACAAGATGCGAACATGACTTCACGCACGGCTTTCAGCTCGCTGCGTGGCTTCGTAGTCTTGGCCAGTCGAGACAACGAGATGCTCTGTTTGCCCGCGCGCTCCGGTGACATCAACGACCGGGCCTCTTCCACTGTGGCATCCAGCAACTTCTCGATCTGCATCTCTTCCGTATTGATACGCAGGATGATGATGCGCTCCACTTCCTCCAGCGAGCGGGGATTGAAAGCAACATGGCCTCCACCGCCCATCATCGCAGTGGTCTTGACCGAGATTCGCTCACCGTCACCGCTTACCACGTCATAGCCACGCTGATTAACCTCGGTCGCCATCTGACCATTGGTGATCAATGCAGCGTAAAGTTCACCAATGCGACCGCAGAGATGACGTAGTTCAGTCGGTGGCACGCCCCAGTTCAGTTCTCGCTCGAACCAGGCCATCGCCTCACCCAAGGATTGGATGATTTGCATCTGTGAAAGTGCCATGATCAACTACTCATAGAAGGTTGACATATGCATAATGCATTTATATTACGGCCTTATACGCTCTTCAAAACGTACTGACTTGTTCATCACTTTCAGTTTTGCAAGAGAAATCTGATACTGCCCGTTACTAGGTAATTTCTTTTCAGCAAACTGCTGCCAGACTAACGACCCCGGGCCATTATAGATTTCTTCAAAGCTACCATCGGGTAAAATCTTGATCACAATTGCATGCTCGGGCTCACTGCGAAATGCAACCGATTTCGCTTGTGTTGCCTTGATTTCGATCTTGGTACCGCACTTGGCGATAGCGTCATACCCTTTGTTGGAAGCAGTCAAAAGTTCTAGATTATAAGCATTGGCAACTAGACACTCTCCTAGACTCCCTACCATATGGCCATCTGGCGTAAAATGCCGTCCGGGGAACATTTCTTCCAGCTCATTAACAATATTATATAAGTCGCCTACCAAGCCTTTGAGTTTACCTTTATCCACAATTTATCCATCTATTATTTAGTATAACCACATATTATCTATACGATATTATAAAAACAACCAACTGTGCATCAAAAATATCTCTGGATTTCTCTCACTGGCCACTGGATAGCACTCACTCTCGACTGACTTCACCGAGGTGCAAGAAAGGGAGAAATTCGTCAAATTGGTGCAATGCAGGATTCCGATTTACTTGCCCATCTTGCACAAAACCTTATATATCATTGATTTATATATACAATTCCTCTCCGGCACACTTCCTGCTAGACATTCAGCGAGGCACCGATAGGCATACAACAATCGAAAATCTACACCAATGGAGCGCTAGGGTTCCGGTGACTGGCTGATGGCCGTCACGACTGGTCCGAGAGCACTCGACCTCCAAGCTGGGGGTTACACGGCGGGACAAAAGCCCGGGAGACGCAACGCCTGAAAAGGTCGGCGCCTCTCACTTTTTCCGCCGGAGATAACGACAATGACCCAGCCCACTCGCCTTTCCCCGTCTACGACTTCCCCCTCGGATGCCAGCGCCCAGGTGTCATCCGCTGCTGTCTCATCTGCTTCATCTACCATTTCCAGAAACGCTTCCAGACGTGCTGCGCTGGCCGGCGCTCTGCTGCTTGGCGCATCGCTGAGCCCGCAGGCCATGGCGCAGGATTCCTTCAGCGTGTGCTGGTCGGTGTATGCCGGCTGGATGCCGTGGGAATACGCGGACACCCAGGGCATCGTCGACAAGTGGGCCAAGAAGTACGACATCAATATCGATGTGGTACAGGTCAACGATTACGTCGAGTCCATCAATCAGTACACCTCCGGCAATGTCGATGGCTGCGCCATGACCAACATGGACGCCCTCACCCTCCCCGCCGCCAGCAGTGTCGATTCCACCGCGCTGATTCTGGGCGACTACTCCGATGGCAATGATGGCGTGATGGTACGCGACGGCGATTCCATCGAGTCCTTGAAGGACCGTGAGGTCAATCTGGTGCAGTTCAGTGTCTCCCACTACCTGCTGGCACGCGCACTGGACAGCGTCGGCATGAGCGAGCGCGACCTCACCACCACCAATACCGGCGATGCCGATATCGTCGCGCTGGCCAGCAACCCGGATACTCAGGCAGTGGTCACCTGGAACCCACAGCTGGCCACCCTCAAGGACATGCCCGGCTACACCGAAGTCTTCAATTCCAGCGATATTCCCGGCGAGATTCTCGACCTGATGGTCGTCAATACCCAGACATTGAAAGACAACCCGGACTTCGGCCATGCCCTCGTCGGCGCCTGGTATGAAGTGATGGAGAAGATGAAGGCCGGTGACGAAGCCGCGCTGACCCAGATGGCCGATGCCGCAGGCACGGACCTCGCCGGCTATCAGTCCCAGCTGGCCGCGACCCACATGTACTTCACTCCGTCAGAGGCTGTCAGCGCCTTCAATGACCCGAGCCTCAAGGACACCATGCAGCACATCGCCGACTTCAGCTTCGCGCAGGGGCTGCTGGGCGAAGGCGCGCCGGATGCCGGCTTCATCGGTATCGAGACGCCTGCCGGCATCGTCGGCAATGAGGGCAACGTGATGCTGCGCTTCGACCCGAGCTACACCGCCGCACTGGCCGATAGCCAGTAACGCCACGCAGTGGATGCCGCATACCAGCCGCAGGAAAGCTGTCTCTGTGGCTGGTGAACCGACCGCCTCCCTCGACCGCACCCTCGTTCGCACCCGTGGAGCCCGCGCATGAAACGCCTGATCAATCTGACACCCTCCCGTGGTGGCCGCTGGCTGCTCGGTGGCCTGCCCTTCGCGCTGCTGGCCATCCTCTACATCGTGCAGTCCAACCAGCGACTGCTCGACAACCCCAACGACCGCCTGCTGCCGTCCTTCGCGTCCATGGGCGAGTCCTTCGCCAAGCTGGCCACCGAGGTCAACGTGCGCACCGGTGACCTGCCGCTGTGGACCGACACCTTCGCCAGCCTCGAACGCCTGCTGGCCGGCGTGCTGATCAGTGCGCTGATCGGCCTGAGCGTCGGCCTGCTCACCGGCGGCCTGCCGCTGCTGCGCGCCAAGCTGTCCCCGCTGATCACCGTGCTGTCCCTGATTCCGCCGATGGCGATCCTGCCGATCCTGTTCATCGCCTTCGGGACGGGTGAGTTGGCCAAGATCGCGCTAATCGTCATCGGCATCACGCCCTTCCTGATTCGCGACCTGCAGAATCAGGCCCTGCGCCTGCCCGATGAGCAGCTAATCAAGGCCCAGACCCTGGGCGCCAGCTCCTGGCAGGTGCTGACCCGCGTGCTGCTGCCCCAGCTGACCCCGCGCCTTCTGAGCGCCACGCGTCTGGCACTCGGCAGCGCCTGGCTGTTCCTGATCGCCGCGGAAGCCATCGCCGCCCAGGACGGCCTTGGCTATCGCATCTTCCTGGTGCGCCGCTATCTGGCGATGGACGTCATCCTGCCCTACGTGGCCTGGATCACGCTGCTGGCCTTCCTGCTCGACCGTCTGCTGGTGCTCGTCTCGACCCGCGCCTTCCCCTGGTACCACGCTGAGGAGAGCCAATCATGAGCCTGATCCACGCCAAGGGTCTCGAGAAGCACTACGGCCAGCAGGTCGTGCTGGAACGCATGAACCTGACCGTCGAGGCCGGGGAATTCATCACCCTGGTCGGCGCCTCCGGTTGCGGCAAGACCACCTTCCTCAAGCTGCTGCTGGGTACCGAAGGCGTCTCGCGCGGTGAGCTGCTGCTGGACGGCAAGCCCATCCCCGGCGAACCGGGGCCGGACCGCGGCATCGTCTTCCAGAAGTATTCCGTCTTCCCGCATCTCACGGTGCTGGGCAACGTGATCATGGCCGAGGAGCTGGCGCGTGCCCCGCTGACCGGCAAGCTGTTCGGGGCCAAGCGTCGCGAGGCACGGGTCGCCGCCGAGAAACGCCTGGCGGAAGTCGGCCTGTCCCACGCGCTGGACAAGTACCCGCATGAGCTGTCCGGCGGCATGCAGCAGCGCCTCGCCATCGCCCAGGCACTGATGATGAAGCCGCGCATCCTCTTGCTGGATGAGCCCTTCGGCGCGCTGGACCCGGGCATCCGCAAGGACATGCACCAGCTCATCCTGCGTCTGTGGGAAGAACAGCAACTGACCATCTTCATGATCACCCATGACCTCAAGGAAGCGTTCGAACTGGGCTCACGCGTCTGGGTGTTCGACAAGGTGCGTGTCGACCCGCAGGCCCCGCAGGCCTATGGCTCGACCATCACCTACGACCTGCCCACCGAGCGCAGCAAGGCCAAGACGTCGTCTCAGCAGCCGGGCGCTGTCCAGATGGGCGCTAACCAGCCGACGCTCGCGCACGAAACGCTGACGACGCCAGCCCACTCCGTTTCCCAAGCCACTCTCACCGGAGGCCAAATCAATGAACATACCGCTTGATGCCGCGACCACCGCCCGCGCCAGCTTCACCGCGAAATACCAGACCCATCTGCCCGGCGGCCATCACTGGTCGATGCGCATGCCGCGTGGCAGCGCGCTCAAGCTGACCGCCCGCGAAGCCAACGCCAATGTCGGCCTGGTGATGTACAACCCGCTGGACACGCTTGAGCGTCTCAATCTGCCGGACACCCTCAAGGGTCAGCACACTTTCCGCCTCACCGAAGGGCACTGCCTGTATTCCGACATGGGCCGCATCTTCGCCTCCATCATCCAGGATGATCTCGGCTGGCATGACAGCGCCAGCGGCAACCTGATGGAGCAGCACTTCGCCGCCAAGGGCTGGCACAAGAAGGCTTACCAGCAAGCCTTCAATGATTTCACGCCTACCGGCCACGACAGCCTGCTGATCGAGATGGCCAAGTACGGCCTGAGCGAGCGCGACCTGTGCGCCAACCTCAATCTGTTCTCCCGCGTGCGCGCCGATGAAGACGCCAACCTGCACTACGTCACCGACCACTGCGCCGCCGGCGACAGCGTCACCCTGCGCTTCGAGATGGACACCCTCGTCCTGCTGCACACCTGTCCGCATCCGCTGGACCCCGCCGAGGAATATCCGCTGCGCGGCGTGGACATGACCTTCGGCACCGCGACACCGATGGATGAGCACGACGCCTGCTATCTGTCGCGCCCCGAGAATGCCCGCGCCTACGCCAACAATCAGCTCTATCACCTGGCGGGCTGAGGCATTCCCCGACAGCAGACGGACGCCACGGCGACGGGCTAGTGGCAACTGGAAACGACGCCCCAGATGACAAGGACAAAGGACATCCCCATGTGCACCTCGACGCTTGAACACCCCCATGCCCACACCCCGGCCACGACGGATGACGCCCCGCTGAGCTACGCCGACCCCGTACAGCAGCCGCGCGAGCTTGAGCGCACCGTCGAGGCCGGCGATCACTTCATCGGGCTGGTGCGCGCCGGTCAGCACCTGCGCATCACTGACCTGCACGGCAATCAGGCCGCCGACACCCTGTTCTTCTCGGCCGACGACACCGCCGAGCGCTACAGCGCGATGGACACCGTACGCGAGCAGGGCAAGGTCTACCTGACCACCGGCAGCGTGCTGTATTCCACCCGTGGCCGCCCGCTGCTGACCATCACCGGCGATACCTGTGGCCGTCATGACACCCTGGGTGGTGCCTGTTCCAGCGAGTCCAACACCGTGCGTTACGACCTGGAAAAGCGTCACATGCACTCCTGTCGTGACAACTGGATGCTGGCCATCGCCCGCTACCCGAAGTACGACCTGACCAAGCGCGACATCGGCCACAACATCAACTTCTTCATGAACGTGCCGGTCACCGCCGATGGCGGCCTGAGCTTCGAGGACGGCCTGTCCGCCCCGGGCAAGTACGTCGAGATGGTCGCCGAACGTGACGTCTACGTGCTGCTCTCCAACTGCCCGCAGCTCAACAACCCCTGCAACGGCTATGACCCGACACCGGTCGCCATCCGCATCAGCGACTCGCCACTGAGCTGAGCCGCCGAGCTGAGCTGAGCCGCCGAGCTGACAGCGACGCTTTCGAACACGCATACGACAAGAAACGGCCGAGCCCCACCTGACGATGTCATCTCTCTTGCATCACTCGTCAGCCCCCAAGGCTCTGCCCGGCTACCGGACGACCGGCAGCTCACAGTTTGAAGGCGGGACGACCCGCCGCCGGAAGGATGACTCCGTCATGTTCCACAAGGTCCTGATTGCCAACCGTGGCGCCATCGCCACCCGAATCCAGCGCACGCTGCGTGCCCTCGGTGTCCAGAGCGTCGCCGTCTACGCAGAAGCCGACCGTGAATCCCCCTTCGTGCGCGAGGCCGATGACGCCTACAGCCTCGGCGAAGGTGCCGCCGCCGACACCTATCTCGACATCGACAAGCTGATCGCCATCGCCCGCGAGAGTGGCGCCCAGGCCGTGCACCCGGGCTATGGTTTCCTGTCCGAGAACACCCGCTTCATCCAGGCCTGTGACGCCGCTGGCCTGGTCTTCCTCGGCCCGACCGTCGAGCAGATCCACGCCTTCGGCCTCAAGCACGAAGCGCGCACCATCGCCGAGAATGCCGGCGTGCCGCTGGTGCCCGGCACTGGCCTGTTGGACGATGTCGAGAGCGCACTGAGCGAGGCCGCCCGTATCGGCTATCCGGTGATGCTCAAGTCCACCGCCGGCGGCGGTGGCATCGGCATGCAGGTGTGTGAGGATGACGCCTCCCTCAGTCGTGCCTTCGATTCGGTCAAGGGACTGGGCGAGCGCAACTTCGGGGATGGCGGCGTCTTCCTGGAGGCGTACATCGCCCGCGCCCGTCACCTGGAAGTGCAGCTGTTCGGGGATGGCGAAGGCACGGTAATCGCGCTGGGCGAGCGCGACTGCTCCAGTCAGCGCCGCCACCAGAAGGTCATCGAGGAATGCCCGGCACCTAACCTGCCCGAGCGCGTACGCGACGACATGATCGCCACCGCCATTCGTCTGGGCGAAGCCGTCAATTACCGCAGCGCCGGTACCGTCGAATTCATCTATGACGCCGAGCGTCAGGCCTTCTACTTCCTGGAGGTCAACACGCGCCTGCAGGTCGAGCATGGTGTCACCGAACTTGTATGGGACGTGGATATCGTCGCCTGGATGCTCAAGCTGGGCGCCGGTGAGCTGGGCAACCTGCGCGAGCGGGTCGCGCCGCTGACGCCCCGCGGCCACGCCATGCAGGCACGCGTCTATGCCGAGAATCCGCAGCACGATTTCCGCCCTTCCAGCGGCCTGCTCACCGAGGTGGAGTTCGCCAATGACGCCGTGACCGCCGCCCTCGCCGATGACAGCCAGCTGCGGGTGGATCACTCCATCGAGGCCGGCTTCGAGGTCCCCGCCTGGTTCGACCCGATGCTGGCCAAGGTGATGGTGCACGCCCCGACTCGCGAGCAGGCGCGCGGCGATCTCTCCAGGACACTGACCGCCTCTCGCCTCTACGGTATCGAGACCAACCGCCAGTGGCTGTCGCACCTGCTGGAAGACCCACGCTTCCGCAATGTCGAGATCTACACCCGCTGGCTGGAAGGCCTCGAGTGGGCCGCACCGACCTTTGAAGTGATCGTCCCTGGCACCCTGACCACCGTGCAGGACATGCCGGGTCGCCAGGGGCACTGGGATGTGGGCGTGCCGCCCTCCGGCCCCTTCGATGACTACGCCTTCCGTCTCGGCAATGCGCTGCTGGGCAACGCGGCCGATGCCGCAGGCCTCGAGATCACCCTCAATGGCCCGACGCTGCACTTCCACCGCGCCACGCGCGTGGTGCTGGCCGGTGCGCCGCTGCCCGCCACGCTGTCCGTTTCAGCACCTGTAGCCGGCTCCGATGACACCGCGACTCACGATCTTGCCCTGTGGCAGGTGCATGAGATCGCCGCTGGCAGCACCCTGAGCCTGGGCAAGGTCGCCGCCGGCGCGCGCAGCTATCTGCTGATCGCCGGTGGCATCGACTGCCCGCAGTATCTGGGCTCGCGCGCGACCTTCACCCTGGGCCAGTTCGGCGGCCATGCCGGACGTGCCCTGCGCAGTGGCGACACCCTGCCGCTGGCTGATCTCGCCGAGTGCCCCCAGCCCACCCTGACCCGGCTGCCCGAGGCGCTGATCCCGCAGGGCGCTGGCATTATCGACAATGAGCAAGGCAAGACCTCAGGTCGCGAATGGCAGATCGGCGTGCTCTACGGCCCGCACGGTGCGCCGGACTTCTTCACCGAAGACGACATCAGCACCTTCTTCGGCCACCGCTGGGAAGTGCATTACAACTCCAGCCGCACCGGCGTGCGCCTGATCGGCCCGCGTCCGCAGTGGGCGCGTGCCGATGGTGGCGAGGCCGGTCTGCACCCTTCCAACATCCACGACAACGCCTACGCCTTCGGCACCATCGACTTCACTGGCGACATGCCGGTCATCCTCGGCCCGGACGGCCCGTCACTGGGCGGTTTCGTGTGTCCGGCCACCGTGGTGCGCGCGGAACGCTGGAAGCTGGGCCAGCTGGCCGCCGGCGATCGCATCCGTTTCGTCGCACTGACTCTGGATGAGGCCCGCGCCATTGAGGTGCAGCAGGACGCCGTACTCGCAGCCCTCGCCAGTGGCAAGCTCGACGCACTGAAGTCACCTCTGGCGGCGACCAGCAACACACTGAGCGCCATCGCTGAGCAACGTCCGCGTCCGGACGACTCCCCAGTACTCAAGCGCCTGAGCGCCGAGCAAGGCGGCGAGCAGATCGTCTATCGCCGCGCCGGGGATGACTTCCTGCTGATCGAATTCGGCCAGATGGAGCTGGATATCGCGCTGCGCTTCCGCGCCCACGCCTGGATGCTGTGGCTCAAGGAGCATCCGCTGCCCGGCCTGATGGAGATGACACCGGGCATCCGCTCGCTGCAGCTGCATTACGATCCGCGCAAGCTTGCCCTCGCCACACTGATGACGCACCTCGAACAGGCGGAAGTCGCGCTCAAGGATGTCGAGGACATCGAGATCGAGGCGCGCACCGTGCACCTGCCGCTGTCCTGGGATGACCCGGCGTGTCAGCAGGCCATCGACAAGTACCAACGCTCGGTGCGCCCGGACGCCCCCTGGTGCCCGAGCAATCTGGAATTCATTCGCCGCATCAATGGCCTCGCCGATGAGGCGGCGGTGCGCGAGACGGTGCTCAACGCCCGCTATCTGGTGATGGGCCTCGGCGATGTCTATCTCGGCGCGCCGGTGGCCACGCCGCTGGACCCGCGCCAGCGCCTGGTGACCACCAAGTACAACCCGGCACGCACCTGGACCGCCGAGAACTCGGTGGGTATCGGCGGCGCCTATCTGTGCGTCTATGGCATGGAAGGTCCGGGCGGCTATCAGTTCGTCGGCCGCACGCTGCAGATGTGGAATCGCTATCGCCGCACCGAACACTTCACCAGCCCGTGGCTGCTGCGCGTGTTCGATCAACTGCGCTTCCATCCGGTCAGCCATGAGGCGCTCGAGCAGATCCGTCGTGATCATCCTCAGGGACGCTACGACCTCAAGATCGAGAAGACCCGCTTCCGCCTCGCCGATTATCAGGCGCAGATCGCCGAGCATCAGGCCGAGACTGATGCCTTCCGTGAACGCCGTCAGGCCGCCTTCCAGCAGGAAATCGACGACTGGCATGCACGCGGCCAGTTCACCTTCGAGGATCAGGTCAACGAAGTGCAGGAAGCCGACAGCCTGAGCGATGACGAGCTGGGTATCGAGACGCCGGTCACCGGCAGCCTGTGGAAGCTGGAGGTCGCCGAGGGCGATCTCGTCGAGGCCGGCCAGGTGGTGGCGCTGGTCGAGTCGATGAAGATGGAAGTCGAGATTCGCACCCACACCGCAGGCCGTGTCGTTCGCCTACCGATCAAGGAAGGCAGCGGCGTCGCCCCCGGCCAGCCGCTGATCGTGCTGTCGACCGCCGTGGAAGCCACTGATCCAGCTGATGCCAGCGCACCAGACAACGCCCAATCGACCCTGTCCTCCGAGGAGACGCTGTGATGATGACCCATACCCCGCACAACCTGAGCATCACGGCGCTGAGCAAGGCCTATCAGGCCGGAGAGCTGACGCCACGCCAGCTGGTGAATGAACTGCTGGCAGCGCAGCCCGAACAAGACGCCGCCTGGATCACCCGCCTGAGCGCAGATCAGCTGGAACCCTATCTGGCGCGTCTGGACGACGTGGCGCCCGAGTCACTGCCGCTCTACGGCATCCCCTTCGCGATCAAGGACAACATCGATCTCGCCGGCGTGACCACTACCGCCGGTTGCCCGGAATTCGCCTACACGCCAGACGATGACGCCTTCGTGGTCAAGCAGCTGATCGCGGCCGGTGCCATCCCGATGGGCAAGACCAATCTGGATCAGTTCGCCACCGGTCTGGTCGGGGAGCGTGCACTGCCGGTGTATGGCACACCCGCCAATGCCTTCGACCCCGCCTATGTGCCGGGGGGCTCCAGCAGTGGCTCTGCCGTCGTCACTGCCCAGGGTCAGGTCAGCTTCGCGCTGGGCACGGACACGGCGGGCTCCGGGCGTGTGCCGGCCTGTTTCAACAATCTGGTGGGCGTGAAGCCGACCCTCGGCCTGCTCAGCGCGGGCGGTGTGGTGCCGGCCTGCGCCACCCTGGATACCATCTCGATCTTCGCACTCGGCTGCGATGACGCCGCGCGGGTGTTGTCCGTCACCGCACAGTTCGATGCCGACAACCGCTGGGCGCGCGAGCACGACTTCGCCGTGCATGGCCAGACCTACGGCCTCCTGCCGGATCTCGCCGGCCTGCGCATCGGCGTGCCGCCGCGTACCCAGTGGCATACCGACGCCGATTACAGCGGCTACATGGAAGCGGCGATGCGTCAGTGCAAGGCATCGGGGGCCGAGCTGATCGAGCTGGATTGCAGCCCGCTGCTGGCCGCCGCGCGCCTGCTGTATGAAGGCCCGTGGGTGGCGGAGCGCTATCACGCGGTGCGCGAGCTGATCGAGCGCAATCCCGAGGCACTGCATCCGGTGACGCGCGAGATCACCCTTGGCGGTGCCACGCCGCTGGCCGTGGATGCCTTCGATGCCCGCTATCAACTGGCCGAATATCGCCGTCAGGCCGATGCCCTGCTCGCGCAGGTGGACGTGATGCTGGCCCCGACCACGCCACGCCTGCCGACCAAGGCGGAGCTGGCCGAGGCGCCGATCGCGGTCAATTCGGAGCTGGGTACCTGGACCAACTTCATGAACCTGCTGGATCTGAGCGCACTGGCCGTACCGGTCGGCTTCAACAGCCAAGGCCTGCCCGGCGGTGTGACGCTGTTCGCGCCCGCCTTCGAAGACCTGCAACTGCTGAGCATCGCGCGGCTGCTCGAGAAGGAGTTCTCGCTGCCGCTGGGGGCCAGTGCCGTTGCCCGTCCTCAGGCTCGCCTCGCCGACAGCGATCTGCCGATGGCGAAGTATGGCCGGCTCGAGATCGCGGTCTGCGGTGCGCATCTCACTGGCATGCCGCTCAATCACCAGCTCACCCAGCGCGATGCCCGCCTGGTCGCCCGTACTCACAGCGCCCCCCGCTACCGCCTCTATCAACTGGATGACGCCACACCCGCCAAACCGGCCATGCTGCGCGCGCCAGAGGGCGGCACCAGCATCGCGCTGGAAGTCTGGTCACTGCCCATCGCCAGTGTCGGCAGCTTCCTCGCCGGCATCCCCTTCCCGCTGGGACTGGGCCAGATCGAACTCGAAGACGGCCGCTGGGTCTCAGGCTTCATCTGCTCGGTCTCCGCTGACAGTGGCGTGCCGATGACGGACATCAGCGAGTACGGCGGCTGGAAGGCGTGGGTGGAGCGCGGGTGATCCGCACTCGCTGACAACCTCTCGTCGAAGCTGGATGCCAGACACGCAAAAGCCGCTACCGGATGACCGGTAGCGGCTTTTTTCATGCACTCGTCAGATCAGGCAGCGCCCGAATCATGAAGCACCTGTTGCTCGAGGTGTCTGTCTCTCGAAGTGCTTGTGTCTCGCAGAACTTGTGTCTCGCAGTGCTTGTGTCTCGAAGTGCTTGTCGCTCAGGGCACTTATTGCTCGAGACTCTTGAGCAGCAGTTCCGCGACACCTTCAGACGACATCGGGTTCTGACCGGTGATGATCAGCCCATCCTGGATGGCGTAGGAGGTGAAGTCGTCCTTCTTCTCATAGATGCCGCCCTTCTGCTGCAGCGCCTCTTCCACCAGGAACGGCACGACGTCAGTGAGGCCGACACCGTCTTCTTCGCCGTTGGTGAAACCGGTGACATGCACGCCATCCACGAAGGGAGTGCCATCCGGCTTGCGGGCATTCAGCAGCACGGCCGGGGCGTGGCAGACAGAGCTGACCGGCTTGCCCGCCGCGTGGAACTGCTCGATCAGACGGATGGAATCGGCGTCGTTGGTCAGATCCCACAGCGGGCCGTGGCCACCCGGGTAGAAGATGGCATCGAAGTCCTCGACCTTCATGTCTGCCAGCACGGCGGTGGTGGCGAGGTCCTGCTGAGCGGCAGTGTCCTTGTCGAAGCGGCGAGTGGCATCCGTCTGGAAGTCCTCGCCCTGGCTTGCCGGGTCCAGCGGCGGCTGACCGCCCTTGGGCGACGCGAGTGTCACCTCGACACCGGCATCCTTCAGCAGGTAGTAGGGAGCCGCCAGCTCTTCCAGCCAGAAGCCTGTCTTCTTGCCCGTGTCACCCAGCGTATCGTGGGATGTCACTACCACCAGAACCTTGCTCATGATGCTCTCCTTTACGTGCGGGATAGCCCGCAACGGTCACTTCACGAATTTTGTCGGCGAGGTGATGCTCGCCCTGTGATGATCGGCACGTGATGCTCGCCCTGTGTGGAATCAAGCTTACGGCTCACGTCACCATCGTCATAATCGATAGTCCAGATAGCCACTATCGCTCATACAAATAGCTGTCCTGCGAAAGCGTGCTCAGCGAAGGCGGAAGCCGGCTTTCGAGCGAACCGGCTCACCAGGTCGGCACCAGGTGCACTTCGCGGATATTGGCACGCGGTGAGGCACTGATGGCGTAGAGCACGGCATCCGCCACATCCTGCGGGTCCAGCTTGTCCGGCTTGGGCTCATCGAAGAAGGCGGTGTTGACCATGCCCGGCGTGATGGTGGTGCAGCGGCCTTGCCATTCGGCCATTTCCATCGCCAGATTCTGGCCGAAACCGTAGGCGAACCACTTGCTGGCGCTGTAGATGGAGCCCGCATGATTGGCGCGCCCGGCCACGGAACTGGTGAGGATGAAGTGGCCCTTGCGCTCTCTCAGATGCGGCAGGGTCGCGTGGGCGGTCCACAGCAGCGCATTGATGTTGATGTCGACGACTCGCTTCCACTCCTCGGGATCGCCGTTCTCGGTGCCAGCCTGGCTGACGCCGGTACCGGCATTGGCGAACGCCACATCCAGATGGCCATGATGGGCGACGGCCTGTTCGACGACCTTGGCGAGCTGATCGTAGTCCGTCGCATCCGCGGCGATCGCCAGCACCTTGTCGCTGCCAAGTTCCTCGACAAGCGCATCGAGGCGCTCCTTGCGGCGGGCGGTCACGACGACCTTGTGCCCGGCCTTCACCAGAGTGCGTGCGGTGGCCTCACCGATACCGCTGGAGGCGCCGGTGATCAGAATGATCTTTTGCCCTTCGGCTTGCATCTGCTTCACATCACTCATGGATCGCTCCTGTGGGTCGCATTGATCTCTCGCCGTGTCCTTGAGACCACCCTACCGCCTGAGCCTCCCATCGTGATAATCGATAGTCCGGATAGCTGCTATCATCCAGACAAATAGTGCTCACTCGCCCGAGTGCAGCCGAGACACTCCGCGACACTCCGCCTGCTCTGGTAGTCATCATGAAGCTCAATTACGACCTCAACCTCCTGCGCACCTTTCATGCGCTGTATCTCGAGCAGAACGTCACGCGCGCCGGCGAGCGTCTGCACCTGAGTCAGCCCTCGGTGAGCGCGGCGCTGTCGAAACTGCGCGAACTGTTCAATGACCCACTGTTCATTCGCGACCGCCAGCGCATGCGCCCCACCGAGAAGGCCGACCACCTGTTCCCGACCATCGAGGCGGCGCTGACCGATCTCGACGGCCTGATCAACAGCGAGCGACACTTCGACCACACCACCGAGAGCCGTCACTTCGAGATCGCCGCCAACGACTACTTCGAGGTGCTGATCCTGCCGCAACTGGCGACGATCCTGCGTGAGCAGGCCCCCGGCATCACGCTGCAGGTACGCAGACTGTCACAGGACATGAGCGAGGCTGGCGTGATGAGCGGCACGACGGATCTCGCCTTCGGGCGTCAGGTCGACCCGCCCGAGAATCTGGTGGTGCGTGAGGTGATCACCGAAGGCATCGACTGCCTGGTGGGCAATGGCCATCCCTTGCTGGAGCGGCTGGATGGCGAGGGCCGCATGACCAAGGCGGATTTCGAGCACCACGCCCATGTGCTGGTTCAACCGCATGCCCGCCTGAAAAGCGGCATCTTCAAGCAGCTTGAGGGTCAGGGGCTGAAGCGCGAGGTGGCGCTGGCCGTCACCTACTTCATGGCCGTGCCTTCCCTGCTGGAACGCTCGCCGTTGATCGCGAGCCTGCCCACCGGACTGTGCCAGCATTTCTGTCGTCAGTTCGCCGTCACCCTCGTGCCGCCGCCCGTGGCCTTCGCCTCCTTCCCCTTCCATCTGAGCTGGCATCGCCGCTATCAGAAGGACCCGGCGCACCGCTGGATCAGGGAGCAGATCATCGCCTGTTGTGCTAGTAAAGATTAGGTTTTGTACGAAAAGTCATTTTTGCTAATGTGACCCATGCACATCCAGCATAGGTGCGCTATGACAGGACGCTTCGGAATCTCGGATAGCCAATGGCAGTTGATCGAAGACATTGCCTCACCGGCTCAATCGATGGGCAGGCCCAGGAAAGACGACAGACAGATGCTGAACGGCATCTTTTGGGCCCTCTGCTCTGGCGCCAAGTGGCGCGACCTTCCCGAACGTTATGGCTCTTGGAGTACTGTCTACGCCAAGTTCCGACAATGGCGTGATGACGGTCCCTTTGTGGCGGTCTTGTCGCGGCTTCAACTTCGGTTTCGTGAAGATGGCCTGATGGATTTCGAGATCTGGATGATCGACTCAACCGCCGTTCGTGCAACACGCGCCTCCGGTGGCGGAGGCAAAAAGGGGGATCTGAAGAACCCTTAGACCATGCGTTGGGCCGGAGTCGTGGCGGCATCACGACCAAAATCCATTAAATCTGCGATCGCCTTGGCTGGCCTATCGTCTTCACGCTGTCGGCGGGGCAAGAGTCGGATACGCGGTACTTCATGCCCACCCTGGAAAAGGTTCATCTACCAGGGAGTCTTGGTCGGCCACGAAAACGTTGCCGCTACATCGTGGCAGACAAGGGCTATGACAGTGACGAGTTGCGCCGTTACTGCGACCGTGCACGAATCAAGCCGGTCATCGCTAAACGAAAGATGAAGCGGAAACCCCGGTCAGGTCCCCCACGCGGTTTCGATAAACCCATGTACCGTCAGCGAAATATCGTGGAGCGCTCTTTCAGTTGGCTGAAAGAGTTCCGGCGTATTGCGACGCGATATGAGAAGTTGGCCCGTAGCTTTTATGCGATGGTATGCGTAGCTTGCATACGCCACTGTCTACGAGCCGACTTTTCGTACAGAACCTAAGATATAAAGTTTAGGTTTTATCTAACGGGAAATCTATAACATTACACCCATCGGATTGAGCTGCTATAACCCTATATCTTTGCAACCATTTATCAGATCCAATAATACCAAACGGTATCCACTTTATAGAGTCTATATATGCCTCAACCTCATAACTAGTAGCACCTGCTTCAATCAATTTTTCTAAGCTCTTCATAAAACTAACAAGGGTAGAAGAATTCATTTTGCAAAGAATCGCAGCTGGAATCTTTTCTAAGATATTCAGATCCACAATTTCGGATACAGATCTATCTTCAGTTAAATAATGTTCGGTTTGCCTTAAGAACTTAATACGATCTTCTATCATAACCCTCGGCGACTTGGACAACATTGAAAATAAAACTTCTTTTAGCTTCATGCACTTATTACTTACATCTATAACATGATTGTTATCAATTGTTATTTCACTTCTATCCCACCCCAAATAGTATTTTGCCCCATTAGACACTGATATGTATTTATAAAAATTATCTTTCCCGCTATTAGAAATTAAATTAAGTGTATCCTCTAGTAAAATTGTATTGTCCGTCTGGCCACCATCATGCTCTTCTCCAGCATAATTAAATTTTGATTTAAATGCATTTAATATTCCTTGAGATGGAATTCCAACTTGCTCAAAATCAAGCCCTGTGTCTACTATTACACTAGAGTCAAATGTGAATTTTGAAAATGGATTTGGTGTATTTATTTCTACTGCTACGTAGTTGGGATTAGAACCACTAGTCTCAAAAACTATGCAAGGCAACTCTTGAACATAAACTCTTGTCCCATTATTTCTTAAATTTTCTGCGTGAGCCTTAGCATGGTCTAGATCAGCATGCATACAGTCAGTAGTATATCTTTGAATCCAAGTAGTATGCCACGCGTTCCTACCTATATGAACAAAGTACAAGACACCAGAGTAGACATTAAGCCAGTTTTGTAGATCTTGCTCCGAGCAATAACTGAGATCTAGCTTTTGTAATGCAGTCATCCCTTTCTCCATAAAAATTGCCTACTTTGTAAATAACCACATCAACATCCAAACTATAACTATAATTATAACTAAAACACCTGCTGAACTATTAGCTAGATAGTGCATTACAGAATATTATATTTCCATATTAATCAGCTATACTAGAAATTACAATCTTTACCATTGCCCCAGAAGGACCCGGCGCACCGCTGGATCAGGGAGCAGATCATCGCGTGTTGTCAGCGTCTGGCAGAGGATCAGAAGGTGCTGTCCTGAGCCACTGGTACGCATACGCAAGCCCCCGGAAACGAAAACGGCCCCTCACCATCCAGTGAGGGGCCGTTCTTTTCATGCCACAGGTCATGCCACAGGTCATGCCACAGGATTCAGCAGGCGAGCATCAGGCCTGCTCGGCCGCCAAGGCAGCACGATGGGCGTGCAGCTTCTGGTAGCTTTCGATCAGACGCAGGTGGCGATCCAGCCCTTCCAGCTGCATGTTGGTGGGCTCCAGACCATGGAAGCGCACCTCACCCTGCACGGAGCCGACCACGGCAGCGATGGTGTCTTCACCGAACATGCGGCGGAAGTTGTAGAGGTAGTCCTCGAGCTCCAGCTCATCGTCGAGGGTGATCTCCAGCACCGCCTTCATGGCCTGATAATAGAGGCCGCGCACGACGGTGTTGTCGTTGTACTGCAGGAACATCTCGACACGATCCAGCGCATCCTCGTGCTGACCCAGCGCGAGATTGATCATCAGTTTCAGCTCGAGAATCGTCAGCTGACCCCAGATGGTGTTCTCGTCGAACTCGATGCCGATCAGCGTCTTGATGTCCATGTGCTCATCAAGCTGGCTCTCTTCGAGACGCTCGCCCAGGTCCGCCAGCTGATCGTCATCGAGACGATGCAGATTGAGGATGTCCTCGCGGTAATCCAGCGCCATGTTGGTGTTGTCCCACACCAGGTCCTCGACCGGATAGACCTCGGAATAGCCCGGCACCAGGATACGACACACCGGCGCGCCGAGGTCCTCGTGCACCGCCATGTACGATTCCTTGCCGATCTCATCGAGGATACCGAACAGGTTGGCGACCTCTTCTTCATTGCTGCCGGAGAAGTCCCACTCGACGAACTCGATGTCAGTCTTCGAGCTGAAGAAACGCCAGGAGACAAGGCCTGATGAGTCGATGAAGTGCTCGACGAAGTTGTTCGGCTCGGAGACGGCCAGCGAGTTGAAGGTGGGCGGCATGAAGTCGTTGAGACCCTCGAAGCTGCGGCCCTGCATCAGCTCGGTCAGGCTGCGCTCGATGGCAACCTCAAAGCTCGGATGCGCGCCGAAGGAGGCGAAGACACCGCCGGTCTTTGGGTTCATCAAGGTCACGCAGGCCACCGGGAACTGACCACCCAGCGAGGCGTCCTTGACCAGAATCGGGAAGCCCTGGGCTTCCAGTGCCTCGATGCCCTCGACGATTTCCGGGTACTTGGCCAGCACCTCCTGCGGCACGTCCGGCAGGGTCAGTTCCTGCTCGAGAATCTCGCGCTTCACGGCACGCTCGAAGATCTCGGACAGGCACTGCACCTGGGCTTCCGGCAAGGTGTTGCCGGCGCTCATGCCGTTGCTGAGGTACAGGTTCTCGATCAGGTTGGACGGGAAGTAGATCGTCTCGCCATCCGAGCGACGGGTGAACGGCAGAGACACGATGCCACGGTCCGCACGCCCAGAATTGGTGTCGATCAGATTGGAGCCACCCAGCTCGCCGTCCGGATTGAAGATCTCGAGGCAGTAATCGTCCAGCACGCCTTCCGGGATCTCATCGTTCGGGCCCGGCTGGAACCACTTCTCGTTCGGGTAATGCACGAACTCGCTGTCAGCGATGGCTTCGCCGAAGAACTGATCGTTGTAGAAGAAGTTGCAGCTCAGACGCTCGATGAACTCGCCCAGCGCCGAGCACAGCGCGCTCTCCTTGGTCGAGCCCTTGCCGTTGGTGAAGCACATCGGCGAGGCGGCATCACGAATGTGCAGTGACCAGACGTGGGGCACGATGTTGCGCCAGGAGGCGATCTCGATCTTCATGCCGAGATCATTCAGAAGGCCCGTCATGTTGGCGATGGTCTGCTCCAGCGGCAGGTCCTTGCCCTCGATCCAGGTGCTCTGCCCTTCCGGCGGCTCCGCCATCAGCAGGGCCTGGGCGTCCTCGTCGAGGTTGTCGACCGTCTCGATCTCGAAGCCCGGGCCGGTCTGGACGACCTTCTTCACCGTGCAACGCTCGATGGAGCGCAGGATGCCCTGGCGGTCCTTGTCGGACAGCTCTTCCGGCAACTCCACCTGGATCTTGAAGATCTGGTTGTAGCGGTTTTCCGGGTCGACGATGTTGTTCTGCGACAGACGGATGTTCTCGGTCGGGATGTTGCGCGCCACGCAGTACACCTTCACGAAGTAGGCCGCGCACAGCGCCGACGACGCCAGGAAGTAGTCGAACGGGCTCGGCGCCGACCCATCGCCCTTGTAGCGGATGGGCTGATCGGTGATGACCGTGAAGTCATCGAATTTCGCCTCGAGCCTCAGGTTGTCGAGAAAGTTGACCTTGATTTCCATGAACGATGCACCGCTGTGAAGAGTATGGGCGCCAGCACGCCGGAGGCGGCTACGCGATGGCCGCCATTATCCAGATTTTGGGGGCCTGCGTCGCGGGTGAGACGAAAAGCGGAAGACTTGCGCACTCCTGCTGTCGCCAGCCGCTGAGGGAGGCCGGCGGATCTTCTTCACTTCCTGAAACACCCGGTGCAATCGCCGCCACTTTCTTGACGGTACGGGGATTGTCACCTATTGGTTAATTTATGCGCATAAATACAATAATTGATGCATTGCCATGTTCCGCCCCCTGTCGTTGTCCACGACAGGTCACAACACCCCCCACCAACCACAATAAAGGGGAATGCAATGATGAAGCGCTTCACGACCCGCAAGGTCGCCATCTACGGCAGCATGCTGTTCGGGTTTTTCATGCTCGAGAGCCCGATGATCCTGATGGCCAACAAGATCGAGCCCATGGTGATGGGAATCCCGTTCTTCCTCGTCTGGAACCTGGTGTGGTGGGGCTTCCTGACCGCCGTGTTCCTGTACGCCTACCTGACCAACTGGGGTAGCGCCAAGGCCCCTTCCACCGGCGGCAAGCGCTGAGGAGCTCATCATGACGGGAAGTATCTTGATCATCGCGGCCTTCATGATCATCCCCTTGATCGTCGGGCTCGTGTCCGCGCGAAAGTCCCAGACGACAAGTGAAGATTTCTTCGTGCAAGGGCGGGCCATGGGCAGCATTGCCGTGTTCTTCACGGTGGCGGCCACCTGGTGGAGCGCCTTTGCCTTCCTCGGTTCCAACGCCACCTTCTATACCAGTGGCCCCATCTATCTCACGGCGCTGGCGTGGAACCTGCTCTTCGGCTTCATGTACTACTGGGTGGGCAAGCGTGTCTGGTATCTCGGCAAGCGCTTCGACTACCTGACGCCGTCAGACCTGATGGGCGACTTCTACAACAGTGAAGCGCTGAGAATCCTCGTCGCCGTCATCACGCTGATCTTCACCGTGCCGTATCTGCAGATCCAGCTGACCGGTGGCGCGTATCTGATCGAGGTCGCCTCCGGTGGCGTCGTGCCCTTCTGGCTGGCCGCGCTGCTGTTCTACTTCATCATCATCGTCTATGTGTGGGTCGGCGGGATCCGCGCCATCGCCTGGACGGATGTGATCTACGGAGCGCTGCTGTTCTTCGGCATGATGTATGCGGGCTATTACATCGCCGGCCAGGCAGGTGGCCCGACCAGCATGTTCGCGCAGCTTGCCAGCGACTCGCCCGCGCACCTGACCCTGCCGGGGCCGAATGGCAACATGGGCTACTCCATGTGGTTCTCGCTATTCGTGATCGTGGCCATCGGCGCCTTCATGGGCCCCCAGATCTGGCTGCGCATGTATTCGGTGAAAAGCGGCAAGCTGTTCGGCTTGATGCCCTTCCTGCTGGGGCTCGCCGCCTTCGCCTACTTCGGCTCGGTACTGACGGGCTATACCGGGGTACTGCTGGAGCCGGGCCTGGAGAATGCTGACCAGATTCTGCCCGTCATGCTGATGAACTATGCGCCGTACCTGCTGGCCTCGCTGATCATGGCGGCTGGCGCGGCAGCGGCGATGTCCACGGCCAACTCCCAGATCCATGCGGTATCGACCGTTGTCACCATGGATATCTACAAGCGCTACGTGAACCCGCAGGCGAATCAGGAACGCATCGTCCATATCGGGCGCCTGTCCCTGGTGGGCTTCTCTCTCGCGGCCTACATCCTGGCCCTGACCGTTCCGGGACTGCTGGTCACCATCGGCATCGCGGCACTGGCGGGCACCGCTCAGCTGATCGTGCCGACACTGGGCGCCATCACCTGGCGCAAGGCCCACCCGCAAGCGGCCTTCTGGGGCCTGAGCCTGGGCATCGTGATCGTCCTGTGGCTGTCCTACGGCGCCAGTGTCAGCAACCCGCTTGGCCTGCATGCCGGTATCTGGGGCCTGATCCTCAATGCGTCAGCCTTCGTGATCCTCAGCCTGGCCTTGCAGCGCAAGGATGCCGAGGTGGTGGAACGCTTCGCCCAGGCGCGTCGGGATTACACCGCCGAGTATCACCCGGAGCAGCTGGAAGACGCCGAGGCTGGTCCATCTCGGGTGATCGAAGCCCGCTGACCAGAACAAAGGGCCTGCATCACGCAGGCCCTTTTCGTTTCCGAGCGCATTCAGCTACTCGATTGCTTGCTATCCAATGGACAGGATCGGCCATGAACCCAGTCTCTACTCCCACGCAATTATCTGAATTGACAGCGATTGATGCCCTGGCACTGTTTCGACGAGGCGAGCTCTCCCCCGTCGAGCTGACCCGGGACTGCCTGGAACGTATCGACACGCTCAACCCCAAGATCAATGCCTTCGTGCACATCGCCCATTATGGGGCAATGAAGGCGGCGAAAGACGCCGAAACCCGCTGGATGAAGGGCACACCCTGCGGCCCACTGGATGGCGTGCCGACCACCTTGAAGGACCTCACGCTGTCGCGCGGCATGCCGACCCGGTACGGCTCCTCCACCACATCCCCGGACGGAGGCAGTGATGTCGATGCCCCGGTGGCTGCGAGTCTGCGCAAGGCAGGCGCCGTGTTTCTCGGCAAGACAGCCTCACCGGAGTACGGCTGGAAGGGAGTGACGGACAACCCGCTGCACGGCGTGACACGCAATCCCTGGAATACCGCGCTGACCTCCGGTGGATCCTCGGGTGGAGCTGGAGCAGCGGCCGCGCTCAACCTGGGCATGCTTCATCAGGGCAGTGATGCAGGTGGGTCGATCCGCATTCCCTGCAGCTTTACCGGCACCTTCGGCCTGAAACCCACGTTTGGCTGGATTCCCCAGTGGCCGACCAGTGCCATGTCGACCCTCTCACACCTGGGACCAATGACGCGCACGGCCTCCGATAGCCTCCTGATGCTCGAGAGCATGGCGCAGCCCGATAGCCGAGATGGTCTGCTTGGCGATCCGGACAGCCTCAGAATGGACACCCGAACGCCAGTCTCGCTGCAAGGCTGGAAGATCGCCTACAGCCCGACCCTGGGTTACGTGGAAGTCGCGCCAGACATACGCAAGCGAGTGGATAACGCCGTCGCTCAGCTGTCCCGACTGGGCGCGGAGGTCATCGAGATAGATCCGGGCTTCTCCTGCCCGCTGGAGACGTTCAATACCCTGTGGTTCGCGGGTGCCACCCAGGTGCTCGAGAAGATGACCGACAGCCAGCGAGATCAGATGGACCCGGGCTTGCTGGACATTGCAGCGCGCGGGAGCAACATTTCCTTATCGCAATATCTGGCGGCAAGACGAGAGCGAACTGCGCTTTGCGCACACATGCAATCCTTCCACGAGCAATGGGACCTGCTGATCACTCCTACACTGCCCATCTCACCTTTCACTGCCGGCCACAACGTACCGCCGGAGGGGAGATATCACGACTGGATGGAATGGACCCCCTTCAGCTACCCCTTCAACCTCACTCAACAACCCGCTGCCTCCCTCCCCTGTGGGCTGGATGACCAGGGACTGCCTGTCGGCCTGCACATTGTCGGAGGAAAATTCCAGGACATGAAGGTGATGCATGCCGCCAGGTTGCTGGAGCGCGTCATGCCCAGACTGGACTACGCCGGTTTGAATTCATGACATAAAGGGTAAAGCGCCAAGATTGTTGCACCTACAGCAAAGGTGTTTTACAGCAGCGCCGCTTTATCAATGACTTGCGAACGCTCATGCTGCGCTCCATTGCTGAAAAGCCAACAGTTCTGGAGTTCATTGCATGAAGATACTATTGATCAACGGCGGCAAGGCCTTTGCCCATTCCAATGGCGAGCTCAATGCGACCCTGCATGAGCTGGCACGCGGTGAGCTGGCCGAGCTGGGCCATGAGGTGCGCGAAACCGTCATCGTGGAAGGCTTTGACGCCAAGGCGGAGGTGGAGAAACAGCTGTGGGCAGACCTGATCATCTATCAGACCCCGGGTTGGTGGATGGGCCTGCCGTGGACCGTGAAGCAGTATCTCGATGATGTCCTGACAGAAGGCCATGGTGCCTTGTATGCCAGCGATGGCCGTCACCGCACCAACCCGACCCAGGGCTACGGCACGGGTGGCTTGATGCAGGGCCGCAGCTACATGCTGTCACTGACCTGGAATGCGCCCCTCGAAGCCTTTGATGAAGCGGGCAACTTCTTCGAAGGCAAAGGCATCGATGCCGTCTACTATCCCGTGCACAAGGCGATGGAATTCCTGGGCATGTCGGCACTTCCGACCTATCTGGCCACTGATGTGATCAAGAATCCCGATCTGGAGGCTTACACGCGGGCCTATCGTGAGCATCTGCGCGAGCATATCGGCCGCGCCTGAAGGCTCGGGGCCAGCACAACTGAACGGATGACGCTTTGTTCAGGCTCTCGAAAACACGAAAGGCTGCCATGGGCAGCCTTTCGTCGTTGAGTAGTCGTCATTCAGCCATCAAGTAGAGGTAATCCGACGCTTGAGTACACCGATCAAGGCCCGACCTGGGTCAGTGCCTCGCTCTGGCGTGAGACTAGCGAGACGTGATCCAGAAACAGGCGGAACATCTGGGCCTGGCTCGAGACGGCCAGACGCTGATAGATATGCTTGCGATGTACCTTGACGGTGCCATCGCTGATGGCGAGTTCACGCGCGGCAGATTTGGTGGAATGGCCGGCCAGCAACAACTTGACGATGTCCTGCTCACGCTGCGTCAGAAGACCATCACCAAAGCTATCGAAGGCGGCCTCTACCGGCTCATGATGCTCCAGGCGATCCACGAAACTGACGCCCTGCCACTTCCAATACTCACGCGCGAGGGGTTCGATGATCGGCTGCAGGTTCTTGAGCGCCAGCAGTGATTTTCGAGTCAGCGGCAGAGAGGTCTCATGCAATCCCAGCGAAAACACCATCACGATGTCGCCGGGCAGTTGTATGAAGATGCCAATTTCATCCTTGAGTCCCAACGCGCCGTAATAATGCTTGTAGTACTCACTGTCCTCGAAGCAATCAGGCGCCAGCTCACTCAGGCGGTAGACGCCGGGACGACACCTTTGCTGGGTCGAGGTATAGAAGGGATCCAATATGTATGCATCACCAATATAACGCTCTACCCCCTGCTGCCGGCGCTCAGGAGGATAGTTGTCGTAGATCAGGATGGGTGCGCACCCTTGCTTGTAGGTGCTGACCAGTATCGTGTCAAAAGGCAGAACGTCGTGGAAGACGTCCTGCAGCAAGCGAGGGAATTCAGCCGAAGATGCCGATGTCATCAGCTTCGCCAGCACGCAATGCCAACTCGATATTTCTGGAGCGCACAACAAGTCTTTGTGAATCATGAGCCGACCCTGGTGACGTATCGAGACATCCTAGCATAGCCAACGAAGGTATAACGCTGGCGCATCCGGAGCGATCACGCCCCGAACGCCAATGAAAGCGCCAGGCAGGAGCCTGGCGCTTTCATTGCAAGACGCTTGTTCGTGTCAGAACGTCCGGCACGGCTAATTCCCGCTACCACCATTCAGGTAATAGCCAACCAGATGGACTTCGTCTCGGTATATTCACCGAGTGTCTGCAGTGACTTGTCGCGGCCATTGCCGGATTGCTTCACACCACCAAAGGGCATCGTCATGTCCGGCCCTGCCCAGTTGTTGATGTAGACCTGTCCAGACTGCAGGCGGCGCGCGACACGAATCACTCGGTTGACGTCCTGACTCCAGAGTCCTGCTGCCAGCCCATAGTCAGAGTCATTGGCGATCGCAATCGCTTCTTCCTCATCATCAAACCCCATGACGGCGAGAACCGGGCCAAAGATTTCCTCGTTGGATATAGCCATGTCTACCGTCACGCCAGTGAAGATGGTCGGCGCTATGAAACAGCCCTCAACCTGGCGATTGTCGTCCGTGAAGATCGCCTCACGTCTTGCCCCTTGCTGCTCACCGATCGCGATGTAGCTGGCAATCTTGTCGTACTGTTCCTGATCGACGATGGCGCCCATGAAGCTTTGCGGGTCCAACGGGTCCCCCGGCTGCATGCTCCTGGCAGCTTCACACAGCGCACGAACGAATGGCTCGCGAATACGGTTATGCACCAACAGGCGAGAACCTGCGATGCAAACCTCTCCCTGATTATGGAAGATGGCCGCAGCGGCCTGACGTGCGACGCCTGGGATGTCAGCACAGTCCTCAAACACGATATTCGGGCTCTTGCCACCACATTCGAGGAAGGTGCGTTTCAGGTTCGATTGCCCCGCATATTGCGTCAACAATTTGCCTACCTGAGTCGAGCCTGTGAAGGCGAGTGCGTCCACCTGCATCGAGAGCGCCAGGGCCTTGCCGACATCCGCTCCAAATCCCGGCAGTACCTGGAAGACACCACGGGGAATATCCGTCGTCGCGACCAGTTGCGCCAGACGCAGCGCCGAGAGCGATGACTTCTCGGAAGGTTTGAGGATGACACTGTTGCCGGTGGCCAGCGCCGGCGCGATCTTCCAGATCGTCATCATAAGCGGGAAGTTCCACGGCACGATGGAGACGACCACACCGAGTGGCTCGCGCACGATAAGCCCCAGTGCCTCTTCCCCGGTCGGCGCGACCTGCCCGTAAAGCTTGTCCAGCGACTCTGCGGTATAGCGCAGGCACTCAATGGCAGACGCCACGTCCCCCAGTGCACTGGTGATCGGCTTGCCCATGTCGAGCGTATCGAGCAGTGCGAGCTCCTGCTGATGCTCGGCGATGAGTTCTGCCAGATGCAGTAAGGTGCGCTTGCGGGCTGCCGGTGCTCGCCGCGACCAGTCGCCCGCGTCGAAGGCAGCTCTGGCATGACCCACGGCGCGTTCTGCCTCGGGCGCCTCGCAGCAAGCCACCTCTGCCAGGAGATCACCTGTCGCAGGATTGAGAGAGGGAAAAGTCTTGCCACTGGCGGCGTGAGTGAATTCACCATTGAGATAGGCGCGAGTTTCATAGGACAGCTGGCTGGCACGTTGCTGCCATTGGGCGTGGGTCAGGGACATGGTGTGACTCCGATGCGAGACTGGCGATGGGCGTGAGAAAGAGGACGACGCAGGAATCAGCAATCGGCACGTGCCAGAAGCGATTCCAGTAATACCTGACAGCCAAGCGCGCAGTCTTCAGGCGAGGCATATTCCGCCTCGTTGTGACTGATGCCGTCGAGACACGGCACGAAGATCATCGCCGTCGGTACCACGCGCGAGACATAGACGGCATCATGTCCGGCGCCGCTCATCATTTCGCGTGACGGCACATCCTGATTGGCGACGGACTGTCTGACGATCTCGATACAGGTCGCGTCGAAATCGACGACTTCCGATTTCCAGATTCGCTCATGCTCTGCACGGACACCATATTCCTCCGACACCTTCTCAAGCATCTTCATGAATGTGGCTTCCAGTGTTTCAAGCTCGGCTTCTTTCACGTGGCGCAGGTCCACCGTCATGCTGACTTCGCCCGGAATGACGTTGCGCGAGGCGGAGGGAATATTCAGGGTGCCCACCGTGACACGCGCATTCCCCGTCGGATCTGTCTGCACATGCTGGTGGATCTGATCAATTAGACGCGCCGCCGCCATCATCGCATCGCGGCGATAGCGCATCGGTGTCGGCCCTGCATGCGCCGCGACACCAGACAGCGTGACATCAAACCAGCGAATGCCCTGCACGCCGGTGACGACACCCAGGGACTTGCCTTCCTGCTCAAGCACCGGGCCCTGCTCGATATGCAGCTCGAAATAGCTGTCTAGCCTTGGGCCGGTCTTAAGATCTGGCGTGCGCAGCCCGGTGCTCGCCAGGGCTTCGCCATAAGTGATGCCATCGCCGTCTTCCCGCGCCAAGGTATAGGCGGGATCGAAGACACCCGCATAGGTGCCGGAGGCCACCATAGCCGGGGAAAAGCGACTGCCTTCTTCATTGCCCCACACGATCAATTCCAACGGACGGCGCGTGACGATGCCCTGCGCGTCCAATGCTCGAAAGACCTCAAGTCCTGCCAGCACGCCGAGAATCCCATCAAAACGTCCGCCCTTTGGCTGCGTGTCCAGATGACTGCCGGTCGAGACCGGATCTAGCCCCAGCTCGCTGCCCTCGCGACGAATGAACAGGTTGCCCACCTCATCTACCCGCGTGCTGCAACCGAGCACTTCACACCACTCAATCAGCAGACGCCTTCCTTGAGTGTCCTCGTCACTGAATGCCAATCGACATGAGCCGCCCTTGGCTGTCGCTCCGATCTCGGCCATGGCCATCAGGCTATCCCAGAGACGTTGCTTATCAATCCTGAGCGATGTCTTTGCCGCTGCCTGCATTCTCATATCCTCTTGTTGTTGTGTTCGTGACGCGAAGGGCGAGCAAGGGGACTGTTCTAGGGCTCCCGTCGCTCGCCGAGTAGGCAGTCACCATAGAAAGTCGCCCCCCCGCTGCGAAATACCCCCATTGGGATATACCGAGTCGCCATGCGAACTGGCTAGTCTGGGCAACAGGCTTCCACGACACGCCTCGACAACTCCCAACAACAAGAGACAAGACCGATGACCACTCACACTCTGGATCACACTTCACGTACCGATGTGCCTTCCGATCACCCTGCACATGGCCTGAGCGCCGATGCACAAGCGGTCTGGGAACAGGACAAGAATCATTTCATCCACCCGTTCACCGACTTCTCGACGTTCCACGAGCAAGGCTGCGACATCATCAGCGACAGCGACGGTATCTATGTGTCAGATATCGAGGGCAATCGCTTCATCGATGGAATCGCCGGACTGTGGTGCGTGAACGTGGGCCATGGCCGCAAGGAGATCGGCGACGCGATGGCAGAACAGGCCACCCGCATGGCCTACTTCTCCACCTTCAACAACCTGACCAACATTCCGGCAGCGGAATTATCGGCCAAGCTTGCAAGCCTGGCACCGGCGCACCTCAACCATGTCTTCTATACCTGCGGCGGTTCCACCGCGAATGATGTCGCCATTCGTCTGGTGCATTACTACTTCAACCGTATCGGCAAGCCGCAGAAGAAGACCATCATCTCGCGCAGGAATGCCTATCACGGCACCACCTACATGGCGGCGACCCTGACAGGTATCGAAAGCAATAACTGGATGTTCGATACGTTGGAGTCACACGTCAGTCATCTCAGCGAAGCCAATTGCTATCGTCGCCCTGAGGGCATGAGTGAAGCTGAGTATTGCGATCACCTTGTGGAGGAGTTCTCGACCAGAATCGACACACTGGGCGCTGACAATATCGCGGCCTTCATCATGGAACCCATCATGGGCGCCGGCGGTGTTCTCGTCGCTCCCGAGGGTTACCACACTCGCATGCAGGCACTCTGTCGCCAGCACGACATCCTGTTGATCGTCGATGAAGTCGTGACAGCCTTCGGTCGTCTCGGCCACTTCTTCAGCAGTGAAAAGGTCTTCGGGCTCAGCCCGGACATCATCACCTGCGCCAAGGGACTTTCCTCGGGGTATGTTCCGCTGGGCGCCACGCTGATTTCCGATTCTCTCTATGAGGTGCTGGGCACGCCCCAGGGGAAAGGCGGTGTACTGAGCACCGGCTTCACCTATTCAGGCCATCCGGTGAGCTGTGCCGCCGCGCTAAAGAACATCGAGATCATGGAAAGAGAAGCGCTGTGCGAGAACATCCAGCGAGTCGGCCCCTATCTTGAGGCACAGTTGAAAACCCTCCAGCATCACGCTACCGTTGGCGACGTTCGTGGCAGTAACTTCATGATGTGCTTGGAAAATGTAGCGAATAAAGCCACCGGCCAGCTGCTGCCGCTGGAAGCACGTGTCGGAGATAGAGTCGCTGCAGAAGCCCAGAAGCGTGGCTTGATCATTCGCCCTGTCGGGCACCTCAACATCATCTCTCCGCCTTTGATCTGGGATGAAGCCGTGATCGACCAGATAGTGGCTATCCTCGATGCCTCCTTCACAGCCGTCACCGAATCACTCACGCAGGACGGGTACCTGTAAGCGCTCCAAATGATGAACTGATGCCGCGAGTTGATAGACGGGCACCTGCCTCCTCGCGACGATTTCCGCTGGCACCCGACCTCTCCCATTGCCAGCGGTAGTGCCCGTCACATCGACCAAAAAATTATAAAGACAAAAGGTATGACATGGAGAACTTCGGATATCTGAGCCTGATCCCCACTGGCATCGTGCTCCTCATGGCGCTCATCACGCGCAGAACAATTGAATCTCTCATGACGGGAGCTATCGTCGGCTTGCTGATGATTGATCCCTACAATGCCATTTCTGATGGCGCGGATACCATGCTGACTGTACTGGCCAATGACACGGTCACCTGGATCATTCTGGTGTGCGGACTATTTGGCAGTTTCATCGCCTTGTTGGTAAAGACAGGCGGTGTACTCAGCTTCGGAGCAGCGCTTGGCAGCAGAATCCGGACCAAGAATCAAAGCTTGCTGGCGACCTGGGTACTGGGTCTGGTGATCTTCGTCGATGACTATCTGAATGCGCTGACCATCAGCGCCTCGATGAAGAAGATTACCGATAGATTCAACATCTCACGCGAAAAGCTCGCTTACATCGTCGATTCTACCGCAGCACCTGTCTGTGTGTTGGTGCCCTTTTCTACCTGGGCAGTCTTCTTTTCGGGCCTGCTGGAAGAAAATGGTATCCCGGGCAATGGCATATCCATGTATATCGAAGCCATCCCTTACATGTTCTACGCCTGGGTGGCGGCAGCTATCGTACCGATGGTCGCCATGGGCTGGATTCCCGATATCGGCCCGATGAAAACCGCCGAACTGCGTGCCGCCTCTGGGCAGACCATCCCCGATGACAGCACTGACACGACACTGGAAGTCGAAGATACCGGCAAGACACCGCCGCACCTGCTCAACTTCCTGTTGCCGATGTTCGCGCTGGTCTTCTTCACCTGGTATTTCGATACTGACATCCTGCGTGGCGTGATAGTGGCACTGCTGGTGCTGTTCGTGATGATCCTTGCCCAGCGACTGCTCAGCTTCAATGACACCTTCGACACGGCACTGGAAGGCTTCAAGTCGATGCTGTTGCCACTCGGCACGCTGGTGGCCGGTTTCTTCTTGAAGGAAGTCAATGACACCCTGGGGCTGACCACCTTCGTCATCACGCACGTGCAGCCCATCATGACGCCGGGCCTGCTGCCGATGGTCATCTTCCTGACCATGGCGTTTCTGGCCTTCGCCACCGCCTCCTTCTGGGGCCTGTTTGCCGTCGCAATGCCTATCGTGTTGCCGCTTGCCGTGAGCATGGACGCCAACATGCCGCTGGTCGTCGGCGCACTGATCTCCGCCAGCGCCTTCGGCAGTCACGCCTGTTTCTATGGAGATTCCACCGTGCTCTCGGCACAGGGCAGTGGCTGCTCTCCCATGTTGCATGCCTTGACCCAACTGCCTTATGTCTTGATCGCGGCATCGATATCCGCGCTCATCTTCCTTGCTGCCGGCTACCTGTGAGACGAACATCATGACCAGCCCCTCCCCCTATCATTCTCCTGATGTCTTCACTCCGGGCTCACCTGCTGCCAAGGGCTTCTTCATGCCTGCCGAATATGCCAGACATGATGCCTGCTGGATGCTATGGCCACAGCGACCGGACACCTGGCGTTACGGTGCCAAGCCCGCCCAACAGGCTTTCGTGGATGTCGCCACGGCCATCGCCGGCAGCGAGACCGTCATCGTCGGCGTCAATGACGAACAATACGAGAATGCGCGCAACGAGCTGCCTGCCAATGTGCGCGTGGTCGAGATTTCCAGCAATGACGCCTGGATGCGTGATGTAGGTCCGACCTTCCTGACACATCCGGATGGCCGTATTGCCATGATCGATTGGGAGTTCAATGCCTGGGGCGGCTTGAACGGTGGGCTCTATTTCCCCTGGGACAAGGACCGCAGAATTCGCACCAAGATCTCGCAGATTCTGGATGTTCCGCGCTTTGATGCCTCGATCATGCTGGAAGGTGGCGCTATTCATGTCGACGGTGAAGGCACGCTGATCACGACGGAGGAATGCCTGCTCAATGCAAATCGCAACCCTGACCTGAGCCGCGAGCAGATCGAGCAGATCCTCAAGGACCATCTCGGTGTCACCACCATCATCTGGCTGCCAAATGGCTGTCACTTGGATGAGACGGATGGCCACGTGGATAACCTGTGCTGCTTCGTCGGGCCCGCTGAAGTCGCCCTCAACTGGAGCGATGACCCCAAGGACCCACAGCATGCAATCTCCAGGGCGGCACTTGAGGTTCTCGAGAACTCCAGGGATGCCAGGGGGCGTGCCTTCAAAGTGCACCTGCTACCGCAGCCCGGCCCACTATATATTGAGGAAGATGAAGCCAATGGGCTGGATCGACTGGGCAGCTCGCATCCTAGACGCCCGGGCGATCGCATGGCAGGGTCCTACGTAAATTTCTACATCGCAAATGGCGCTGTTGTCATGCCCTTGCTGGACCCGGCACTCGATGAGGTCGCACGCGAGAAACTGCAAGCCATCTTCCCGACCCGCAAGATACTTGGCGTGAAGGCGCGCGAGATACTGCTAGGTGGCGGCAATATCCACTGCATCACTCAACAGCAACCCAGCCGTCTGGCGTAGCATCACAGACGCCTATCATCGGCAATACAAGAAGCCCGCCATCGGTCATGTTTGACGACCGATGGCGGGCTTCTCGCACTCTTGCGGATAACGACCAGCGTCCAGCGCTCACTGTTGCAGTGACACTGACCTCAGAAACTCCAGCGGGCATGCGTCCAGAAGATCCGCCCGGGCTCATTGACGCGCACGTCGCCTTGCAGCGGGTCATCGTAGAAGCGATTGACGTGGTAGGCGTAGGCCTTGTCGAACAGGTTGGCGATACCGGCGCTCAGCTCGATGGCGTCAGTGACACGATAGCCCCCTTCCAGCCCGACGATGCCGAAACCTGCCGTCTTCTGTTCGCTGTCGGAGATGCGTGATTGGCGTGCTGCCGCATCGAGACGTGCACCGGCCCACCAGGCATCGGCGTCATAGCGTGTCGCCAGATAGCCATTGAACGGTGCCACCTGGGACAACGGCGTGCCATCGCTCAGGTTGGTGCCGTGGGTGGCGGCAACGCCTGCCGAATGCCGCCAGCCATGCTGCTGCCAGCTGGCCTCCAGCTCGAGACCATAGATCTCGGCTTCGACATTGTCATAGGTGGTCAGCGAGTCCCCTTCGCGCAACTCGATCCAGTCATGCACCCGGTTGTAGTAGGTGTCCGCCGAATAGCGCCAGGCGCCCTGCCTGACCGCCACGCCAAGTTCGAGCTGCTGATGGATCTCGGGCTCAAGCTCGGGATTGCCCAGCCAACCGTCAGTCTCGGACTGGCGGTTGTAATAACGCTCGGTGGCGGTGGGGAAGCGCACGCTGCGACTGAGCGCCGCGTAGCCTTTCACCGCTTCATTGACGCGATGCTCCAGGCGCGCCAGCGCACTGAATTCGCCATTCCGCTGACTGGCCTCGACATCCTCTCCGTACTGATCCCGCCAGGCGGAGATGGCCGAGGCATTGCTGCCCACCACCTCATCGGCATCTCGCGCATCGCTGAGGGAGACGTCATAGCGCGCACCAGTCACCAGACGATTGTCGGCATCCAGCGGGGTATCCAGCTCGGCAAATACGCCACCGCGCGTGCGCACGACATCCGGCCAGGTCTGACTGTCCGAGAGGCTGTCCAGCGACATGCCCATCCGGGAGTCGGCGTTGCTTTCCAGACGCTCGGCGTCAGCGCCCAATGTCAGTGTCGCGTCACGCCCGGCGACGGTCAGCGGGATATCACCCTGGGTACTGGCATACCAGGTCTCGGTGGTCGCGCTGGAGAACATGGCCATGTCGCTCATGTCCATGTCCATGTCTGAGCTCATGTCCATGCTCGATCTGGAATCATCAACGTCACGCAGGGTGACGTTGTCCATGTCATGCACGACGCGGGCATGGTTGATCTGCGATTCGGTATGCAAGAAAGGCCCGACGTTGTCGATGGTCAGCTTGAGGTACTGGCGGTCCATGTCACTGCGTGGCGCATCCATGGTGGGATAGAGCGCATCGTCGATCCTGACGACAGCGATCCCCGCCTCGATGGCGACATCCTCGGTGGCGAAGGCGCCGACACGAATACTGCCGTTGTCGCTGCGATAGGCACCAGACTGGGTATCGCCGTTGCCATCCTCGTAGTTGTTGCGCTCGGAATGCTCGACGTCCAGCGCAGCCCAGACATCGCCCTGCTTGGCGGTCAGCGACAGCGTCTCGCTGGTGGCATCGTCATTGCTGCGCCAGCCGGCCCCCAAGGTGCCATGCACGCCGTCATCGTCGGTGCGTGATGGCGTGTGACGCGTCACCTCGACGGTGCCTGCGGCAAAGCTGGGACCACGACTGACGCTCTGCGCGCCCTTGTAGAGGGTGAGATCCGACTGACTGCCGGTGGTCGCATAGCCCAGCGTGGTGTCCATGCCCCCGGGGCAGGCCGGATAGAGCGGCGCCCCATCGACCTCCTGAATCAGGCGTTCACCGCCCTGCGCCCGAAAGATGGCCGAGACACCATGACTGCCCAGACGAGAGCCACTGACGCCGTTGACCTCACGCAACTGCTCACCAATATCCAGATTGCCCTTGGCATCCCCCTGGCTTGACTCGACGATGGGGCTGGCCATGGGTGCCTCGGCCTCGACATGCACCAGAGGCAGTTGCGAGACGGAGCTCTCCTCGGCGTGGACGCCAAATGAGGCGCTGCTCGCCAATACCGCCGCGACCGTCACTGGCAGACCCCGACGACTGGGCAGACCGCTCATGGCCTGCGCGAGCGGAGAAGACGGAAGTGATGGGAAGACGGTTGAGGGAAGTGATGGGAAAACGGATGACGGCTTCATGCGCTGGCCTCCGCCGCATCGTGGTGACGAGAGGCACTGACACGAATCCACAGCCAATCGAGCAGGCCCATCACGATCAGCGAGAGGCCGACCAGCGGGAAGATCACCCCGATGATCATCATCAGACCCCAGACACCGGCGATACGCTTGCGCTCCCTGGGCAGCGGCGGGATACCGATACCGCCCACCGGACGACGCTTCCACCACATCACGCCTGCCCCGACACTCATCATCACCATCGCGAGACACGCCATCAGCAGAATCAGCTGATTGATCAGGCCGTACTGCTGCCCCAGATGCACATTGATGCCCCACTCCAGCGCCCGTCCCAACGGCCCGTAGTCGGCGTAATGCATGTCGAGCAGCACATCGCCGGAGTAGCGATCCACATGCACGACCTGCTGGCGCTCCAGCGCATCCGGATACACGGAGCCGGTATAGACGCCCTGAGCGGTGCTCGGCAGATTGATGGCATAGCCCGGCGCCAGGCCCTCGCGAGCGAAGATGCGTTCTGCCTCGTCGAGACCGATATCGGCGTGGGCAATCGCGGCAGCGCTCAGTGGCACAGCCGCTTTCACCGGCGCGGAACTTGCGCCAGAGCCGCCGTGACCGGCGTGCTCACCCTCGTCGACAATGGGATCAGCGGTGTCACCCGGCAAGGAAGATAACGGGATAACGGCTTGTTCAAGCGACCAGCTGGTCAATTCCTGATCCACCAGGCGGGCATCCGACATCGGCGTGTTCACGCGCACGCCATCGGGGTACCCATAGTTATGCCCATTGGCCAACTCGTTGACCTTGGCCCCCCAGACCATCGACCACGGCATGCCGGTCACGGCGAGAAACACGATGAAGCCGGCCGCGATGATGCCACACACGGCGTGCAGGTCCCGCCACCACAGCCGGCGGGCCGGCGTGGTCCGCAGCGTGACCACCCCCCCTTTCTGGCCCCGCGGCCACCACAGATATAGCCCGCTGAACACGAGCAGGATCGACCACCCGGCAGCGATCTCCAGCGCCGCGTTACCGATCGGCCCCGTGATCGCGAGGCTATGCAGACGACGTACCGTCCACATGATGCTGTCGCGGTAGGCCATCTGCCCCTGGACTTCGCCGCTGTAAGGATTGACGTAGACGGCCTGCTTGCCACTGCCATCGGCTGCCACGATATCGACTTCCGTGGTCAGGTCACGGGCGGGAGATGGCACGACGCGCACCGGCGTGCCCGGAAGACTCGCGAGCGCCTGATCCACCTGCTCGCTCAACGGCAGGCTTGTCACTGCCGGATTCTGAGCACTCTGCGTGACGGGCGTGTTGACCTTCATCAGGTCGGAATGGACGAATTGATCGATGCCATCGCGGAACAGGTACAGGCCTCCCGTCACGGAAAGCAGTACCAGAAACGGCAGCACCAACAGGCCGGCATAGAAATGCCAGCGCCATACTGCCCGGTAGATATCGCTGAACCCCCGCCCGGTGCGGCTGGCGGTTCCAGTGTCTGTTGCGGTCTTCATTGCACAAATTACCCATCAGCAGGCGCCCCACGTGCGACGGATCCAGGGTCCGTCGGTCAACGCGGGGTCACCGAACATGGTCTGGAGCCGTCACGACGGCCCCGGAAGCGTTCACGCAAACACTGATGGGAAAGGAGGTGCCCGCCCGGGAGGACGTAGATGGACACCGATCTCCCGTCGGGAGACCGGCAATGGGCGAGGCGTGGCGTCTCGCCCGAGGACTGCCAGCATCAGTACCAGCACGGCGGCGATCAATGCCAGCGTGAAGGCGGCCATGCTGGCCAATGGGCAATCCGAGGCGGCAGAACTGTGGGTGATCTGCGCCTGGGAGCCACTCTCGCGTGCCGCGCGAGTGATCCAGTCGCTATCCCCGCTGACCCAATGCCCGGCGCCGGGGCTCTCGAAGACAGCGTGATCATTCACCATCACCACACGTGGCGCCGCCAGTGGCATCACCAGCATCGCGGCCAGCGCCAGCAACATCACGAAGACCGCGTGGCCATTGGCCGCCGTCAGGCGTGACAGTGCACGGTGGAAGGAGACGGACTCATTGCGAGTCTGGCGCGAGCATGGAGCCGACATCATGAGGCCGACTCCGCTGGCACATCATGCCCCGCGCCCTGATCTATCGAGTCGTGCACCGAGTCATGCACCGAGTCGAGCAGCTGTTCGATGCGATCGGCCAGCTGGGCCGGCGTCTGACTGAGCGGCAAGGTATCGCGCAGTCGGCCCTGATCATCGAGGACGAGAATCGCCACGCTGTGGTCGATCATGTAGTCGTCAGCAGGATGAACGGCTGGACCGTGCTCGCGCACATGAAACTGGAGGCCCAATCGCTGCGTCAGGGTCTTGAGGCTCTGCTCATCGTCCGGGGCCGTGCGAAGGCCTGTCACCGGCAGGTGGAAGGCGGAAAGATAGCGCGAGAGAACAGGCAGGGTGTCGCGGGCGGGGTCCAGGGTCAGGAACAGCGGGTGCAACCTGTGTTGATCCTGAAGGTCCAGGCGCTGCCAGACCATCTGCAGACGCGCCAGAGACAGCGGGCAGATATCCGGGCAATGGGTGAAGCCGGGGATCAACAGGCTCAGATGCCCGGATTCATCACCGGCCAGCGTGCCGGGAGTCAAGGTGCCGCGCGTTGAAGACAGTTCCAGCGTCGTCGGCCAGGCCTCGCGCGGTTGATGGGAGGCATTGAACCCCATCACCAGCACGATCAACATGATAGCGAGAGCACTGAGCCCCATGAGGGCCAGTTTGCGCAGCGACATGAAAGCCCCGGAAGCATGGCGATGAGCGTCACCGCACGATGCGGTGCGCCTGGACGATGGGTCCTGACTCTGTCAGTTGCACGGATGCTAACGGTTCAGTCGCGAGATGCGACAAATGCGACAAGTTGCCACGCCACGCTCGGTGCACGCTGCGATAGCGACAAGCCATCATGACCATCATCAGATTCAAAGTGCGCCGCCCACGGACTGCCACGACACTAGGCTCATTCCCTCCCTCTTGTCATGAGGTCCCCCATGATTCAACGCCTGTCCCTGCACCCAGCCATTCTGGAGGTGCGCGATCTGGAAGCCGCCTGCCGCTTCTTCCAGGAGACTCTCGCCCTGCCCACATTGCTGCGCAACGCGACCAGCGCGACGCTCGAGCTGCATCACGCACCCGATGGGCAGACCAGTGTCCTGTTGTTGCAGTTGAGCGCAGAGCAACCGGATAGCCGCAAATTGACCCTGGAGGTGGATCGCGATGACTTCCCTCACGTCAGGTACCTGCTGCAGGCCCACGGTGCACACTTGATGGAAAGCCACGGCAGCAGCGCCCCGGGCTGTGCCTGGCAGGTCCTGGACTGTGTGTTGCCTGATGGGCATCGCCTGCGCGTGGTCAGCATCAACCCCGAGCGCTGCGCGCCGGTGATCAGCCGAGGTGTCAAGAACGCGCAGTGAAAGACGCGCAGTGAAAGACGCGCAGTGAAAGACACGAAATAAAAGACACGCCGATGGCTCATGCCGCTAGCGCCCTTCTCCATCCGGCGAGGTTCTGAACCAGACATTGCCTGCGCTGCCTGGTGACCGCAACTGGAAGGGCGCTGCCAGTCCTTCGAGCGCATTGTCGGAGGGATTCTCCGCAGAGGGCACGCTTTCCGCCAGCTGGAAGCCCCCTTCCGCGGAGCATTCAAGCGTGCCGGGGAGCAGGTTCGTCACCTCCTGCAGCAAGGGCTCGATCAGTCCCAGGTCAGTGGTAGCTCGCAATTGATCGAACAACGAACGTACCAGTGCGGTCACCAGGTCACCGTCCTCCTGAAGCTGTGTGCCCACGGGACAGTACAAGGTTCCCACCTCCACTTCTGGAACACAGACTCCCAGCAGACTGCAGGTGGGCAGGGCATTCACCGTGCCCAGGGTCGCATCCACCAACGCATCCACCGGGCCGAGGTAGTTGGTGAGAATGTCATCCTGCGCGACGGTCCCGGGGGGTGGCGTGCACAGGTCGAGCACCCCGGTGCTCAACAGACAGCTGGTATCCGCCGGCGGATTCTGTTGCTCTTCCAGCGTGAACGTCTCGCAAGGCGTCCCCGCGATCACCTTCTGCGATATCCAGCGCGACTGCACGTCCCTGCCGCTGAAAGGACATTGCTGGGGTGTTCCGCGATAGAGAAATCCCGGCAAGGCGGCAGGTTCGCCAGGGCCGATGGCATAGACAGGTCCGCCCTGCAGCGCATGCAGATAGCTGACACTGCCGGCATTCACGTCACCGGCGATATCACGGCTGTCGGTCGCTTCATCACTGGCGGACTTGAGACAAGGGTCACCACTGCAGTTGGCAGTGGCGTAATAGAGTGGCTCACGACTGGAGAAGCGGTCATCCCGTATCCCGATCAAGGCGCGACTGACCACGGGAGGCTGGCTGCGATCGAAATACAGAATGCGCGGGGCGTCATGTTCATCGACATCGAAGACCTCACCCAGCGCGCGCCCGTTGGCATCCTCGACCACCAGCTCGCGTGACTGCTGGGTCATGTAATGCTTGAAGAGGGCATCCCGTATCGCCGCCAGCCCGACCAGCGAGCCGATGATCAGGATCGAGGTGATCAGGATCAGCTCGATGGTGATGATGAAACCGCCCTGTCTGCCAGGCGAACGGCATGCGTGAGTGACCGACCTCTTATCTGCCGCCATGTGCTTTCCCCCGAGATGATTGTGCTTGCGAGGCTGTCGGCCTCGCCGCATTACCACAGCTCTCTCATCAGGATCAGAACCTCCTGAACGCGCAGGCTGGCCGGAAAGATCACCAGCACGAAGAACAAGGGGCCGCCGACGAGCAACATCGGAAACAGCGCCTTGACGCTGCGTTGCTGCATCGCCTTGCGCTGGCGCTCGCTCTGTTGGCGCGCCAGCTGGGCGGCAAAGGCTTCCAGCACATCGTGCAAGGGGTTGCCCATCCGGTTGCCCGCCACCAACAACATGGCGAACTGGTGCAATTCGCGGCTGCCAGTGCGCCTGGAAATTCGCGAGGCGGCTTCCTTGAGCGACAACCCGCCTTCCAGTTCCGCACTGAACAGCTCGAGCTCGAAGGCCAGCGGATGGGCCGGCGGCAGTGCCTGACGAGCAGCCTCCCGCAACGATGCGGCCAGCGACAGGCCATGGCGCTGATACGCCAGCGAGACGGCCAGCAGATGGCCCAGCGCCGCGGCGATGCGTGTCTGGCGTTCACGCCGACGCTGCCCCAGCCACAGATGCGGCAGGAGGATTCCCATCAGCAGGCCCGCCAGAGCGCCAAGCCCCGTACCCATAACGCGCAGAACCAGCAAGCCCAGCAGAACGGGCAACATCAGCTGGAATACCCACCACCAGATCACGCGACGCGACTCCAGCCCGGCCTGACGCATGCGCCGACGTGGCGTGAGTGAGCGGCCTTGTCGGATGTCGTCGGGATTGCGCAACAGCTCCTGCAGCACCTGCGCGATGCCGCTCTGCTCCAGACGAACCTTGAAGGTGCTCTGCAGGGCCAGATACAGCGCCAGCAGCGCGCCCAGCACACACAGGATGATGATGTCCGGCAGGTAGGCGTCGGGGAGCGACCATGACGGCAGCGAGGCAAGGCCATTCATGGCTGCTTCCTCATCATGTGACGCAGCCAGGCAAAGCCCAGAATCTGGCAGCACACGGCGCCCAGCAACAGCACGCTGCCCAGCGGGTGCTCCAGCAGCAATCTCAGCCAGTCCGGCTCCTTCCAGAGAATGAAGGGCACGATGGCGTAGGGAAGCAAGGCGATCACCAGCAGGGAGTAGCGCGCACCGGACAGTTCGGTACGCAGCTGACGGCGCATCTGGTAACGCTCATGCAGCGTGGGCAGCAGGGAGGGCAGCAGGCTTGCGAAGCTCATGCCACGCCGCTCGGCGCTGATCATCGCCGCCGTGAACAGTCTGACGCTCTCGCAGGGGTAGAGGCGCAGCATCCGCTCGCAGGCCTCGTTCAGTGACAGTCCCATGTCCAGCCGATAGACAAGCTGCATCAGTTCGCGGCGTGAGGCCTTGAGGGACGATGCCCCCGCCAGGCGCAGCCCGTTGCGCAGGTTGTCTCCCAACTTCAGGCTCGCTTCCAGCATGTCCAGCGCCTGGATCAGATCCCCCTCGAAGCGGAAGATGCGCCGACTGGCGAATTCATGCAGCAGGAAGCCGACCAGCAACAGGCTCGTCATCAATGCCAGTGAGGCAAGCAACAGGTTGCCGGGGAACCAGCCGAGGAAGATCACGAAGATCATCACGCTGCTTCCCCACACGCCCGCCACGAACAGCACCGGCCGCATGCTGATGTCCAGCAACGCCAGCAGACGCTCGAGACGTGGCATCTCTCGGCGGTGCATCAGCCCGAGCGTGGTATCCGCGCCCATGAAACGCTGCGCCTTGATCATGCTGATGATCAACCACAGGGCAGACAGCGCGATGCAGACCAGCAGCAGGATCAACATGTCAGTTCCCCTGCGGTGACGGGCCCTGGCACCAGCCATCCCTGACACCGCTTGCCAGGGGGGGCCCGCGCGATGCCAGATGCGCGAGGAAGGCATCCAGCACCTCCGGGTCGGCCTGATAGGCGTCTTCATCACATGCCTCACCGGCCGGCATGCCTGCACGACGCTGCAACAGCTCACGAGGACGCGCCTCACCCAGCCAGGCCAGGCTGGCAAGCTGACGGTGGCCGTCGGCATCGCGCTCGAGATGCACGATCAGCGCCCCGCTCAGACGCACCATCTCCTCGATCACCTGACGGTCCGGGTGAGCACTGCTCATCAAGGCCAGTGCCAGCATGCGCACCGGCACATCCAGCGCGCCATTGGCATGCAGGGTGGTCAGGCTGCCGTCATGCCCCACCGTCATGGCCTGCAGCATCTCGAAGACTTCACCACCACGTGCCTCGCCGACGATGATGCGGTCCGCGCGCATCCTCAATGCCGCGCGCAGAAGCTCCCCCAGCCCCTGTGGGCGCGGCGTGTCTCCAGCGACGGGATAGCTTTCCAACCTGACGACATGCGGATGCTGCAGATCCAGCTCGGCGCACTCCTCCACGCTCACCAGCCGCTCGCGCGCATTGATGTAACCGGCCAGATGGTTGAGCAAGGAGGTCTTGCCGGCCCCGGCACCGCCACTGATGACGATGTTGAGCCGAGCGATCACGGCCGCTTCCAGCAACGCCAGCAGGCCCGGACTCAAAAATCCGCTGTCCACGAGCCTCGCCCCGGTGAGATGGTGCCGGCGGAACCGGCGAATCGAGACGAGGATGCCATCGGGGGTCAGGGGTGCGCAGACCGCATGCAGACGACTGCCATCGGCCAGACGTGCATCCACGATGGGGTTTGAGGCATCCAGGTGCTTGCCGAGCGGCGCGATCAGGCGCGCGACGAAGCGCTGCAGATGCGCCTCGTCGTCGAAACTGAGTGAGGTGGCCTCCAGTCGCCCGCCGCGATCCACCCAGATCTCATCAGCGCCATTGACGAGGATGTCACTGACGCTCTCATCGCTCATCAACTCGGTGAGCGGGCCGAAACCACAGAGATCATTGGTCAGACTGGCCAGCAGTCGCTCGCGACTGGGCCCATCGAGCTGGATCTGGTACTCCTCGCAGAGCACGGTGAGCGAGGAGGCCAGACGCTGCTGAACCCGCTCCATGGCAGTCTGGTGATCCCCCTCCAGCTCACCCTGGCGCGTCGCAAGACGACGATAACGCACGGCCTGTCCCTGCTCATCGGCCAGACGCGTGACCAGTACGCGCTTGAGACGATCCATGATCTCAGGCGCGATCAGGGCACGTGTTTCAGCAACTGAGACCTCCTCCACTTCGCTCACCGCGAGGCGTTCAGCATCCTGTGAGGACGCTCGGCCACGTCGCATGCGTGACAGCGCGCCGTTCATGAGGAAATCCTCATCCCACCAGCCGCTGCCTTCAGGGCATCGCCCCGACAGTGCCCTGCCGTCGCCAGGCGCAGCAGATGGGCACGTGCCGGTTGATGGTCCTGCCTGCGGGCCAGACTGGCATCGAACTGACGGCAGGCGTTCGCCAGATGCCCCTGTGCCTCATTGATCAAGCCGCGGTGATACTCCACCCGCCAGGCAGGCGCCCCGAGACGCGAGGCCAGCGTCAACTGCTGCTCGGCATCGTCATAGCGCCCCTCGACATAGCCCACCGCCGCCAGCCCTTCATAGAGACCGGCATAATTCGGGTGCAGCAACATGCCACGTTCAAGCACGTTGCGCGCCAGAGTCGTGTTGCCCTCTTCCAGCGCCAACTGACTGCGCAGCACGAAGGCCTCCGGCGGGTGCGAGGGCCCGATGCTCATCTGATCGAGGAAGAACTGGGCCTTGTCTCCACGTCCCGCCGCATGACTCAGCAAGGCATTGAAGTACAGGACTTCGGGATTGCGCGGGTACTCGACGTGCAGCCGCTCCGCTTCCCGCAGCAGGCGCTGGCAATCCACCATCGGGCTTGCCACATCCTCAAGCTCCAGACAGGTTCGGCCCTGCACCATCAACTGCTGATAGCGCTCGTTGAGGTACTCGAGGCGATCTCCGGCATCCGGGCGAGACTCCCGCATGCTGTCGATGGAGCCACAGCCAGCCAACCACCCCACCATCACGCCCAGTACCCCAAGACGACACACGGATTCACGAATGTTCATGACGGACTCCTCAACGCGAAGATGGCAGACGACTCAGCGGCATGTCGGCAAGACGGCTGGCACCATCCGGGAAACTCCACTGGGCGACTTCATTGATCGGCTCCCGTATCAAGGTGGGGGTCACGATGATGACCAGCTCCTTGTCGACATCGGAACGATTGAAGGAGCGTGTCATCCAGCCGAGCAGCGGGACGTCACTGGCGCCGGGCACGCGGTCTTCCTGGCCACTCATGTCACGTGAGACCAGTCCGCCCAGAATCAGCGGCTGCCCGTCGCGCAGGCGCGTGGTGGTGCGCAGGCTGCGCACGTTGAAGGCGGTACTGTTGAGTTCGGAGCCGGTGCTGTCGGCAATCTGCTGAGTCAGCAGGGTGTCCGGCGTCGAGATGGTGGGCAGCACATCCAGCGTGATGCGATCATTTTCATCGACCAGGGCACGCACGCTGAGCTGGACCCCGAACGACTTGAAGTCAGTCCCGCTGAACACCCCGTTGGTGTTGGCGCCCAGGGTGTCATCCTGGCCCACGCCGGAGGGCGCGAAGGCGGAGGGAACCGGAATCTCGCCGCCGACCTGGAAGACCGAGCTCTCGCCGGCCAGTACCGTCAAGGTCGGGCGTGACAGCGTGCGCGAGATGCCTTCGTTCTCCATCAGGCTGAACAGCAGGTCAAAGGCGATGTCACTGCCGCCGATCTGCAGGTTGTTGATCAGGGTGCCATCCAGAATCTGCAGGGCATTCTCGAGCCCAGAGGCACCGGCGGCGCCGGTCTCGCCCAGCGCCAGCGGACCACTGGCGTTGTAGCCGTTGGTCATGATGCTCAGGTCCGGACGCCAGGCCTTCATGCGCGAGCGATTGACTTCATGCATCTGGATTGCCACCCGTACCTGCGGCACGTCACGGACCTCGATCATCGAGATGAGGCGCCCTCCCGCGATGGAAAGCACCTTGGAGCGGGCGATGTTGTTGCGGATGTTGTTGCTCAGGCTGCCGCCACCACCGACACCACTGCTGGAGGTGATCGAGCCTCCGAAGCCCCCGGCGCGAGCGTTGTCCCCCATCAGCGCCCCGGACTCATCCGCCAGCACATCGATCCCCGCATCACCACCGGCCAGCGGACTGCCCCCGACGACGCGCGCCGCGACGTTCAGAATCCGCGTCAACGCCACCTGATCACGCACCTCCCCTTCCAGCAGGAAGGTATCGAAGAGATCATTGGGCATCTCACCGAATTGCAGCCGCCTGACCGTGACCTCCTCTCCCCCCAGCGACGCGATGGCCTCCTTGAGCTTGTCGGCAATCGGCTTGGGCTTCTGGGTCACCTTGATGAGGTTGATGACCGGGCTTGCCATGCTGGTGCTCATGCCCATCGTCGGTGCTCCCGCTGGCATTCCCGCGGCAGCAGGCTGGATGCCACCCCGCTGACCGGAGAGCAGGTAATCCATCGCGGCCTGCTGGGCGGCTTGGCGATAGTCTGCCGTGGGCACCTTGCCGCGCATCACCAGTACAGGCCTGTCCGGGGCGGAATGAATGGAGATGGAGGGGTGAATCTCGCGCAGCGCACTGCCCAGGACACTCAGATCCGGGCTCACGCTGAACAGAAAGGATTCGTTGCTGCCATCGGCGTACCACACCATCACCGTGGTACGACCGACTTCCTTGCCCAGCATCAGGACTTCACGGCCGCCGATCACCTCGACCTCGATGATGCTCTGCTTGCCGACGGCAATGCGTTCGATGTCCTTGCCGAAGGCCAATCGCGCGTGCGTCCACTGCACCAGGGTGCGCGAACGGGAACTGCCGCTGCTGTAGGCCGTATCCACATTGATGAGTCCGGCGGCGGGGAGATCACTGCCGGCCAAGGCCGGCTTTCCCACGGCAAGGGGAGCATTGTCCACCTCGGCCGCAATGACGAGGTGACTTGTGCCGGCACTGAAAAGTGCCAGGCACAACAGGAGACGAGGGGTCTCGGGAAGAAGAGTGGAAAGCTTGTTCATGGGCGCTCCGGGGTATGGCTGATCTCGAGGATCACGCCGAGACCGCTGATCCAAGAAAGACGTTTTCGGTATTCCTTTCACGAATCGTCGGCCATCAGATGAGGAAAAGGCCCTGTCTCCACCAGCGGAAATCCTACAGCGTTATGTCCACGCTTCGACGCTGCAATCCCTGGAAGATCTCGATTTGACGCGTCTGAACGGCAGGTGCGATTGGCAAGCGATGTTTGACCTCCTTGCCATGCAATACCAATGACACTCTTTCCTGGGCGCCCAGACTTGCAAGCCGGAAGATATCCTCAGGAAGAGCCGCGATGACCAGGCCGGATGTCTGACTGGAAGACTTGCCGATGGCCTGGGGTGACAGCGATGACAGGGGGCCACTCTCCACCGGAGAAGGCTGCGGATTGTTCATGGTACCCATCAGGCGAACCTGCTGTGCGATGACACGGACTCGCCCGTTCAGGCTACCGATGACATCGAAGGTATCACTGGGTTTTATCTGTGAGACGGGGAAGGAATGACTCGCCATGGGGAGCGAGAAAAGTACTCTGTCCTCAGGAATGTAGTGCGAGAGACTTTGACGTTTCACCGGCTGGAGATCCTGGGGCTGGATGACATCCCCCGGCAGACGATTGCGCGTCATGACCTTGCCGATTGCCATGCTCATGTCCTGCAACCCTCCTGCCACATCCTTCATCATCTTGAGTTCCAGCATCTGAGGGGTGACGATCTGACCCCGAGCGATGAGATCGTTGGCCACCAGCACCTCTTCAGCCCCCACACGCTCGTACTGACGATACCCCAACAGGCTTGCCATCGAGGTGGATATCAGGAAAACGACCATGGCGATCGTCGTGCTGCCATTGAGACGAATGTTCATGGCATCCTCCGATATTCAGTTATGGCATGGCGGGTGGGCCGGGCATCCTGACGCTGATACCCGACCCGTGACGATGTCGATTACGGAGTGAAGCTGCTGGCACTTGCCGCATCATCCGCAGCGCCACCCGTACTTGGCCCGGAGCCATTTGCAGCGCCGGACTCGGTGAAGTCGACCGCCACGAAATCAAAGGTGACTTCGTCACCGGCATTGGTATCGGTACTGTCAATGAAGCCCGAACCTTCCAGGAATGCCGTACCTTCCGCGTTGACCAGACCATCAAATGCATAGGATTGATCCAGCTGGCCGATAGCTTCTGCCACATCCTCCATTTCCGCCGTCAATGAATCTCGCATGGTGACAAGTCCTACCACCATACCGATGACCATCACCGAGAGAATCAACACCAACTCGGTCGTCATCACGAAACCTGCCTGGGACTTCTTGGTTGTCTTTTTCATCTGAGAATCTCCAGTGAGGATATCTGCGTCAGCGTCGCTTTCCTGTCCGACAATTCGTGGCCACCGTCAGACTGTCATCTGCATCGTCTGCCTACGCCATGAAGACTAATGGATTCAGAGAGTTTCAACTGCAAACCAATGTGTCGCGCCATGTCACACCGGAAATGGCGTAGACATCAGGCATGAAAAAGGCACTGTGCGAGTCGCATCAGTGCCTTTTTCGATCAATGTTGGTCGGCTTGGAAAGCGCCGCTCAGACGCCGTGAGGAATCACCGGCAGAATCGCCAGCCCCGTGTGCCGAGATGGAAATGATCACGATGTGCCGCGTTGTAATCTGGCCCCAGCACGGTGCCGAAGCTCTCGCAGGCAGCGTCCTGCACGGCGCGCAGGAAACGCCCCGGGGCACCCTCATCCTCTGGTGCCGTCCAGTCGCGTGGCAGGCGGACCTGACGCCCATCCGCCAGCGTGAAGCCTGAGACATCCAGCGCATCTGCGGTGGCATGCTCACTGCGACGTGCGTTCTCCCGCCCATAGATATTGCGACAGGCATAGCTCCCCAGATGGGTCACCTGCGTCACCCTACTCCCCATCACCTCCTGCGCCGCCGTCTGCAGGCCATGGCGCTCGAAACGCAACCAGCTCACGGCCAATGGACAGCTGGCGATGAAGGACTGGTTGAAGCGAACGCCCTGTCCCTTGCCCGTGTCCCCGGGCACGGCATGCATGCGCACACTGTTGATGAGCCCACAGCCACTGTCACTGGGGCGATCTGGCAGAAAGGTCACCCGTTGCGGGGCTTCCCGCTCGACAAAGGCGCGACAGGCGGCCGGGTCATCGTCGAGTCGTGAGAGCTTCCAGCCGGTCAGCATGCCGGGCGGGTCACCCAGCTGCAGAGGCGTCCACGGCAGATGATGCGCGGGTATCCAGCGTGACAGCACGAGGATGTCCCGCTGCAGCGCGACGCCCAGCAGGATGACTGCCAGGCACATCAGCGTGACCCACCGGCCCTTGCGTCCTGCCTTGCGTTGCGGTCTGTCCATGACATGTCTCCTCTTCGTGGCTCGAGTCCCTCGTCGCCGTGCTCGGCTCCCGGCATGCCCGAGACATCTCCCATGCATGCCATATCAGAAACAGTGAAATGAAGGATGAGGCGCTGCCAGACACTCGCCTGTCCACTATGCTGGGCGCAATCCAGCAGAGCGGTCAGACGCACCCTGATGGGCCGCGATTCTCTGGCTGCCTCTGCACGGCAACGCGATTTCAGGAGCGAACATGACGACAGCATCCACCTCACGACTGGGCAGGATACCGCTCTCGGTGCTGGACCTTGCCCCCATCCGAGACACCGGCAGTGTTGCCGAAACCTTCCACAATAGCGTCAGCCTCGCCCAGCATGTCGAAGCGCTGGGCTTTCATCGCCTGTGGCTGGCAGAGCATCACAACATCGATGGGATCGCCAGTGCCGCGACATCAGTGCTGATCGGCCATGTCGCCGGCAAGACATCACGTCTGAGAGTCGGCTCCGGCGGCATCATGCTGCCCAACCATCCCCCTCTGGTGGTGGCCGAGCAGTTCGGTACCCTGGCCACGCTCTATCCTGACCGCATCGACCTGGGACTCGGGCGAGCGCCGGGCTCCGATGGCATCACCATGCAGGCGATGCGCCGCGATCCTTCCGCCGGCGTGCACGACTTCCCTCAGCGGCTGGCCGAGCTTGAGCAGTACCTGGGCGAGGCTTCCCCCGCTCAGCGCGTCAAGGCCATGCCGGGTCAGGGCACTCATGTGCCCCTGTGGCTGTTGGGGTCGAGTGATTTCAGTGCACGCCTGGCGGCCGAGAAGGGATTGCCCTTCGCCTTCGCCGGCCAGTTCGCGCCCGGCTACATGCTGGAGGCCATCCGGCTCTATCGTGAGAACTTCACGCCCTCCGCGGTGCTGGACGCGCCCTACGTGATGCTCGGCCTGCCGTTGATCGCCGCCGAGAGCGATGAACGCGCCCACTTCCTGGCCAGCACCCAGCAACAGAAGTTCCTGAACCTGATCCGCGGTGAGAGCACGCGCGCCTTGCCACCCCGCGAGACGCTGGACTGGTCAGCGCGGGAGGAAGCCATGGTCGGCCAGAATCTGGCAGCCGCCATCATCGGTGGGCCTGAGCGCATTCGCCGCGAACTCGAGCACTTGCTGGAAGTGACGCAGGCGGACGAATTGATGTTCAACTCGGACTTCTATGACCATGCAGACCGTCTGAAGAGCTACGAGATACTCGCCGAGGTCGCCAGGCGTTGACCGAAAGGGGATTTCCCCACCACGCCCCACCCTCCTGCCCCACGCAAGACGCCGCCCACATGACATGTGAGCGGCGTCTTGCTGTCAGAGCACAGGCTCGGCTCAATGGTGATCGCGCGGGTTCACTCGGCGATTCTTGACGTCCGGTGCACGACGGATGCGGTCTTCCTCGGCCAGGCTATCAGCCTCGAAGACATCCGCACCGACCGGTGTCTCGCCATGACGGCGATAGAGCTGGCTGAGCATCTGGCGGCGGTCTGCACGCAGCTCCTTCACCAGCACCACGATCATTCCGTAAAGAATGAAGGTGAAGGGCAACGCCGAGAGGACAGAGGCCGACTGCAGGCCCTTGAGACCGCCCGTCGAGATCAGCGTCAGACAGATGGCCGCGATCAGCACGCCCCAGACCACACGCTTGTAGAGCGGCGGGTTGATCGAGCCGGCGTCCGTCATCTGCGCCACGATATAGGAAGCGGAATCCGCCGACGTCACCAGGAACACGAAGATCAGCAATATCGCGACAACGGACAGCACATTGCTGAAGGGCATCAGATCGAACATCTCGAACAGCGCGGACGTGATGTTGGCATCCGTTGCGGCAGCCAGTCCGACATCCCCACTCAGCTCCATGTTGAGCGCCGCGCCACCGAAGACACCGATCCACAGACAGGCCAGCAGCGGCGGCACGATCAGCACGCCCACCACATATTCCTTGATGGTACGTCCCCGCGAGACACGCGCCACGAAGGTGCCGACGAAGGGTGACCAGGCGATGACCCATGCCCAGTAGAAGACGGTCCAGGAACTGTTCCAGTCATTGCCGTCATAGGGCGACATGCGCAGACTCATGCCGATGAAGTTCTGCAGATAATCGCCGATCCCCAGCGTGATCGTCTTGAGGATATCCAGCGTCGGCCCGGTGAACAGCACATAGAGCATCAGCGCGATGCAGATGCTCATGTTGAGGTTGGACAGCCGCTTGATGCCCTTGTCGAGCCCGGACCAGGTCGAGGCCATGTAGGCACAGAACATCACCCCCATGATGATGAACTGCCACTGCCAGCTCTCCTCCACTCCGAAGACGAAGTGCAGACCACCATTCATCTGCAACACACCAAGCCCCAGCGACGTCGCGACCCCCATCACGGTGGCCACCACCGCGAAGACATCCAGAACTGGCCCGTAGCGGCGCACCTTGGGGTGCTTGGCCGTCACGGACGACAGCACCGAGGAGACCAGCCCCGCCTGCCCTTTCCTGAACTGGAAATAGGCGATGATCAGCCCGACGACCGAGAAGGCGGCCCACTGATGGACGCCCCAGTTGAAGAAGGCATATTGGATGGCGTAGCGCGCGGACTCAGGCGTCTCCCCCGGCATGTCACCGAAGGGAGGCTTCAGATAGTGCTGCATGGGCTCTGCCATGCCGTAGAACACCAGCCCGACCCCGAACCCCGCCGCCAACAGCATGCTGACCCAGGAAAAGAAGCTGTAGGAAGGCCGGCAATCCTGCGGCCCGAGACGGATCTTGCCGTATTTGCTCAGCGCGAGGCTGACCAGAAAGATCACGAAACCAAAGACGGAAATCAGATAGAACCAGCCGAACATGCTGGTCACGGCGCCAAGCGCCTGATCAGCCAATTCACCGAAACGGGTGGGGAATCCTGCCCCCAACGCGACCAGACCCAGAATGATGATGACTGACGCGCTGAATACGCGCTTTCCTCCAGATGTCATATATCGCTACTCCCTGTTAGCTGTGACAGCGGTGAGGTGGATCGCGCACCAGCGAGAAACGAGTAGCGCTATCGCCAACGAATATTCGCAGTGCCTTGTAGACATGACTCTGATTCCCCAGAACTTCAAGGGCCAGCGACGGAAAACTTGCGTCTGGCCGGCGCTGGGTGCGCCAAGGGGCAGGCAGATGACGGGTATCATCCTGATATCGGAAAGCGGTGTGAGAATTCATGGCAGGCGAAGCTTGCCAGATGATTCATGACAGGCAGCTCATGACAGGCGGTTTTTGGCAGGCGGCTCCTGACAGGCATTGGCGAGCACGCCGAAAGACTTCTACATTACTTGTACACAAGTGATAGAAACATGACCTGCCACGGAGAGAATCCCCGATGCCTGTTCAAGCCTCCACCTCGCGCCACACGGCGAATACCGAGACTGCCACCCTCCCTACAACGCCCCCTGACACGCTGCATGTCAGCTCACCCGCCGAGCGGCAGGCTGAGGCCAGCATGACGCTCGATTCCCTGTCGCGCGCCCTGCAACAGGGCATGGTGCCGGTCGTCGAGGTCATGTCATTGGATGGCATCTACAAGGTGCGCATTCACCACTGCCACGGCATTTCCGATCTGACTCGCCTTGATGGCAAGGCCCTGTGGTTCAAGGGCACGGGAGAGATACGCGACCTCATGAGATCGCGGGGCATCAGTCACGGCGTGCTGACCTGGGCGGATCAGTGGGGGGATGAGATGATCGGCATGGTGTCGCGCTCCCTCACTCAGGAGGAATTGCTGGCCTGGGGAACGCGGATCTGCTTTCGCTAGCGATGACACGCCCAACGCCTCGCAGGCTCTGTGGGGCTCTCCGGCAAGCACGCCCTTCTGCCACCAGCTCCTGCTGCCAGCTCCCACTGCTACGTCCCACGACAAGACAGGCCCCCGGAGAGACTCCGGGGGCCTGTCTTGTCGTCTTGCTTTCTTGCGTCACTCTCGCGTCACTCTTGCATCACCCTCGCGTCACCCTCCCGCCGACGCCGCTGACCTCATCTGTCGACACCCAGGGATAGACACCTAGGGATGGACACTGGCCAGGCTCAGACCTCGGCCGCTTCTGGCGCAGTCTCGGGATGCCTTTCCAGCAGCGCCAGCAGGTGGGCCTTGCGTGCCTTGAACAACTCACGGTACTCATAGTCTCGCTTGTAGGTCTGCTTGGAGACCACGGCCGTCTCGAACACCTCGAACGGTGCACCATTGCTGGCGAAGCGATTGTCCAGCGCCATGAACGCCTCGATCAGAGAGGGCGTGTAGTGCTGACGCAGGCTCTCGTTGAAGAAGTAGCCCACCGAGAAATACGGCATGAAACCGTGGCGCTCGGCGTCCCGAACGAAATCGGCATACAGCAGCGTGGGATGCTGACGTCCAATCCCCAGCTTCGCGTGATTCTTGGCACGATTGGACACGAACACGGCCGTCTGGCGTGGCTGGAACAGATGCTCCACGAACAGTGCCAGAACCCGCGTGACCACCGGGGACCCTTGCCGGGCAGCGATGAACCAGGCTTCCACGGGCCGGCTGGGTGCCTTGTGCTGACGGAAGGTGAAGACGCCATGTCTGGCGGTGGCGCCGGGCAACCATGTCGCGAGCGGCGCCAGGCAGAACGTCGTGGCATCCGCCCAGATGCCACCGAAGCGACTCAACAGATAGAGTCTGAGAACATCCGTCTTCATCGCCATCGACAGCCTGACGGTGGATAGCTCGAACGCCGCCATGAGGTCCACGCCCAGCACCTGCTCGAGATTGTCAGCGTTCAACAGGCGCACTTCGTGGTCCGGATTCTGTCTCTGCCAGGATGCCACGCTCAACTGCACCACTTCCGGCGCCTCTTGTAGCGGGGCATGCCAATACATCCAGATGATCTTCTCGACGCCCTGCTGCTCTTCGCACGTCTGGTGTCCGCTCGCCTGGCATTCGCACGCGGCGCGCAGATGCTCAAGCGCCACAGAGGCTTGCTGATGCCGAGGGGTGCCGGGCTCAAGCTGGTCAATGCCGTAATGGGCGTCGTAGCGACGACTGAACCAGGGGACACGCTTGCGCAGCCAATAGCCCTTGTTTTCAAAGGTATCACTGGCAATGAAGGCGTTGATCATCACGATTTCCGAAAGACGAAGAGGTAGCTCCAGAAGCCACGAGGGAGCGATGAATGGACAGGACTGCCGGCATCTCGACACGCGACGATGTCAGGCACAGCGGCTTGCGGCGCTGTGGCGACACCCTTGTGACGCTTTTTCGATGACGGCACTCCCGCGATGTTACAACAGCCAGCCAGTGCCGTCCTGCGGGTTCATGATGTCAGTCGTTCACCTCGGACGGCATCGTGTCATGCCGGCTCCTGCACCTGGTGGCCGGCCTCCCGGCAGCGTTCGGGGAATTCCTCCCAATGCTTGATGAGCTGCCAGGCGCCGGTATCCCGCAGCACCTCGGCGTGGCCCGGCGGAATGTGGCTGGCCCCCAGATGCCCCACGACCTTGAGACCCGCAGCCACGGCTGCCTGCATTCCCGTGCGGCTATCCTCCACCACCAGGCATTCCTCGGCGGAACGACCCAGCGTCTTGAGGGCGAGCAGATAGAGGTCGGGCGCCGGCTTGGGGTTGATGACGTCATCGGAGGTGAAGATCGGCAGTTCGCGGTCGCCATTGGCCGCGGCGATCTCGTCCAGAATGCCACGCAGTCCCGAGCTCTCGAGGTTGATCTTCATGCGTGAGGCGGAGCTGTTGGACACCACCGCCAGGGGCAGGCGCTGATCGCGAATCCACTCGAGCGTCTTCACCACGCCCGGCATGGCCTCGAGGCCGTTGGCGAGACGCTGATCCACCTCCAGACGAACCTGCTCCAGGGCATCGGCCGGCAGGCGATGCTGACTGCGGCCTTCCAGGTCCACCAGGATGTCACGCGTCATCATCCCCAGGCAGCGATCCAGCTCATGCTCGATCTGCTCGCTCGTGCCGAGATCCGGCAGCCACAGCGGCAGCTTCTCCTTGAGCACGCCGTCGGCAATGATCTCGCTATCGACCAGGACTCCGTCACAATCAAATATCAGCTGTTTCATTCAATCTCCAGGCAATCAAAGGGAGGTGCATGGCATCGGCCTGTCACTCAGGGGGCTTGTCAGGGCAACGATGACGCCATGACAGTCATCATTTCCCTCATTCATGAGGGCGGAGGCGACACAAGGCAATCCTTGAGCACGAATTGCCGTGTTTCGAACGTCACCATCGCGCATCCCTTGACCTCGCCAAGCAAGATGCACTGCAATGAGAAGGTGTGACAGGGATTCTCACTTACTCGAGACGACCACGCAGGAGGAAGTATGCATCATCGTACGTCCACCCCATGCCATCACGCCTCACACTCCACGCGCGGCTTCGGCACTGGCCTGCTCGCTGGCGCGGCCGCGGCGACCGCCTTCTTTCTGGGACGCCGTCTGAACAGTGCTCGCAAGGTCAGCAGTGGCCATCCGCTCAAGCACCAGGTGCTGGACGCGGCCTCGCAGGTCATGCAGCGCAAGTACCCGATGGAAGCGATGAGCACCTACCTCAACGGCTTTCACCATTACGCCGATGACATGGGCCGCCAGGTGGAAGCCAGTCATTTTTGCATCCACCTGGAACATGATCTCCACCAGTGCGTCATCTTCGATTCCAACCGCAGCGACGCACGTCTGATCGGGATCGAGTACATCATCAGCGCCGAACGTTACGAGCGTCTCCCCGAAGAAGAGAAGCCGCTCTGGCACAGCCATCACTATGAGGTGAAGTCGGGCATCCTGGTGGCTCCGGGCATCCCGGAACTGGCCGAGCGCAGTTACTTCGAGGATCTGGTCACGACCTACGGCAAGACCTTCCACACCTGGCAGATCGACCGCGACGACTTCCCCTACGGGATTCCGCAACTGATGATGGCCTTCACCCGTGACGGCCAGATCGACGAGGAGCTGATGAAGCGCCGCGATGATCGCTTGGGCATCAGCACCGAGGAGCGCCGCAGCAAGCGTGCGGATATCGCGATGCCCAAGGTCAGTCCGAAGGCCAATGGCGGCCCGACACCGCCTGACAGCGAGTCGCATCAGCCGCCTCACGAGAGCCTGGACGACCAGCGCTGACCCTCTCTCGACAGCGAATGACGCGACTCATGACAGCACTCATGACAGCACTCATGACAGCACTCATGACAGCACGCCCGGCAATTGCCGGGCGCCCTGTCATCTGAGCAAACCACTCGGGGTGGCTTCTTCTCGGCACCACCTCGATCGTGGCGGTCGTGCTGGCGGTCGTGCTGGTTGTCGCTCTGGTTGTCGTGCTAATCGTCGCTCTGGTTGTCGTGCCGCGGTTTTCCCTCACGTGAGGTGGAGGCCATCTTCTCGAGTTCCTCCTCGCTCATGGAGTCGTACATCGAACGCGCAGCGCCCTCCAGCTCGCTCGCCTTCTGCTCTCCCCGGCGCGCGGCCAACGCCGCTCCTGCTGCCATCTGCTGTGCTCTGGACTTGGCTGGCATGACTCTCCTCCCATCACTCTGGATGAATTTCATGCGCCATGATCGGCGCCAACGAGCCTGACGCGGTGACTCGCTGTCATGCTCATTCACCGCCATGCGGCTCTCCCGCGAGCTTTTCAAGCCTCGACAAGCCTTGAGTTTCGCCCCGCTGACCCAAGGCCATGAACAACAGGCCACGTCTTGTCAGCGATGCGCCAGCCACAGCGTACCGCTCGTCCATGCAAGCGCCATATGCCATCCATCGATGGGCCCCGTTCACCCGCAGGAGAGCCGCCATGCCCGACGCCGAATTCCCCCACGACCTGACGCCACATTCCGCCCAGGATGACCTGACCACCCTGGACGCCGAGCAGCTGTCGCGCGGCTATCGACGTGGCGAGTTCGACCCGCTGCAAGTGACACAGGCAGTGCTCGCCCGTATCGAGCGACTCAATCCGGCGGTCAACGCCTACGTGCATGTCGCGCATGACACGGCGCTGGAGGCGGCGCATCACGCCAGACAGCGCTGGCAGGCGGGCCAGCCCCTGAGCCCGCTCGATGGCATCCCGACCTCGCTGAAGGATCTCACCGATGTCGCCGGCATGCCGGCGCGCGAGGGCTCGCTCACCACGGTAGCCACGCCCTGTCAGCAGGACGCCCCTCCGGTGCGGCGCCTGCGCGAGGCAGGCGCGATTCTGCTGGGCAAGACCAATACCCCCGAGTTCGGCTGGAAGGCCGTCACCGACAATCGCGTGCATGGCGCCACCGGCAATGCCTGGAATACCGCGCTGACCCCGGGCGGCTCTTCGGGGGGTGCGGCCACCGCCGCCGCCCTGAACCTGGGAGTCCTGCATCAAGGCGGAGATTCCGGCGGGTCAATTCGCATTCCCGCCGCCTTCAGTGGTGTCTTCGGCTTCAAGCCCACCTTCGGCTGGACAGCCCAGTGGCCTCCCGCCCAGGCCGCTTCCCTGTCCAGTATCGGGCCGCTCACCCGCAGCCCACGCGACGCCGCCGCCATGCTCAATGTCATCGGCCGTCATGATGCACAAGACCCCTACGCCACCCGCGGACAACCCGAGGATTGGGGCGTGGAGATCGGCACGCCACTGACAGGCCTGCGAATCGCCTACTCCCCGCGCCTCGGGCAGGCCGATGTCGACCCCGAGATCGCCAGTCGGGTAGCACGCGCCGCAGAGCGTCTGGCGGGGCTTGGCGCCGAGATCGTGGAGGTCGATCCCCCCATCGACTCAAGCCTCGAGATGTTTCGCAAGATCTGGTTCACCGCGTCGCTAGGGGTCTGGAAAGGCTGTGATGCCCGCCAGCGCGAACAGCTCGACCCCGGCCTGGTCGAGAATGCCATGCGTGCCCGCGACTGGACCTCGCTTGAGTTGTTCGAGGCCTTCGAGGCCCGGCACCGGCTCACCCAACAGCTTGAGCGCTTCCATCAGGACTACCCTCTGCTGCTGACGCCAAGCGTCGCCGTCCTCCCCTTCGCACTGAATCATCAGGTGCCGCCCGCCAGCCAATGGCACGACTGGGAGGAATGGACGCCGTTCTCGTACCCCTTCAATCTGAGCGGCCAACCCGCCGCCTCGGTCCCCTGCGGATTCACCTCGCAGGGGCTGCCGGTCGGCTTTCAGCTGGCAGGCGCCAGGCACTCTGACGTCCATCTCCTGAAAGCGGCCACCGCCTATATGGACGCCTACCCGACCGCGCACCCCGCCGAGCCCTACCGCCCGAGGTGAGATCGCGCGGCCACACTGGGTGACCGGCGACCTTCACAGACGCCAACGCCCGCCACTGCCCCTTCATCAGGGGCGGTGGCGGGCGTTGGCATGTGATGCCTGTCACCCAGGCAAGAGGCAATTTCCGGGGCTATTCAAAAGTCTATTTCAATACGCCATGCAAAAGGCGATTCACATGACGGCGGCCCCGCGAACTCACCCGATTACTTGAGCGAATCCTGATTGCCGATGCGGGCCATCATCTCGGTGAACATCTGGATGTCCAGCAGCAGATTGTCGACACGCTTGAACTCTTCAGAGGTATGTCCGGTATAGGTCTCGCCCGGCATCGACGGCCCGAAGTTGATCGCATTGGGCAGCAGCTTGGCGGTCGTGCTCCCCGCCGAGGAACGCGGTTCGGCATCGAGTCCCGTGGTATCGCCGAAGATGTTGAGCAGCGTCTGGAGCCAGGCACCGCTGGGGTCACGCAGCATCCAGTCGCGAATCTCGACGTTCAGCGCCACGTCCATGCCCTGCTCCCTGGCATAGGCTGTGAGCTTTTCCTTGATCACCTGGCTGAGTTCCTCAGGCGACTTCTCGCCCGCCGGAGCCCGCACGTTGACCGCGACACGCAGCGCGTCGTCCTCCTTCTCCAGATAGGTCGGCGTCACCTTGAGCGGCCCCATGAAATCATGGGAGTAGGCAATGCCCAGCAGCTTGCCGTGATAATCCAGCCCGTAATTGTCATTCAGGTAGTGCACGGCATCTTCATAGGCACTGTCCTGGAAATCGATACCGGAGGTGGCCAGCAGTCCCGCCAGTCGTGTCACCGGATTCACGCCATTGGCCGGTGCCGATGAGTGGGCCGACTTGCCCGTCACCGTGACGATGACGTCCTCGCCCTTCACTTCACTGGCGACGCTGAAATCCTTGCCGTGCTCGTTGACGTAACGGCTGCCAAGCGCTTCCAGCTTGTGGTTGAGCGCCTTGGCGCCCGCGGCATCACTGGCGTGCAGGGTAGCGACGGAGCGCTCGGGAATCTGGTTGGTCGCAAGTCCCCCCTTGAAGGAAGTGATCGCCGGCAGGGCATCCGCCGCCTGCCCCGTCTGTGTCTCGCGTGCCAGCGGGAAGCGCGCATCGATGGTGCCGAAGCCATTCTCGGCAGTGATTGCCGGATAGCCGCTGTCCAGCACGATGTTGTATTCGGGCAGCGCGTTGTGCGCCTTGTAATAGGCGAAGCCCTCACCGCCGGTCTCTTCCGTCGTCTCGATCATCAGGCGAATGGTGCGCTTGACCGGCACCGCGTTCTCCTTGAGAGACTTCATGGCATACAGCGCCGCGGCGATGGAGGCCTTGTCATCCTCGGTGCCACGCCCGTACAGCTTGCCATCGATCTCGGTGACCTCGAACGGATCCAGGTGGGTGCCATCCTCAAGCGTCCAGCCCTCCTGGTCCGCCGGCACCACATCCCCGTGGGTGAGAATGCCGAACACATCCTCCCCCGTCCCCTTGAGCTCCACCTCGAAGACACGGTCATCCACGTTGCGGAACGTCAAGCCGAATGCCTCGGCCTTGTCCTTGATCAACTCCCCGAAACGCGAGATCTCGGGGTTTTCATGCTGGGGTTTCTCACCGACCTTGAAGGTCGGGATCGCGACCATTTCCTTGAGCAGCTCCTGGACGTCATCGCCATACTGCAGTCGGTTGTAGACCCCCAGCAGGCGATAGACGTTGACGAAGTCATCCCCCTCCAGCGGCTCGCCGGCCAGATAGTGGTCAATGGCGCCGGAAACCGCGCTGTCTTCCTGATTGCGTTCCGCGACCTGCTTGAGGAAACCGTTGAAGTCTGCCGCCAGTGTCTCCTGCCCCTGCTCGACCAGACTGGCCAGCTGCTCATGCTTGAGCGTGTGCTCGCCCTGCGGCGCGCGCTTGCCAGTGTCATCGGCTGCCATCGGCTCATCTGCGCTGACAGGCAGCGCGCTGCCAAGTCCGAGCGCCAGGCCCAGCGCAAGGGCTGTCTGACGGGAGGTGGCGTGAGTGGCTATTCGGGTACTCATGGGCATGTGCATCCTTGTGTTGGGCAGGTATCCACGTCATCAATGGCCTGACGGCACGAGGTGGGAGCAAGCCCCTCACCGACCTGCGCCATCAGGCGGATCCCGCGACATCGAGACGCTGTCATCGGCCACGCCGTCGAACATGCTGGCCGTGACCTGGCCCTTTAGTGAAACACAAAAAACTTATACATAAACACCTCATATATTGAACCGAGGCTGGCCAGCCCCTGCACGCCTGACACTCATGGGCCCTTCCCTTGCGTGTGGTCAGTTCCAGCGCTTGAGCAGAATCTCGATGAACAGCTCCGCGATCGGTGACAGCGACTCACCGCGACGCCGCAACAGGCCAATGGTGCGGTCAATGCGTGGCTCGGGCAGCTCACGCTGACACAGCACCTCGTGCTCCGGCCCGGGCATCGCCATCGACGGCAGGATGGCGACGCCAAGCCCGCTCTCGACCAGCCCCAGCGAGGTCGAGAGATGCTGGACCTCGTAGAAGCCGTCCAGATGCAATCCGGCGGACAGCAGGGTGTTGTCGAGCAGAATGCGGTTGCCGCTATCGCGGGAGACGGTGATCAGGCGCACATCATCCAGATCGCTCCACTCGACGCGCTTTTTCTGTGCAAGCGGATGGTCGCGACGCAGTGCCAACACGAAGGGATCACGATAGATGGAGGTGAAATCTACTGCCGGATGGTGGGCACTGACCATGTTGATACCAAAGTCTGCCTCCCCCGAGACCACCCTTTCGACCCCTTCATTGGCACTGACATCCAGGATGCGAATCCGGATGCCGGGGTAGGCGGTATTGAACTCGCGCACCACGCTGGGCAGGAAGTAGAAGGCTGCCGTGGGCAGACAGGCGATGGTCAGCACCCCCTTGCGGTGGGTGGCCAGCTCGCGAACGCCCACCAGAGAGGATTCGTAATCTTCGAGCAACTTGCGGGCTTTTGGCAGGAAATCACGTCCAATTGGCGTCAAGCGGCTTCTCCGCGTCGTACGCTCCAGCACTTTTGCACCGAGCACTTCCTCCAGTTTCTGGATACGGCGCGACAGGGCCGGCTGCGAGATGTGCAGTCGCTCCGCCGCTTCATTGAAGGAATGATTCTCGGCCACTTCGACAAATGCCGACAGATCCAGAAACTCCAATCTATGCATGCAACTATCCTATTGATTCATTATTCGGATTAATGCGCGTAATGGTGACAGTATAGTTTTTATTTGCATTTGATGCATAGATCATCGGCTGTGATGCTTCAGAAAGGCGCAAACAGACAGGAGCGCGTTCCAACATGATGCATTCACTTCCTTGCATGATCCTACGTGGCGGTACCTCTCGGGGCCCCTTCCTGCGTCTGGACCACCTCCCCGCCGATGACGACGGCCGTCGCGAAGTCCTGCGCCAGGTCATGGGCTCCGGCCACGCATTGCAGATCGATGGGCTGGGCGGCGGCAATTCGTTGACCAGCAAGGTCGCCCTTGTCGGCCCCTCCACGCATCCTGAAGCGGATATCGACTATCTGTTCGCCCAGGTCGATGTGGAAGGCGACAAGGTCGATTTCTCGCCGAACTGCGGCAACATGCTGGCCGCGGTCGGCCCCTATGCCATCGAGACCGGCATGATCCCGGCAAAGGGTGACCTGACCCGTCTGCGGATTCACAACCTCAACACCCGCACCCTGATCGACAGCCAGGTCCCGACACCCGATGGTCGCGTCGCCTACCAGGGCGACACGCGCATCAGTGGTGTGCCCGGCGCCGGCAGCGCCATCAAGCTGGGCTTTCTGGGCGCTGTCGGTGCCAAGACCGGCAAGCTGCTGCCCAGCGGTCAGGTCATCGACGTGATCGAGGGCGTGGAGGTGACCTGCCTCGACTCCGCCACGCCGGTGGTACTGATCGAAGCGGCAAGTCTGGGCTGGGCAGGCAACGAAGCGCCCGCCGAGATGGACGCCAACCGTGACGCGATGGCACGCCTCGAGAAGATTCGCCTCAAGGCGGGGGAATTGATGGGCATGGGCGACGTCAGTGACTCGGTGCTGCCCAAGCCGGTGCTTCTCTCCGCTCCGCGCACCGAGGGCGGTACCCTGTGCGCACGCTACTTCGTGCCGCATCGCTGCCATGGCGCGCTGGCCGTCACGGGGGCCATCACGCTGGCCGTCGCGACCAGTCTCCCGGGCACTCTGGCCAACCGCGTGGCGCTGGCCGCCGGCACGCTGACACCGGGGACTCTGGCGGAGAAGGTGAAGCTCGAGCACCCGGCCGGGTTCCTGGACGTCGAGGTCGAACACGCCGATGGCGACCCGATGACCCCCAGCCGTGTGTCCCTGCTGCGCACGGCACGCAAGATCATGAATGGCGAGGTGTTCTTGAACCTCCCGGACTCGCTGGAAATGCCTGAACGCGCCTGAGCGCAGTCCGCGCGCGTGCAGGATCGCCAGGCTGTCACGACCGCATGTACCTCTGCGCCGACAGCGCCTCGACAAGCGTGACGAAAGTACTGCAGAAGATTGATTTACAATGCATTTGATTGAAATGAAATGACCTCTCTGCGCCGCCATGCAGTTAGCGCATCACTGATTGACAACGCATTCCAACAATAATCAGGAGTCAGACCATGTCCCTCATCGTGTCTACGCCCAAACGCCATGCCCTCAAGCGCCATGCCCGCACCACCGCCCTGGCCGTCATGCTGCCCGTCATGGGCCTGCTGCCGCTGTCTTCCGCCGTGCACGCCGCGGCGGAAGTCCCTGACACCCTGACCTGGACCGTGCCCTTCGGGGTCGGGGGCGGCACCGATGTCTGGGCACGCTTCATGTCCAACTGGGTGACCAGGGACCTGCCGGGCAACCCGGCTGTCGTCATCGACAACGTGCCGGGGGGCGGTTCCATCACCGGCGTCAACCTGTTCAGCAAGCGTGCCGGCGATGATGGCGACGAGATGGTCGTCACCTCGGCCTCTACCCAGTATCCGGCCATGCTGCGCGACCGTCGCGTGCGTTACGACTATGCCGACTGGGAACCGATCCTCGCCGCCCCGACAGGCGGTGTCGTCTATGCCTCAAGCTCGCTGGGCAAGGACAGCGCCAGTGCGCTCAAGGCCCTCGCCTCCCAGACGGTGAAGTTCGCCGGCCAGAACCCGACCGGGCTCGAGATGCCGGTGCTGATGGCGTTCGATCTGCTCGACTTCCAGGTTGATCCGGTCTTCGGCATGAAGAGCCGTGGTGAAGGTCGCCTGGCCTTCGAGCGTGGCGAAGTCGCCCTCGATTTCCAGACCACCTCCGCCTACAGGAGCAACGTCACGCCGCTGGTCGACGCCGGCCAGGCCGTGCCGCTGTTCAGCCTCGGCGTGATGGATGACGAAGGCCACATCGAGCGCGACCCGTCCTTCCCGGACCTGCCGACCTTCTCCGAGCTGTATCTGGCGCAGGAAGGCCATTCACGCGATGACGAGGCCTATCAGATCTTCCACAAGTTCTTCGCCTCCGGTTACGCCATGCAGAAGATGCTGCTGGTGCCGAAGGGTGTCGATCCAGCACTGCTGGAGCAATACCGTCAGGCGGCACGTGACATGGCCAAGGACCCCGAGTTCCTCAAGGAAGCGGCGGTGAAGGTCGGTCCTTATGGCCTGATGGTCGGCAAGGCGGCAGCGGCGCAGTTGCAAGACGCCATGCAACTGAGCGAAACCCAGCACGAATGGGTCAAGCACTGGCTGATGGAACGACACGGTATTCGCCTGCAATCTCGTTGAAGCCCGCTGACGCTCTCCAGCGCCATGACGCTGGAGAGCGCAAGAAGCACCAGAGAAGAACAAGAGGTTGAGCAACGCCATGATCGACACCCTCCTGTCCAGCATTGGACACGTCTTCACGCTGACGCATCTGCTGTTCATGATGATCGGCATCTTCGTCGGCCTGCTGGTCGGCATCATCCCCGGCCTGGGCGGCATCGCCGGCATGGCGCTACTGCTGCCCTTCCTCTACGGGCTCGACCCCGGTTATGCACTGGGCATGCTGATGGGCATGGTCGCGGTCATCCCGACCGGCGATACCTTCGCCTCGGTGCTGATGGGCATTCCCGGCTCCAGCGCGTCACAGGCCACGGTGCTGGATGGCTTCCCGCTGGCCAAGAAAGGCCAGGCGGCGCGCGCGCTGACCAGTGCCTTCCTGTCCTCCCTGTGTGGGGGCGTGATCGGCGCCATCATTCTGACCGGCTTCATCCTCGTCGCGCGACCGCTGGTGCTGGCCTTCTCGTCAGCAGAGCTGTTCGTGTTGACGCTGCTGGGTCTGACGATGGTGGCGGTGCTGTCCGGCAAGAACCTGTTCAAGGGCACGGCGGCCTGTGGTCTTGGCCTGCTGGTCGGTGCCATCGGCGCCGCACCGGCGACCGGCGAGTACCGCATGAATCTGGATATCGATTATCTGTACGACGGGGTGCCGCTGATCGTGCTGGGCCTGGGCATCTTCGCCCTGCCGGAGATCGTCGAGCTGCTGCTGGGACGTGGCAGCATCGCCAAGGACGGCAACACGGACCTGGGCAAGGGCTGGTCTGCCGGCATCAAGGATGTGGTCAAGAACAGGTGGCTGGTCGCGCGCTGCGCCGGGATCGGCAGCCTGATCGGCACCATTCCGGGTCTGGCGGGTTCCGTGGTCGACTGGATCACCTACGGTTTCGCGGTCAAGACCGCCAAGGACCCGAGCCAGTTCGGCAAGGGTGACATCCGCGGCGTCATCGCGCCGGAGTCCGCCAACAATGCCTGTGCCTGTGGCGCCATGGTGCCGACCCTGCTGTTCGGGGTGCCAGGCTCCGGGACGGCCGCCGTCTTCCTGGGGGGCCTGTTGCTGCTGGGTCTGGAACCGGGCGTGTCGATGATCACCACCAATCTGGACATGACCTACACCATCATCTGGTCTTTGGCGCTGGCCAATATCCTGGGCGCGGGCCTGTGTCTGATGCTGGCGCGTCCGGTCGCGCAGCTGACACGTGTGCCCTTCGCCATTCTGGCGCCGGCCATCACCGTGCTGATCCTGTTCGCTGCCTATCAGGCCAGTCGCTCGCTGGGTGACTGGGCCGCGCTGGGCATGATCGGCATGCTGGGCGTGCTGTTCAAGACGGCAGGCTGGTCGCGTCCGGCCTTCCTGATCGGCTTCGTGCTGGCACCGGGTGCCGAGAACTACTTCTACCAGAGCATGCAGTTCCACGGCGCCGAAGCCTTCCTGCGTCCGGGCGTGCTGATCATCCTCGGCCTGATCCTGCTGGCCTTCTTCCTGCCGGTGATCCGCAAGGCGATCATGCGTCGTCGCCAGACCCATGAAGTGGTCGAGACCGCGCCGTCCCCGGAAGAGGATGTGCTGGAATCACGCGGTTTCGGTGGCGTCGACTTCCTGCTGCTGGGCCTGATGGGGCTCGCCGGCCTCTGGGCGCTCTACGACGTCAAGGATTTGATGCCACTCGGCAAGGCCTTCCCGACCCTGGCCGCCTTCATCACGCTGGTCTCGGTGATTGCCGTGGTCTTCAACGGCTGGCGTCGCGGCATGATTCGCGTCCAGCAACCGGCCTTCAAGGCAGTGGGTGTGGTACTCGGCTTCTTCGTGCTGATCGGCGTCAGCGCGCTGCTGGGCTTCGTCTCCACCGCCGTGCTGTTCTGCCTGGGCTTCCAGCTCATCGTCGCACGCAAGTCAGCGGCGTTCGCGGGACTCTTCGCCCTGGGCGTCGCGGTCTTCCTGCTCGGGATGCAGGCGGCCATGAATCTGCACTATCCGACGGGATTGCTGGATGACGTGGTACTGCCGATGATCCCCTTCCTGTAAGGCCTCTCGCGCCGCAGACAGCCACGCAACGCAGCGCAAGAGATACCAGGCAACGACAAGAGAACGGGCACCCTGAGGGTGCCCGTTCTCTTTTCACGCCCGACCATGACGGAGGCTGACGGTCAGCAGTGCTCAGTCAGCCCGCTGCGGCCGAGCCCGCACAGCCTGGGGCGAGAGGCCGAAATGACGCCGGTAGGCCGTCGCGAAGTTGCAGGCATGCGCATAGCCGACACGATGCGCCACCTGCTGCACACTCATGCCCTGCAACAAGGCCTGACGTGCGCGCTGCATGCGACATTCGCGCTGATACTGGCTCAGCGAGCAACCATAGGTCTCGCGAAACTTCTGGCGCAGACTCGACGCGCTCATGCAGGCAAGCCGCGCCAGTTCCGGCAAGGCATGCTGACGCTCCGGCGCCATCTTCAGCCGCTGACGCACCGCCTCGAGATGCCGACACGTACTGCTGGATGTCTCCGGGTACCCCGGCGTCAGCCTCTCGTGAGCCCGTTTCTCTCGTCGATTGGCGTTCGGGGCTCGGCCGTCAGCGCCCCTGTCACGAGCGACCCGATCCTCGGACACCTGACCGGTATGACACTGCCGCGCATGCCGGCGGCGCAAGGCACCTCCCAGCAATTGCAGGCCCAGCCCTTGCCATTCCAGCAGACAACATGTCTCACGAGTGTGCTCTGCACCGTCGAGGCGCTGCGCCAGACATTCCGCCAGCTGCTGACGAAGGCCTGACCCCGGCCGCCACCGGCGAGGCTGAGCCGGCCAGGGGGGCGAATGCAGATCCCACTCGGCAAAGCGCTGCAGGATGTTGTCGGACTGCTGACGTTCATCCTCGATATGCAGCACCACACACCGCAGCCGCCCGGGGAAGTACCCGACGTTCAGAGCATGCGGGGAGCCCACCATCGGAGCGCGAAAGACGCCGCCTTCTCCCCGGGTGACATCGATCTGGACTCGCGCCTCTTCCGCGACCTTCTCGCTTGCACTCGACAGGGGCTCAGGACACGGGCACGTGGCAGTTGGCGTCGCTGCCATGCCCGACAGCCTCAGCGTGCCTTCCAGTATCAGACAGACATAGAGTCCTTCATGGAAGGGATGCAGTTCCTGATAGCCGTCACGGATCGTCAGATCACACAGCACCAGACGCCCTCCGGGCCAGACCGGAATCTCCTGAACCCAGCCGGTGCTGTGTGCATAGCGGACGGACTGCCAGTCCTCCCTCCGCACACCGCACGGAGGCAAGGAGGAAGCATCCTGCTGTCTCAAGCCCTGCTGTCTCAAGCCCTGCTGTCTCAAGCCCTGCTGCATGAAAGCGCCATTCCCTGGAGTCATGGATAGGTAGGAGTTGCCTCTGGGCGTGCGAGCGACGTGCCATGGCATCGAAGAAATCGAGGAATTGACTGCCTCACACCTTTATTTATGCAAATTCCCTTGATAAGAGCTGCTTTAAAATACAACAGATCTCAAAAGCAAAACAATCTCATTAATGTTTCGCGCTGCGGCTCTCCCCTAACCTTCTCCACTCGCCTTCTCCACTCGCCTTCTCCACTCGCCTTCTCCGTCTCCCCCTTTCCCGATAGTGCCTCCGACGCCCGCATGCGCGTCGCGATGACAAGCGCCAGGCAATCAACGCCAAAGGTTTGACAGTCACCGGGCATCTGTCACTAATGGTGGCCTATCCACCCAAGGAGCACGCTGCATGTTTCTGCTGATTCTCTTTGCCGCCATCGCCATCGGCATCTCGTTCATCTGCTCCGTGCTGGAAGCGGCGCTGCTGTCGCTTTCCCCAAGCTATGTGGCAAGCCTGCGTGAGCAACACCCCAAGCGCCATGCGGCGCTGGCCACCCTCAAGGACAACATCGATAAGCCGTTGGCCGCCATCCTGACGCTCAATACCATCGCGCATACGGTCGGTGCGACAGGCGTGGGGGCGCAGGTGTCCGTCGTGTTCGGCGAGGCCTGGGTCGGCGTTGCCTCGGCGGTCATGACGCTGCTGATCCTGGTGGCCTCGGAAATCATCCCCAAGACCATCGGTGCCACCTACTGGCGTCAGCTGTCCCCGATGCTGCCCGGCGTGCTCAACATCATGGTCATCTCGCTCAAGCCGCTGATCTGGCTGTCGGAAATGATCACCTCGCGGATCGGCAAGCACTCGCATGACATTGATCTGCGTGGCGAGATCAAGGCGCTCGCACAACTGGGGCTGGAAAAGAAGGCGCTGGAAAATGATGAGCAACGCGTCATCACCAACATCCTCAACCTGCATGAGATGAAGGTGCGTGATGTGCTCACGCCACGTCCTGTCTGCCAGACGGTCAGCCCCGAGATGACCGTGGCCGAGTTCAATGACCAGTTGACGGTCTGGCCCTTCAGCCGCTACCCGGTGATGACCGCCGATGAGCGAACGCTGGGCATGATCCACCGCGCCGATGCGCATCAGGCCGAACCCACCACTCCGCTCAAGGACCTGATGCGCCCGATCAGCGAACTGCACGCCGAAGACAACGTCGAACAGGCCTTCGCTCGCATGCAGCGCGAGCGCCAGCACCTGTGTGTCGTCTACGACAATCTCGGCAACTGGCTGGGGGTCATCACGCTGGAAGACGTGATGGAGACGATTCTCGGCGAGGACATCATCGACGAGACGGACAACGTGGCCAATCTGCGTCGCTTCGCCCGCCAGCGCTGGATCAAGCGCATCGGTGCCGCCCCCTCGACACCGGACGACACCCGAAAGAGCTCTTCACAGAACGACACATCACCGACAGAACACAAGGCATCAACGGAGGACTCCAAGCACGGCCAGTCGTGACATGGACTGCGCGAGCCCCGCGCGCGTCAGGCGTGAAACCACCGCCACACTGAACGACAGAAGCCCCGTGACAGCCAGACAGGAGACTGGCCATCACGGGGCTTCTGTGTCGAAAGGCATCGTGCATCGTGAGATGACGAGGATTCAGCTGGCCTTTGCCGTCTCCCTGGCCTTTTTCCGGACATACAAATGCACGGAACCGCCTTTGACAGGGCGTTGCCATTTGTCCAGATACTCCAATTGCTGAATCACTCCCCCCAGCTTGCTGGCACCATGATCCGCCGGCGTGAAGCCGGGCATCTTCTTTTTCAGGTAACTTCCCAGCGCTGACAGGGCCGTCCAGCCATCCGTCTGTGGCAGCTCGTTCAGTGCATTGAGGATATGCGACCTCAGCTGTCGCTGTGCCTTGGTCGGCTTGACGAGGGTGACCGTCTCGGCCGGCGGCTTGCTCGGGGGCTTCTTCACGACAGGCGACTTGCTCGAGGGCTTCGCCACGGCGGGCGTATCCGGCTCCCTGCGCAGACACTCGGTATGCAGGAAACTGTCACAGGCGGAAACGAAGGGTTGAGGGGTCTTGGCTTCTCCGAAGCCATGCACGCGCATGCCGCTTTCCCTCAGACGTGTCGCCAGGCGCGTGAAATCACTGTCCGAGGACACCAGACAGAATCCCTCCACATTGCCCGCATACAACAGATCCATGGCATCGATGATCAAGGCGGAATCCGTCGCGTTCTTGCCCTGGGTATAACGGAACTGCTGGATAGGCTGAATGCCATGGTGCAGAAGTGGCTCCTTCCAGGGCGTCAGATTGGAGGTGGTCCAGTCCCCATAGGCGCGCTTGATGCTGGCGATTCCCAGTTTCGCGATCTCCGCCAGCAATTCCTCACAGACGGCTGCCTGGGCATTGTCTGCATCAATCAGTACCGCAAATCGATCTTTTCCCGTTGGTGACATGTCTCGCTCCATGATCTACGTCACAGGAGTCTCAAGGTCTCTCCTTGGGTCAATATGTCATGAATCCTGCAAGACAATCACTCGGTAAATCGTCGTTTACTCACGTACGCTGAGCTTCCTCTGCGTCAAATCCCGCGATCAAGGCATCCATCAGCATTCTCACCCGGCGCGGCAGAAGCGACGCCTCCGGGCGGACGAGGAAGATGCTGGTATCGGCACCGTCACCACGAATGTCTCCCAGCAGCGGGATCAAGCGCCCAGAGGCCAGGTCATCGGCGATCAGGTAGTACGGCAGACAGGCAACGCCACGCCCTCCCAGACAGGTGGCGTGCAGGGTTTCCAGGGAGTTGGAGAGGAAGCCGCAGCGCATCTCGGGCAGTGACGTGAGTCCCCAGGCGTTGAAGCCACCGGGGAGATTCAGGATCAGGCTGACATGCTCCGCCAGATCCGGCACTGAGCGCGGCGTGCCATGTCTTGCCAGATACTCCGGCGATGCACAGATGACACGCTGATTGGTGGCCAACCGCCTGGCGATCAGGCCGGGCTCGGGCTTTGCGGTGCTGCGGATGGCCAGATCCATCCCCTCATGCACCAGGTCGACCACGGCATCCGTCAGGGTCAGGTCCACGATGACCTCGGGATAGCGCTCCATGAAGCGCATCAGCAACGGCATTACCTGCAATTTTCCCAATGCGTTGGAACACGAGAGACGAATGCGCCCCTTGAGCGCACCACTGCCCTCGGCGATCTCCTGCTCCACATTGCGCAGCCGCTCCTGCAGCTCCCGTGTCTCCGAGGCATAGAGCTGACCCGCCTCACTCAGGCGCATCCGCCGTGTGGAGCGAATCAATAACTGCGCGCCCAGGCGCTGCTCGAGATGCGCGATGCGCTTGCTGATCGCTGAGTGGGTAATGCCGAGCTGTCGCGCGGCTCCCGTAAAGGTGCCGGCATCGACCACGGCATGAAAGATATCGAGATCCGTATACGTTTTCATATGTTCCATTGGCTCACGGATGCTGTGCTCACACACCGGATTATCACCAGACACTGCCCATGTCACCATGGCATCTGTTCCCTCCATGCCATATTCAGTGCCCAGAGACATCGCCACCATGATAGATCAGCCGACCGCTTCCACCCTGTTCACGCCCTTCACGCTGCCTTGCGGGCGAGTGCTCGCCAATCGCCTCATCAAGGCCGCGATGTCGGATTCTCTCGGTGATGGTACGGGGCATCCGAGTGACGCCCAGATGCGCCTCTATGAGCGCTGGGCAGAGGGCGGCGTGGCGGCGTCGCTGGTCGGGGAAGTGCAACCGGACCACCACCACGCCGAGAAGCCCGGCAATCTGGTCCTCAATGCGCAGTCCGATCTCGCGGCGTTCACGCAACTGGCGCAGCGCGGCCAGCAGCACGGAGCCGAGCTCTGGCTGCAGCTCGGCCATGCCGGCGCGATGGCCTACCCGCCGACCAGTACGCCACATGGCCCCAGTGCACTGGATATCCCCGGGCTACGTTGCGAGGCCATGAGCCTGGAGGCCATCAAGGCCTTGCCTGCCGCCATGGCAACCACGGCGCGCCTGGCCCGTGACGCCGGGTTTGGCGGGGTTCAAGTACATGCCGCGCATGGCTTTCTGCTCAGCCAGTTCCTGTCTCCCCTCTTCAATCAGCGCACGGATGACTACGGCGGTAGCCTCGACAACCGCATGCGGCTGATGCGTGAGGTGATCATTGCCGTGCGTGAGGCCGTTGGCCACGACTACCCGGTCATGGTGAAACTCAACTCGAGTGATCAACTTGAGGGCGGTTTCGAGGAAGCCGAAGCGCTACAGGTGATAGCAGCGCTCGATGAGCTGCCCATCGATCTGATCGACATCAGTGGCGGCACCTACTTCCCCGGCGCCAGCTCCGCGTCGGACGCCAGTGCCAGCGGCCCCTACTTCGTCGAATTCGCCAGGCGTGCACGCGAGGTGACGACCCTGCCCTTGATGGCAACCGGCGGCTTCAAGACTCTGGCGCAGGCCGAAGACGCCGTGGCACAGGGCGCCGTCGATCTCGTCGGCCTGGCCCGCCCACTGGCGCTGCACCCGTCACTGCCCACGCTATGGCGAGCGGGAGAATGCCCCGCGCCAGAGTTCCCGCGTTTCAGCGCCCCGCCGGAAGGCGGCGTGACCGCCTGGTATACCCTGCGCCTGACCCAGCTGGGCGAGGACCGTGAGCAGGAGTCACTGGGCGAACTGGAGACGGTGCTGGCCGACTATGAAGCCCGCGACGCCGCACGCGCCGAGACCTGGAACGCGCACTTCGCCGACTGTCTCCGCGACTGAGCCGCTTCTCGAAGTGGCCAGATACACGAACGCCGCAGCGCTGATGCTGCGGCGTTCGTGTGACCAGCGCCTTAGACAGGGGCTCCCTTCAGAGGCGGCAATGAGGCTTCTTCAAGCGGCGCAATACACACCGACTGAAGGAGCCTCACTGCCACCGCTACCCCCTTGTTGCTTGCCATTGCGCTGGTAGCTGCCCTTGCCCTTGCGCGCCTTCACGACACGCTGCTTGAACATCGAGGTACGCAGCACTGCCTTGAGGGCGTTGTCCTGCACCTTGCGCTTGTGAGTCATGGTGTCTTCTCCTGTGGCCTCTCTGTCACCGGCCCAGTATACGCCCTTTCGCCATGCAGAGTGATCAACCTCCGCTTCCCCCTCGTCGCTGGTCTGGTGAGTGAATAGCCCCGCAGATCCTCTAGACAATCCTCCAGCGAGGATCATTCGATAATCTGGCACCCTTTTCCCTTCTGATTTCTGTTCTTTCTCCATTCTCACGCCACTCACTACTCCGACACTACGTTCCCATCCTTCTCACACCCTTATTTACTCCACACCTCAAAATCACGAGCGCCAACCTGCTTGACAAAGAGGATATTTTATCCCAACACCCGTTTGACAAATTACGCATTGAAGAGACAGAAAATCATCCACCTCCCAAGCGGCATTGCAACACGTAAATCTTCTTTTTTTCTACACAGAAAACACGCCAGACAACGCCATGGCAAACCACCACGACATAAAAAGATGCTTTAAATCAACAATTTACTAAAAACAATACCAACCATGAGCCGATAAATCACATCCTTCATCCTGGCCATTCGGAAGAGAGACACAACCCACAAGGATCTTACAACTAAAGTCTAAATACTCTCATGATCGTGTACACTTCATGCACTCAGAAGCAATACCTCACATTTGAGATGACGCATCATTTCTGCGAGGATGCTTCACGTTCCGCGAGCAGTAGATGGCTCTCAAGGCAATAAAAAATACGCCTTCCGTGCTCAGGCTCAGCGAAATGACAGGTGGCAAGTCAACTGGATTCCTTACCTTTCCAGGCCACCCAAGCGCTGGATAATGCTCATTATTATCGCGATCCACTACAGGGGAAAAAGCACCTGGTCAACACGACATCCCGCAACGCGGGGTTCACGGAACACGACGTCTCATGACAGTCTCAACAGGAAATACCCATGACAAAACGCATTGCGATCATTGGCGCAGGGCCGAGTGGCCTGGCACAGCTGCGCGCCTTTCAATCTGCCGCTGACAAGGGTATCGACATTCCCGAGATAGTCTGTTTTGAAAAGCAGAGCGACTGGGGCGGCCTGTGGAATTACAGCTGGCGCACCGGTCTCGATCAGAATGGTGAACCCGTCCACGGCAGCATGTATCGCTACCTGTGGTCCAACGGCCCCAAGGAATGTCTGGAGTTCGCGGATTATTCCTTCGAGGAACATTTCGGCCACCCCATCGCCTCATACCCGCCTCGCGCGGTCATCTTCGATTACCTCAAGGGTCGGGTCGAGAAGGCAGGCGTGCGCAAGTACATCCGCTTCAATTGCCCGGTGCGCCACGTCAGCTTTGACGACACCCGCGAGCAGTTCACCGTCAGTGTCCATGACCAGCAATCGGACACGGTCGTTCAGGAGCATTTTGACCACGTCATCGTCGCTTCCGGTCACTTCTCGACCCCCAACGTGCCTGAGTTCCCGGGGTTCTCGGAGTTCAATGGCCGTATTCTGCATGCACATGACTTCCGCGATGCGCTGGAGTTCAAGGGCAAGGATCTGCTGCTGATCGGCAGCAGCTACTCTGCCGAAGATATCGGTTCACAGTGCTACAAGTATGGCGCTCGCAGCATCACCACCAGCTATCGCACCGCCCCGATGGGCTTTGCCTGGCCGGAGAACTGGGAAGAGAAGCCGCTGTTGCAGAAAGTGGACCGCGACACCGCCTATTTCCGCGATGGCACCCACAAGAAGATCGATGCCATCATCCTGTGCACCGGCTACCTCCATCACTTCCCGTTCCTCGATGAACCGCTGCGCCTCAAGACAGCCAACCGCATGTGGCCGCTCGGTCTCTACAAGGGCGCTGCCTGGGAAGCCAATCCGCGCCTGTTCTATCTCGGCATGCAGGATCAGTGGTACACCTTCAACATGTTCGATGCCCAGGCATGGTGGGTGCGTGACGTGATTCTCGGTGAGATCGCGCTGCCCAGCCGCGAGGCCATGCAGGCAGACAGTCAGGCATGGCGTGACCGGGAAGAGACGCTGGACAGCGATGAATCGATGATCCGCTTCCAAGGCGATTACGTGAAGTCACTGATTTCCAAGACGGATTATCCGAGCTTCGATATCGACGGCGTCAATCGCACCTTCCTCGAGTGGGAGCACCACAAGCACGAGAACATCATGACCTTCCGTGACTACTCCTATCGCTCGCTGATGACCGGCACCATGGCCCCGCGCCATCACACGCCCTGGCTCGACGCGATGGATGATTCGCTGGAAGCCTTCCTGGCGCAGCCCGACAAGAGCGCCAGACAAGCAGGCGGCGAGACAGCCGCCGAACGCTCCCTCGCGACTGACAAGGTCTGAGTGACGGACAGGATCTGAGTGACTGACGGCCTTGTGTCACCTGACATGTGACATCGGGCCCACAGAATGCACAACGCCGCGAAGCATGGCTTCGCGGCGTTGTGCATTCTGTGGTTGCGGAGCAAGAAGGCCCCGATGGATCAGAGGGTCTTCTTGCTGCGGAATGACGCTTTCTCATGGCGCAGGATATTGACGCTCAACGAGATGCAGACGCCAGCCGCGATCAACAGACTGACCGCCACCATCCCTGAATTGCTGAAGAAGAACGCATAGTTGGCAGCATGTACCGCAGTATCGACAGTTTCCATGACAAGACTCCTGGAGAAGAAAGAAAACGAATCGGCCCGTTCGCTCCGCCACTGGCTGGCAGCCAGACTTCAGGACAGATGGCAACGAACGCTGCAACAAACGAGCCAATCCTCATGCGGGTAATCGTCAGAACCGACTCAGCTGATATCGGGACGCTTGTCCATCGGTGCTGCCACTACCCCACCGGAACGTGCCGGCACGCTGGAAGATGACTCGGTTGCCATGCTCTCCGGGTAGGCCTTGGCCGGCACTTCGAACAGGTCCAGCCCGAGCACTTCGACATGCGGCGGCACGCGCAGCAGGTTGAACTTCTTGAGCAGATAGGCAACGCCCCAACCCGGCACGAAGCCCGTCACTGCCATCACCACCGCGCCTGTCAGCTGCCCGGTGAAGGAGACATCCGGCACGCCTTCGCCGACATTCGGGAAGCCCGCGGCGAAGACACCCACCAGTACCACACCGTAGAAACCGCAGAAGCCATGTACCGCGAAGGCGCCGACGGAGTCGTCCAGGCCACGCTTCTCGAGCAGCGCGCCGATCTTCGGCATCAAGGCGCCACCGGTGACCGCCAGTACGAAGGCCAGGCCCGGGTTGTAGAGATCCAGCCCCGCCGCGACGGTGATGATGCCGCCCAGCGCACCGGACATGGTCCAGAACGGGTCACGCGAGGACAGATAGGCACCGATCACGCCGCCACCGAAGCCCATCAGGGTATTGAAGGCGAAGGCTGAGAGGTTGGTGCGATTGCCATAGATGGTGGTCCAGCCGATGTCACCGGTGTTGAAGATGATGCAGCCACCCAGGAAGCCGAAGAAACCGACGATGATCAGCATCAGCCCGATCAAGGTCATCGGCATGTTGTGCGGTGCGATCACCTGCGGCTTGCCATCGTCACTGTACTTGCCGATACGCGCGCCCAGATTGAGCAGCACGCCCAGCGCGAAGAAGCCGGCCACGGCATGCACCACGCCCGCCGCGCCGACATCGTGATAGCCCAGCTTGTGCAGCATCCAGCCATCCGGATGCCAGCCCCAGGCACCCGCCAGGATCCAGACACCCGCACCGAGAATCACCGCCAGTAACAGGAAGGCGCCCAGGCGGATGCGTTCGATCACCGCCCCCGAGAGAATCGAGCCCGTGGTCGCACCGAACAGGGCAAAGGCCGCGAAGAAGATACCGGTGCCCATGTCATCGGCGTCGGGGCGCATGCTCGCGCTCCACGGCAGTGCCGCGGAAGCCTCGATGGGAATCAGCCCGTTGGGGAAGGCGTTGTAGATCCACCAGCCCACGAAGTAGAAGGCGGGGATGATCGAGGCCAGCGTCAGCACGTTCTTCATGCCGGACGCCAGGGCATTCTTGGAACGGGAGGCACCGATCTCATAGGCCAGAAAGCCTGCGTGGATCAGGAACATGATGGCGGTACACCACCAGTAGAACACCTCGATGTTCATCGCCTGGTGCATATCCAATATGCTTTGCAACGTCTTTTCATCCATCGTCTTTTCTCCTTTTCCGGGCCGGGTCTGCCACCGCATGCCTGCCGGTGGAAACCCTGTCTGCCCGAAGGTTGTTGTTGTTTTTCAAGGGGGACCTGCTGGATAAAGCAAGCGACATGCCAGATGCCCCCTGATGGCCACCTTCAGTAATACGTTGTTTTCATTGATATCTTCTCGAAATCGTGGACACCTCTTCACATATGAAGCCCGGAAATCACCACCTGGCAAGAGGGTGTTCGTTATTGAGGCAGGCAGGCGGCGTCCTGCACCGTGATATGACGTGAGTCGTACTGCATATACGGATCGTCACCGGCCAGCCTCACGCGCGAGGTCTCGGTCATGCGTCATGCATCACTCAGCTGCGCACCTTGAGACGCTCAGGATCATGGAAAGGCAATGTCACCACCTCGGCGACGAGACGCTTCTGGTGACCATCCAGCTGACCGATCTCAAGCTGCGTTCCGGGGCTTGAGAAATCCGGGGCGAGACGACACATGGCGATGGACTGGTTGAGCAAGGGAGAGCGGGTCGCGCTGGTGATCACCCCGACCGGATAACGCCCGTGATAGACCAGATTGCCATGGCTGACCAGCTCGCTGCTGTCCACCCTCAGGCCCATGATCCGATGGCGGGATTCCGGCGTCTCGCGCTGCATGGCCGCACGCCCGACGAAATCATCCTCCTTGCTCTTCATCGGCACGGTAAAGCCGATGCCCGCCTCGTAGGGAGACGTCTGCGGGCAGAATTCATGGCCAGCGAAGATCAGCCCCGCCTCTATCCTCAGCATGTCGAGGGCATCCAGCCCCAGCGGCGCGATGCCATGCAGCTCACCGGCCGCCCAGATCGCCTCCCACACGGCCGGGGCGTCATGCGGATGACACCAGATCTCATAGCCCAGCTCACCGGTATAGCCGGTCCGCGACACCATCAGCGGGATGCCATTCGGCCCCGCCAGACGGCCGACCATGAAGCGGAACCAGCCCAGCGTTTCCACCTCCGGCTGGGTACGCGCATTCCAGATCAACGGCGCCAGCACCTCGCGGCTCTTCGGCCCCTGCAGCGCGATGTTGTGCAGCTGATGGGTGGAGTCGCGCACCGTGACGCGATAGCCCTGCTGCTCTGCGAGATCCCGCAGCCACTGGCCGCTGGCCGGATCACCACAGATCCAGCGGAAGGTCTGCTCGCCCATGCGGAACAGGGTGCCGTCATCGAGCATGCCGCCGGTTTCCTGACACATGGCGGAATACACCACTTCTCCGATGGAGAGTCGGCGCACGTTGCGGGTCAGCGCATATTGCAACAGGCGTTCGGCGTCCGGTCCGGCGACCTCGAACTTGCGCAATGCGGAGAGATCCATCACCGCGACCCGTTCGCGACAGGCGAGATACTCCGCCTTGGCCCCCCACCCCTCGTAATGGGTGGCCAGCCAGTAGCCGTGGTAATCGATGTACTGCTTGGTCAAGGCGGAGGTGCAGGGATGGAAGGCGGTGGGCAATGTCATGCGCGGCAATTCCTCGGGCCGGTTGCGATAGGCGATACCGCGGGGGAAGTCATGTTCAGCGGCGTAGATACGCACATGGATATCGGTCGGCACCCAGCCGTTGGCGGCGTCGATGTCGTCCGGACAGGCGGATGAGGCACAGATGAGGTCACGGTCGGCGCGCAGCAGCACATAGTCGCCGGGTCGTGACCAGGGCTCATCCACCGCCAGGGTGCCGCAGGGCTGTACCCAGGTATTGAAGAAGAAGTTGATGGCCGGCCAGCTGGCACGCTGTCGGATACCATGAGACGCCGACAGGGCATTGTTGAAGTTGACCGTGCAGCTGTCGTGACCGAAGTAGCCGTGGTGTTCGTAATACTGCGGCGAGCAGGCAAGCATGAAGCTGTCATGGCGTCCGACCGTGTCCTGGATCACCTCGAGCATCGGATGCAGGTGCTGATCAAAGAACACCGAATACAGTCCCGGATTGGGCATGCAATGCCCGGACAGGCTGCGCGTGGCGCCAGCATCCAGCCCCAGCTCCTCGCCCTGTGCCCAGGCAGTGGCGTCGAAGGCCACGAAGTCGGAGCACTGACGCCCCGCCACATCGATGATCTGGATCCACTCGCCCTGCTTGACCTCATAGACCTCGACCGTGCCCGCCGCGACTCTCGTCTCCTGTCGGATCGGTGCCAGCGGCACCGGCAGATGTTCCAGCCCCACAAGCCCGGTGCAGAAATGGGACACCTCAAGCTCGGTGGCCAGCCGCTCTCCTTCGATCGTCATGTCACTGCCGGGGGCCAGCAGAATCAGGCGTGCGGCAGGCGCTTCCAGCGGCCAGCGAATCTCGGCCGGCAATCCGGCCGCTGACAGGCGCTGCCAGTACGATGGCGGGCAATGCGCGACCCCCAGCGCCTCCAGGCGTGCCTGAGTGTGCGGACTCCGAGTGTGCGGACTCCTGTTGCCGGACGTCTCCTGCGCCTCACTGGCCTGAGGCTGACTGGCGAAGGCGTGATCTCCCGGGCTGACGACGCTCGCGAAGTGCGCAAGCGACGCCTCGACTGTCGTGCCTACCCCCTTCACCGCTTCGCGGGGGCTTTCCCCGCTCTGCTGTGCCGCATCGGCGGCTTCATCACCCGTTGCCTTCAGCGCCAGCCACTCACAGGACTGCGCACCGTCCACGGATGACACCTGCACGCTATCGCCGGGCGACAGATCAAGTGCCAACACCTCCAGGCCGGCGATTCGGTAACGATACGGCTGGTTCGGCGTGGCTGCGGGTATCTCGACTGCAAGTCCCATCCTGGTGATACCTCTTGTTGTCATGGCAGGCGAGCCAGTCGAAGGAAGTGCTCGAAGGGCAAGCCTGGATCAGATGTGCCTGGATGGTGCATGACCCCTTGCGTCGCGCACCACGTTCTTCATGGTTAATTAAATTTACTCTCAGTAGATACGACGACAATCCATCAAGAGAGGTACCCATGAAGGAGTAATCCATTCGCTGGCATGAAGCTTGCTGGTGTGACACTCGAATCATGGCGCGCCGCAGGGGCGGCGAAACGACAGAGGAACTCGCATGGCACTCAGTCTCGGCGCATCGAAGACAGGCAAGGCACCTGCATCGCAAGGGATAGCGCATCGCCTTGATGTCCAGCGCGCACGAGGCTGTCCCGCCGATGCCGAGCCTCCCGTTCGCCCTGCTACCATCCCGCCGCCTGATCTGCGTGACAGACACCACCTCGATGCCATCACCTTGCGCATCGCCACCTGCGCTGACCTTGAGGAGGCGTTGCCATCCGTGCTGAGAGAGCTGCGGGACATGCTGAACGGCTGTCCTGAAAGCGGCACGGCGCACTCCGCGATTGGCGAACTCTGTGTCGTGCATCGCGCACCCGGTCAGGCGACCCATGCGGTGATTTCCCCTGCCGGCCTCGCTTTGTCAGCCGCTGCGCGCCAGAGATTGCAGGAAGTCGTCAGGGATATCGGTCGCGATCCCGGCGCTCGACAGCAGGCGTCTGGCATAGCCGGCACGCCAGGTGGCGTGCTGATCGCCCTCACGGACGCCACTGACAGCGGGGAGACGGGCAGAGGGGCGACGGGCGATGACTGGTTATGGCTTGGAGAGCCGACAGCCGCAGCCCCCTCCCGCGAGACACCGCTGGCACACGCCGTCATCGACGCTCTGAGCCGTGGCCTGGCATTGCAGCAGCAACAGGCGCGTCACGCTGAAGACAGGCAGGCAGCGGTGGCACAGGCCCTGAAGAACGAACGCCGACAACTGGCGGCGGAGCTGCACGACACCCTCGCCCAGGAATTGAGTTACCTGCAGATGCAGAGCGCACGCCTGACACGTGCCGCCCGCCATGCGCCACAGGAGGTGCAGTCACTGGCTGAGGAGGTGCATACCCAGGCCCGGCGCACTTTCCGCCAGACCCGTGAACTGATCAATGGCGCGCACGCCACCTGGGGAGACGCGCCGCTTGCCTGTGTGCTGGAGGCCTTGATCGAGGAATTCGAGACCCGTTCCAGCATGGTGTTCGAGCTCGACAATCGCATCCAGTCACTGCACCTCCCCGATGCCCTGTCCCTGCAGGTGATGTTCATCGTGCGGGAAGCGATGACCAACAGCGTGCGCCATGCCCGGGCCACCCACCTGCGCCTGCAACTGCTCTATCAGTCCTCTGGGCCGCAGCCGGCGGCGCGGGTGTTGCTGACCATCGAGGACAACGGCTGCGGGTTCGATCCCGCCGAGATCCCCGCCGCGCATTTCGGACTGGGCATCATGCAGGATCGCGCGCGCCACCTCGGGGCCGAGTTCGCCATCACCCAGCCTCGCCAGGGCGGTACCCGCGTGACACTGAGCTGGGAGCGCCGCGACACATGACCGCGACACGACAGACACCCTCGACGCACCCGACACGTCATACACTCCCGACAAGAGTGGTACTCGTCGACGACCATCCGCTGTTTCGGCGCGGGCTTGCCGAGCTCTTGAGTGAAGGTGGCCTGTTCGAGGTCGTGGCCGACTTCGATGATGGTGCGCATCTGCTCGAGCGCCTCCCCACCCTCGCCCCCGAGCTGGTGATCGTCGACTGGCAGATGCCGCAGCTTGATGGCCTGACCCTGATGCGCCATCTCAAGCAGCGTGATGCCGCTCTCAAGGTCGTGCTGCTGACCGCCTCCGACGACAGCCGCCACCTGCTGGATGCCATCCAGCAAGGGGCGGATGGCTACCTGATGAAGGACACCGCCCCCGAACGCATTCTCGAGCGCCTGCAGGCCGTCATCGACGGCAAGCTGGGGTTGGAGGAAGAGACCTTGCTGCTGCTGGCCAGGCGCCTGCAGCAGGACCACCGCCAGCGCTCGGCACGCGAACATGCACCGCCGGAAGGTGGCGTTCCCACGCCGGGTTCAGCCGTGCCGCTGACCGAGGCGACAGACGCTGCCCTGACTGACGGCATGGCTGAGACCGAGACGGCGGACTGGCATCGCGGTCTGACCGAGCGTGAGCGCGATACCCTCAAATGGATCGGGCGCGGCCTCAGCAACAAGCTGATCGCGCGCGAGCTGGGCATCAGTGACAGCACGGTGAAGGTCTACGTCAAGAATCTGCTGCGCAAGCTGGATCTGCATTCGCGACTGGAGCTGGCCGCCTGGGTCTACGCCCACCCGCTGACGCCAGCGAGTGATGCCAGCCGAGCGCCCGCCGAGGACGCGACAAGCGCCAAAGAGGCCATGACACGGGCCGAAAAGGAGAGCCTGAGATGATGCGCTTTCTCGAACAGTTCGCCTCCGCCTCACCCGCCTCGACGGCCTCGCCCTTCAGCGCACAGGCGATTCTCGACAGCCTGAGTGATGCCGTGGTCGTGGTGGATGCTGACAGCACGCTGCTCTATGCCTCGCGTGGCTGGCAGGCCCTGAGCGGACACGAATCGAGCGGCTCACGGGAAGACACGCCAATCGCCTCTCGGACGGAGGGGGGCGGCACGGCACCGCGGCGCCTGCGGGAAGCACTGCACCCCGCAGATCACGCCCGCTGGGACGTGCTGGCCCGGCACGTGTCACGCCGTGAGCGGCCTGACTGCTGGCGATTGCGCATCCTGGGGCCGGACCACCACTATCGCTGGTGTGAAGTCCGTAGCCAGTCGCTCTCGCTGGCCTCGCCCTGGCCCGCCACGCTCACTCTGCATGACATCAGCGAGCGCGTGCAGCAGGAGCAGATCGACGCCGCCAACCTGCGCAGCCTGACGCGCCTGATCAAGGGCCTGCCCGCGATGGTCTATCGCGCGCGCAACAACCGCCACTGGTCGATGGAGTACATCAGTGACGGCTGCCTGGCCATCACCGGACTCAGCCCGCGCGACCTGCTCGATCATCCCTCCCTCACCTACGGCGACATGATCCACCCCGAGGATGCCGACCGCGTGTGGGACCAGGTACAGGCCGCCCTTCAGGCACACACACCCTTCACCCTTGCCTACCGCATTCGTCACCGCGATGGCGACGTGCGCCGGGTACAGGAAAAGGGCCATGGCATCTATTCACCTGACGGCACGCCACTGGCCGTGGAAGGCATCATCTTCGCCGTCGACACCTCGGACCTGGCAGGGGATTCTGCATGATCCGCAGAGCATGGCATCGACGTCGCATACTCCTTTATGGCTACCCTTTCCGAGCAATGTGCAGCCAGGTCACATCTCGCTAGCCTGTTTCGTTGTCAGTGTTTCACGACGTCATCACGTCACGAAACCTCAGGTAACGCATCAAGACACAACAAGAACAGGATGGTATCCATGACCCAACGTATCGCGATCATCGGCGCAGGCCCCAGTGGACTGGCTCAATTGCGCGCCTTTCAATCCGCAGCCGACAAGGGCATCGAGATCCCCGAGATTGTCTGTTACGAGAAGCAGGATGACTGGGGTGGTCTGTGGAATTACAGCTGGCGCACCGGCCTGGATGCCCACGGCGAGCCGGTCCACGGCAGCATGTATCGCTACCTGTGGTCGAATGGTCCCAAGGAGTGTCTCGAGTTCGCCGACTACTCCTTTGAAGAACATTTCGGGCGCCCTATCGCCTCCTACCCGCCGCGCGCCGTGCTGTTCGACTACATCAAGGGGCGTGTCGAGAAGGCTGGCGTGCGCAAGTACATTCGCTTCGGCTGTCCGGTCCGTCAGGTCACCTTCGATGAGACTACCCAGCAATTCACGGTCAGCGTGCATGATCAGGCGCTCGATCTGGTGACCAGCGAAGAATTCGATCACGTCATCGTGGCTTCCGGGCATTTCTCGACTCCGAACGTGCCGGAATTCCCCGGTTTCGCGACCTTCAATGGCCGCATTCTGCATGCGCATGACTTCCGCGATGCACTGGAATTCAAGGGCAAGGATCTGCTGTTGCTCGGCAGCAGCTATTCCGCGGAGGACATCGGCTCGCAGTGCTACAAATACGGTGCGCGCAGCATCACCACCAGCTATCGCACCGCTCCGATGGGCTTCAAATGGCCGGACAACTGGGAAGAGAAGCCGCTGCTGGTGAAGGTCGATCGCGATACCGCCTATTTCAGTGACGGCAGCCACAAGCGAGTCGATGCCATCATCCTGTGCACCGGCTATCTGCATCACTTCCCGTTTCTCGAGGAGTCGCTGCGCCTCAAGACTGCCAACCGCATGTGGCCGCTGGGGCTCTACAAGGGCGTGGTGTGGGAAGAGAATCCGCGCCTGTTCTATCTCGGCATGCAGGACCAGTGGTACACCTTCAACATGTTCGATGCCCAGGCCTGGTGGGTGCGCGATGCGATTCTCGGCACCCAGACACTGCCGGCGAAAGCGGCGATGCAAGCCGATAGCCAGGCATGGCGCGAGCGTGAGGAAACGCTGGATAGCGACGAGGCGATGATCGTCTTCCAGGGCGACTACGTGAAATCGCTGATCAGCGAGACCGACTACCCGAGCTTCGATATCGATGGCGTGAATCGCACCTTCCTCGAGTGGGAGCATCACAAGCACGAGAACATCATGACCTTCCGCGATCACGGCTATCGCTCCTTGATGACCGGCACCCTGGCGCCCAGACATCACACGCCGTGGCTTGAGGCGATGGATGACTCGCTGGAAGCCTATCTGGCCCAGCCGGCCGAGGCCCAGGCGCCATCCGACGAGGAGTCAGCTGCTCAGGCGACGACCACGCCGCTGGCCTCCTGACGCTTTCTGGTCACTGTACACAAGAGCTTCTGTTCACAGAGACGAGGCTGCACCAACGACTTGTCAGGCACCAGGCGGAGGGGCTCCCTCCGCCTTTTCATGGTCAGAAACATCAACAAAAACTCATATAGACTCGCATTCATGCAACGCATGTCTTTCGCTGGCGATTGAACGCCTCGTTTTCCCGACACCCCACAAGGACGCCCGATCACCATGCGCATCACGCTCTATTTCCTGATCTCGACCCTGTGCGAAATCGGCTGGGCCACGGGCCTGAAGGTCGCCGACACTCCCCTGGAATGGGCACTGACGGTGCTGCTGGTCATCATCAGCCTGAGTCTGGTCACCCAGATCGCCAGGACACTGCCCGCCAGCACCACCTACGCCATCTTCGTCGGCCTGGGCACGCTGGGGACGGTGGTGACTGACCTGCTGTTCTTCGAGCTCGAGTTCCAGTGGTCCACGCTGGGCTTCGTGGTGCTGATGCTGGTGGGAATCATCGTGCTCAAGACGGCCCCCGGCGCGCCTGCCGACAAGCAACCTCGCGCGAGTGCCACACCACAGACCACCATCAGTGAATGAGCAGGAGGAATGACATGGATTGGGTCTATCTGATCGCCGCCGGCTGCTGTGAAGTCGTCGGCGTCACCGGTTTCAATCAATACGCCAACCACCGCCGCCGACGGGGTGTGCTGCTGGTCGCGCTGGGCTTCAGCGCCTCCTTGAGCCTGCTGTATCTGGCCATGGACACCATCAGCCTGGGCATCGCCTATGCCGTATTCTCCGGCATCGGCACCGTGGTCAGCGCCATCATCGGGGTGCTGTTCTGGCGGGAGCATTTCTCGTTTCGCCGCATGGCCTGCATCGGCCTCATCGTGCTGTCGATCGTCGGCCTCAACCTGACAGGCGGGCATTGATCATTGCCATTCGTGCAATGACCAATTGCCGTCAGGTGCCTTTTTCTGTCGTCGGCAGTGCACTAGCCTCTCGGGCAACATTCGTGATCATGCCATTCAGGAGTCTTGCCATGAGCCTGTCCTTCTACGCCGTCAGTCACGAGCGCGGCTTCTCTCCCACGCCCCTGCCCATCTGGACGGACAACGGTGACGTGTCTGACCTCTTCGAGACCGAGGCGACGCCAGAGGTGGTCCGTCAGGAGGTCGAGGGTGTCCCGGGCGCCTTCCAGCTGCTCAATGTGCTGACGCCTGCCGAGGCCGACAACTTCGTCGCCACCCTGGAGGCAATGGGCTTCGAGGAGGATGCGCCCGTCTCCCTGCCGCGTTCGGTACGCCACAACCACAACGTCAACTGGGTCGTCAGTGACGCCATCGATCAGGTCATCTGGGCGCGCTCGGCGCCGCTGGTGACCGAGCAGATCCAGGGCGAGGGCGCAAAAGGCATCAATGCGCGCTTTCGTGTCTATCGCTACGAGACCGGTGACTTCTTCAAGCCGCATACCGATGGTGCCTGGCCGGGCAGTCGCGTCATCAATGGCGAGATCGTCCAGGACGCCTATCCGGGCCTGATGAGCCAGTACACCTTCCTCATCTTCCTGAGTGATGGCTATACCGGCGGGCGCACCGAGTTTCTGGTCAGCCGTCGCGACCCCGAAAGGCCTGCCCAGTCACGGGACGACATCCAGACAGTCTCGGTCGCAACGCCCAAGGGTGGCGTGCTGTGCTTCCCGCATGGCTCGCACCCGCAGCACTGCGTGCACGCAGGCGAGCCGATCCGCGATGGTGCCAAGTACATCATCCGCAGCGATATTCTCTACTGATGACCACCTGCCGAGAACCTGCTAGCGACCGGCCAGCCGCTCGCGGCGGGCGAGCAGGAAGTCGACCCAGGCACGCACGCGCGGGTTGTGCTGATTCTCGCGTGCGAAGACGACATGGATGCCAGTGTCGAAATCCGACGACGTGACCTGATGGTCCTCCAGCACCGCCACGAGGCGTCCCTGGTCCAGTTCTTCACGGATGGCCCAGAGCGGTTGCACCACGACACCAGCTCCCTCGAGGGCTGCCTGGGTCAGAATGTCGGCGTTGTTGGTACGCAACGCGCGTGCTCGCGCCGAGATGCGGTGCTCCCGCTCACCCTGCACCAGCCGCCAGTGATGATTGGCGGTGGTATAGCTGAAGGTCAGCAGGCGGTGCCGCTCCAGGTCCTCAGGCTGACGAATGGGCGGCTGGGCACTGAGATAGGACGGCGCCGCGGCCAGCACGAAACGCTGGTCACTGATGTGCCGTGCGATCAGACTCGAGTCTTCCAGATGGCCGATGCGGATGGCGACATCGAACTGCTCCTCGATCAGATCCACACGCTGATCACTGCTGACGATATCCAGCGCCACCTCGGGGTAGCACTGCATGAATTCACTCACCAGCGGTGCCAGATAGAGGCGCGAATATCGCCACGGCACCGAGATGCGCAGCGGCCCCGCGACTCGCTCACTCAGCGTCTCGAGCTCATCCGTCAATTGAGCCACCTCGCCCAGGATGGCACGGAAACGGATCACGGCTCGCTCACCGGCAGGCGAAAGCCGCACATGGCGCGTGGTGCGCACCAGCAACGGCTCGCCCAGCTGTCGCTCCAGATGATTGACGTGACGCGTCGCCGTGGAACTGGCGATCTCCAGCTCACGCGCAGCCGCATTGAAGCTCTGATGCTCCGCCACCTTGAGGAAGGTGCGCAGTCGTTGGGTCAGTTCGTTCATGGCTCTCCACAGTGAATCCGCCTTTCACGTAGACACCGGACCTTGCGCCCGATGGCATTCGCCGATGCCGAGCATAACACCCTCGCCATCCGGGCTTCGCAGCGGCCACTTTCACTTGAGGCGGCTTTGCATATTAGCGGTTGCCTAACGCTTGCCTGCCACGGATACTGTATATAAATACAGCAACGACAGGAGAGCTTTCCATGACCGCATCTGCCCCCCTTGCCACTCACGAGACGTTGGCTCGCCCTCATCCCGCTCCTGCGCCATGTGAGCTGCCATACCCCCACATCACGGGGCGTGCGGGAATTTCCGGCTTTCCGTCACCGGCCGAGGATTACGCTGGCCGGACGCTGGATCTCAACGAGCGGCTGATCAAGCGTCCGGCAGCGACCTTCTTCATGACGGTGGCAGGTGACAGCATGGAAGGCTTCGGCATCTACGAGAATGACACCCTGGTCGTGGATCGCTCCATCGACGCCCGCCCCGGACATATCGTGGTGGCGCTGGTCGAGGGCGAGGTGGTGGTCAAGCGCTACGAACTGATCGGCCAGCGGCCGTATCTGTGCTCCGGCAATGCCCTGTATCCACCGGTGGCCATCGTCGATCTCGAGTGTCAGGTCTGGGGGGTGGTGCGCTCCGTCATCCACGAATACGCGGTATGAGCGCGCCGATGATCGGGCTGGTCGACTGCAACAACTTCTACGCCAGCTGTGAGCGAGTCTTTGATCCGCGCCTGGAAGGCCGCCCCGTGGGGGTGATGTCCAACAATGACGGCTGCGTGATCGCGCGCTCTCAGGAACTCAAGGCGCTGGGCATCGAGATGGGGACCCCGGCCTTCCAGCTGCAATCCCTGGTACGCGAGGGGCGCATCCACCTGCTCTCCTCGAACTATGAGCTGTATGGCGACATGTCGGCGCGCGTGCGCGACGTGCTGGAGGAATACAGCGCGGGGGTCGAACCCTACTCCATCGACGAGATGTTCGTGCGCTTCGATGGCTTTGACCGCAACGCGATGCTGGCGCTGAGTCGTACCCTGCACCGCAATGTGCGCAAGTTCACCGGCATCCCGGTATGTGTCGGCGTGGCCCCCACTCGTACCCTGGCCAAGCTGGCCAACCGTACCGCCAAGAAGCGGCCGGAATTCGGCGGCGTCTGCGTGCTGGAACCTGCCGAAGTCGGCACCCAGCGCCTGCTGGAAGACACACCGCTGGGCGATGTCTGGGGCGTGGGCCATCGCCTGGTCGAACGGCTGGCACTGCAAGGGCTGCATACCGCCTGGGATCTGCGCTGTGCGGACCCGCGCGCCATCGGTCAGCGCTATTCCGTCGTGCTGGAGCGCACCGTGCGCGAGTTGCAAGGCACGCCCTGCTTCGAGATGAACGACCCCGATGATGCCCGTCAGCGCATCATGACCTCACGCTCCTTCGGCCGCATGACCGATGACATGAATGAGCTCAAGGATGCCATTCGCCAGCACGCTCAGCGCGGCGCCGAGAAGCTGCGCCATCAGGGCAGCCAGACACGTGCCGTGCTGGTCTTCCTCAAGAGCAACCGCCACCGCCCGGATCTCCCGCAATACTCGCCCAGCACCATCATCGAACTCCCCGAACCGACCAGCGACAGCCGCGAGATACTCGCCGCCGCCCATCAGGCGCTCGAGCGTATCTATCTGCGCGGCTATCGCTTCATGAAGGCAGGCGTGATGCTGCTGGACCTCATCGACCAGCCCCGAGAGCAGCTCTCGTTGCTCGACAGCGAAGCCGATATCGCCAGACGAGAACGCAACCAGCAGCTGATGGCGACACTGGATGCGATGAATCAGAAGATGGGTCGTGGCACCGTGCGTCTGGGCGTCGCGCGCCCGGATGCCGCCTGGCAGCTGCGCTGCGCGCATCGCAGCTCACGCTATACCACCCGCTGGCAGGAGCTGAAGCGACTGGGGAGCCCCCCTCGGCTCCCTACAACGTCAGGCGCGACGCAAGAAACTCGACAAAGGCACTGATACGGGGCGAGAGCGTGCTGTTGCGGTAGTACACCGCCTGGATCAGCTCACGCGGATTGGGCGACTGGACCTGCCCCGGCAGCACTTCTACCAGAGCGCCCGACGCCAGGTCATCGGCGAGCATGAAGCGGGAGATCAGCGCGATGCCGTGGCCGGCCAGGCATAGCTGGCGCATGACTTCACCGCTGGAGGTGGAAAGGTGCGGCGTCGTTTCCAGCTCCCGGGGCGCACCCTTGAGTGGCCAGCGATTCAGGCGACTGGGCGGCAGGAATCCCAGCAGGCGATGCGCCGCCAGCGCCGCGACGCTCGTCGGCGTGCCATGCCTTGCCAGATAAGCTGGGCTGGCGACCAGGTGCAGGGTCGAGCGCCCCAGTACCTTGGCGTGCAGGGTCGAATCCTCGAGCTCGCCGATGCGAATGGCGACATCGGTGCGCTGCTCCAGCAGATTGATGATGTCGTCACCCGCCGAAAGCTCCAGGGAAATGCCGGGATAGCGACGTTCGAACTCTCCCACCAGCGGCACCAGCTGATGCAGGACGAAAGGACTGGCGGCATCGACCCGCAGACGGCCGCTGGGTTGATCACGCTGTTGACGCAAGACGTCTTCGGCCTCGCTCAACTGCTGCAGCCCCTCCCTGATGCGCTCGACGAAAGCACGCCCCTCGTCTGTCAGGGCGACGCTGCGAGTGGTACGAGTCAACAACGGTGTCTCAAGCTCGCTTTCCAGCCGCTGGATGGCCCGTGACACCTTGGCCACGGGCACATCCCGCTGCTTGGCGGCAGCACTGAAACCTCCGCTGTCGACCACCGCCAGCAACCATTCAAGGTCTTGTGAGCGACTGCGCATGATGAAACTTCTCCCAGAAGACGATGGTCCTTGTCAGACCTTGATGACCCCTTGTTCGGCCCGAATCCTTGCAGAAATCGCAATGATCGGCACCTGTCAGCCACTTCTTGCACCACAATCACGCACCGCTTCCAAGCGATCACGCCATGGCCTTCCGTGCTCAGTTCCTGCCTCGCCGGCTCTCGCCGGGGCGCAGCATGCGCACCCGGGCCTTGGGAGTACGACGTGGCAGCATCGGCGGCTCGGGGGGCTGGTCGATCTTCATCGAGGCCTCGAGCTTGCTGAGCCCCACTGAGCCCCCCAGGGTGGTGGCGAATTCGGCGTCACCCTGCTCGCGCTGATTGTCTGAGGGCGTGCCCGACGTGCGGGGTTCACCACTCGCTGACAGGTCCGGTGGCGGGATGATGACCCAGGCGAAGGTCGGCAGCGTCAGATTCCAGTAGATGGCCGGAAGTCGAATCATCAATACCATCACGATGGCCGCGCCTGTCGCCCAGGCAAGCGGCATCCCGAGCTCGAGCAGCGCGATATAGAGAATCCCGCCCGCCAGCGACGCCGAGGCGTAGATTTCCTGACGCAGCACCATCGGCACGCGGCGCGCCAGTACATCCCGGATCATGCCGCCTGCCACGCCACTCATGGTGCCCATCACCACGACAACGATGCCCTCTACCCCCATCATGCGGGCCTTGTGAGCGCCCAGCACGGTGAACAGCGCAAGGCCGAAGGCATCCGTCACGGGCAGAAAGACCCGCGTCAGACGGTGGATGTAGTGAAAGCCCAATGTCGCCACGCCCACCGTGAGCAGGATCACCCAGAGATAGACCGGCTGCTCGACCCAGAACACCGGTCTGATGCCCAGCACCAGATCACGCAGGGTGCCGCCGCCGATACCGGTCACGGCGCCGAGCACCAGCATGCCGATCGGGTCCATCCGCGAACGACAGGCCACGACGACGCCTGTCAGCGCGAAGATCATCACACCGGCCAGATCCAGCCAGGTTATCCAGTTCATACCCATAGCATCCTCAGACGACGAAACTGTCATTCATGCGCCACACGCGAGCGTGATGGCCGTTCATTCAGCGGCCAGTCCGCGACGCGCCGTCACGCTGGGTGCCTCACCGAAACGCTGTTGATAGGCACGAGAAAAGTGCGCCAGATGGGTGAATCCCGTGGCAAAGGCCGCCTGGGAGACACTGACCCGACTGTCGGCGAGCACCCGCTGCGCATGATCCAGACGCATGCCGAGATAGCATTGCTTGGGGGTCTCGCCGAATTGCGCCACGAACAGGCGCGTCAGCTGGCGCTGTGACTGCCCCGCGAGCCGGCAGACCACCGGAATGGGCAGGGCCTGGGCAAGATTGGCCTCCATCACCGCCAGCGCCCGCACGACACTGCGCGGCAACGACGAATCGCGCGGAGTCGGGCTCTCCACGTTCACGGCCGTGCGCTGGTGCATGATCTGACGTCCCACGGCATCGGCCAGCGAAGGGCCATAGAGCCGCTCGATCCAGGCCAGCATCATGTCGATGCTGGCCGCCCCGCCGGAGCCGGTCAGACGCTCACCCTGCCATTCATAAGGGGCCGAGCTGACGTCCAGCTCAGGAAACTCCTGCTGAAAGGCCGGCACGCTTTCCCAGTGCAACGCCACCGGATGCCCCGCCAGCACACCGGCCCGCGCCAGAATGAAGGGGGCGGTATCCAGTCCCCCCAGCCAGGCACCATGGGCCGCCAGCCAACGCAGCACGGCACGCGACTCACTGTCGACACTCGCTTCTGGCTCATAGGACGACACCACCATCAGGCGCATCCGGGCCATGGATGCCGAGGCCTGTTCACACACCGCTTCCGATGCCTGGCGGGGCTCCCACGTCATCAGCTGATCGAGGCGACCATCGACATCGATACGGACCCCATTGCTGGCCACCACCGCCTCACCATCCGCTGACAACAGCCGCCAGGCGAACAGATCCCGCCCGAAGCGATTGGCGACCCTCAAGGGCTCGAGCAGGCAGAACAGCGTCAACATCGAGAAGCGCGGTACCAGCCAGACATTCAGCGTATTCTCGGCGGCGCCGGGCGCCAGAACGGGCGGTGAGTCCGGCCGCGGGTAGGGATGCGCGCCAGTGCTCAAGGGCTTCATGTCCAGCGCGGTCGGGGTATCAGGCATATGGCGATTTTCATCAATCCTTCGGCGGTTTTCATCAAACGATAATGACATTGGGGAAAAGAGACCAGTGACCTGTGCAGAATCGCGGCTTTCGATCGTCTGTCACCTGCCATCATCGCATCGCGCCTGATGACATAACGCATCACTCAAGCCACGCGAGTGATTCCATATGGCATCAGAACATCGACCTTGGGCGTAGCGACCTTAGGCGAAAACTCAATAAAAACCCATTGAATTCAGTGGCTTGAAAAGAGCAAGAAACTGGCATGCCATTTGCTATCCATCATGACAGGAGGCGCCAACCAGCGCCCCTCCCCATGTCATCAAGGACAGGATATCGCCATGAGCATCGCCAGCTTCAAATCCGCCCACCGCCTGATAACGGGCCAACAGGCCTCATCACGCCTCAGTGAAGAAATCCTTCGCCTGGGCATGCGCTGCCCGATGGTGGTCACCGACCCCGGTGTGCTGGGATCGGGTACCCTCAAGCCGATCACGGATCAGCTCGATGTACTGAAGGCCAATGGCCAGCTGACCCATTACCGCATCTTCAGCGAGGTCAGTGCCGAGCCGGAAGTGCACATCGTGGAGGACTGCATGAGCGTCTACCTCGAGGCGCAGTGCGATGGCCTGATCGCGCTGGGCGGCGGCAGCGCCATGGACATCGCCAAATGCGTGGCGGTGTACGCCACCCATGACGGCGATCTGGAAAGCCTGTTCGGGGAAGACAAGGCCCGTGTGCGTGGTGCACCGCTGATCGCGATGCCGACCACGGCAGGCACCGGCTCCGAAGTCACCAACATCGGCATTCTGTCTGACACCGAAGCACGCATGAAGAAAGGTATCGTGAATGACTACCTGCTGCCGGACGTCGCCATCGTCGCCCCGGAGCTGACGGTCAGCTGTCCCCGCCATGTCACTGCCGCCAGCGGCGTCGATGCTCTGGTGCATGCCATCGAGGCCTACCTGTCCAACTTCGCCACGCCCATCACCGATGCGCTGGCCATCAAGGCCATGCGCCTGATCATCAAGGCATTGCCCAAGGCCTATGCCAATCCCGGCAATCTCGAGGCGCGTGAAGCCATGGCCACGGGGAGTCTGCTGGCAGGCATGGCCTTCGGCAATGCGGGGGTCGGGGCGGTCCACGCCCTGGCCTACCCGCTGGGCGGGCGCTACCACCTGCCCCATGGCGTGACCAACGCCCTGCTGCTGCCGCATGTGATGCGCTGGAATGCGCTGGCCTGCGTCGAACGCTTCCGGGATATCGCAGAGGCACTGGATACTGCGCATCATGCACTCAAGGATGAGGCCGCGGCCGAACTGGTCGTCGAGCGCCTGCACCAGCTGTGCCGAGACGTGGACATCCCCAGTGGCCTGCGCCATTTCGACATTTCCGAAAAGGATATTCCTTCGCTTGCGGCAGATGCCGTCAAGGTGGAACGCCTGCTGCGCAACAATCCGCGCCAACTGACCCAGCACGACATCGAGTGCATCTATCGCGCTGCCTGGTGAAGCCCGCCAGGCATGAGCACTGCCCCTTCTCGTGAACACCATCTCCACCCCAGGTGAAGATGAATAACGATAACAACAGGAACGCCATCATGAGCCACTGGAAAACCCGCCAACCCGGAGAGGAAAGCCCCTACTACGCTCTGGGGCCTTTCAAGATTCGCCTGCCCTTCCTGCACTACCGATTCGAGCTGCCCGACTATCTGCAGGGACTTCTGATGTGCGCGGTGGATCTCGCCGCCATCCCGCTGATGACGGAGCTGCTGGGCATGCCGTTTGAAGCCGCCCTGGCCATCGTGATGCTCAACGGGCTGCTGTATCTCGTTCACCATCTGCTGGGCGACCCGGTCATTCCCGGCTGGATCACGCCGGCCATCCCTCTGCTGATGGCCTATGTGGCCACCTTCCCCGAGGGCGAGACGCGGGTGCATGCCCTGATCGCCTTCCAGCTGATGCTCGGGATACTGGCCATCGTGCTCGGGCGAACGGGGCTGGCCAGCAAGGTGGTCAACCTGATTCCCTCGGCCATCAAGGCCGGCATCATCATGGGGGCAGGCCTGGCCGCGATCAGCGTGGTCTTCAAGGAAGGCGGACGCTTCGACACCTATCCCATCACCATCAGCATCGCCGTGGGTCTGGCGTTCTACATCATCTTCTCGCGCCACTTCGCAAGGCTGAAGACCTCGAATCCGTTCTGGGGCAACCTGGGCAAGCTGGGGATCTTCCCGATCATCCTGCTGGCGATCATCGTCGCACCGCTGGTCGGCGAGGCCGCCTGGCCTGACGTGCAGTGGGGCTTCAGTCAGCCGGACTTCGTGACCATGTTCAGCCAGTACACCGTCTTTGGCGTGGGCTTGCCGCCGCTGTCGATGTTCCTGACCGCCCTGCCCACCGTACTGGCCGCCTATATCGTGCTGTTCGGCGATGTCCTGCAATCCAAGGCGCTGGTCGAGGAAGCCGATGAGTCACGGCCTGACGAGAAGATCGACTACGACGCCAACCGTGCCCACATGATCTTCGGTGGCCGCAATACGCTGATGAGCCTGTTCGGTCCGGACGTCACCATGTGCGGGCCGCTGTGGGCCGCCATGCAGGTCGTCGTGGTCGAGCGCTACAAGGAAGGCAAGCAGGCGATGCACTCGCTGTTCGGGGGCTCAGGCTCCTTTCGCTGGGGCACGAATACCGGCCTGCTGTTGCTGCCCATCGTCAGTCTGGTCCAGCCCATTCTGGGGATCGCGCTGGCGCTGACCCTGTTGATCCAGGGTTATGTCAGCGTGCGACTGGGGATTCTCGAAGCCCGCAGCCAGCGTGACCTCGGCATTGCCGGCGTGATCGCCGCCGTTCTGGTGATCAAGGGCGCCGCCTGGGCCTTCGGAATCGGGATCGCCCTGTGCCTGTTGATCTACGGCAAGCGCTTCTTCTCGGGGGAAAACGACGAGACCTTCAGCCGCGATATCGGCAAGGGCGATATCGACGCTCCCGCCAGTGACGTGACGCCAACCGTTTCCACGACATCCTCGCATTGACGTATCGTAACCCCATGGCCCCCCGCCGCCTGAGCGCGCGGGGGCTTCTGTCAGGGGAACCCTCAATGCAGAACGTGGAACAGGATCTCAAGCTGGAAGCGGCGCTGGCACTGCTGGAACGTCAGTCACTGGAGGCCGTCGAGGTCATCGACACTCGCGGCGAGGTGATCGGCGTCTTGACGCGCCAGGAAGTGGAATCCGCCGCCGAGCGCAAGGAACGCCTCGCCCGGTCGAATCAGCGCACCCTCGCCGCCGGGCCGGACGGCCCACCGGACACCGCCACGGACCTGCTGGCCGAGGTTCCGGTGCAGCGAGTGCTGGATGCCTTGCACGACGGGGTCTACATCACCGACGCCCTCGGGGTGACCGTGGCCATCAACCAGGCCTATGAGCGCATCACGGGGCTCAAGCGCAGTGATGTGCTGGGCCGGCACATGCAGGAACTGGTGCGCAGAGGCTATATCTCCAAGTCGGTCTCTCTGGAGGTCATTCGGGACGGCAAGCCCGTCACTCTGGTCCAGAGCCTGCACGATGGCCGCAAGATCCTGGTCAGCGGCCTGCCCATGCACGCGCGGGATGGCACCTTGAGTCACGTCGTCACCAGCGTGCGTGATATCACCGAATTGCTGCGCGCCAAGCATGCCCAGGAACAGCTTCGCCAGCTGCACTCCCTGCACGAGACCTACAGCGTCAACGCCGGTACCGACGAGCAGGCACTGGAACTCGTCACCAGCGAGGCCACGGCCGCTTGCTTCGCGCTGGCAGAACGCGTGGCCGCCACCGATGTGAAGGTCCTGATCCAGGGCGAGACGGGCACGGGCAAGACATTGCTGGCCCGCTATCTTCACGAGCACAGCGAGCGCTCTGCCGGTGTGTTTCTGGAACTCAACTGTGCCGCCCTGCCCGAAGGACTGCTGGAGGCGGAACTGTTCGGCTATGCGCCCGGGGCCTTCACCGGTGCCAATGCCCGGGGGAAACAGGGGCTGTTGGATGTGGCCAATGGTGGCACGCTGTTTCTCGACGAGATTGGCGACCTGCCACTCTCGCTGCAGGCCAAGCTGCTGAAGGTCGTCGAGGAGCAACGTTTCATGCCCGTGGGGGGAACCGAACTCAGGCGGACCAACGTGCGCCTGCTGACCGCGTCACATCATGACCTGGCCGCTCGCGTGAGGGAGGGGCGCTTTCGCGAAGACCTCTATTATCGCCTCAGCGTCGTCCCCATCACGCTGCCCCCGCTTCGCGAGCGCCGTGGTGAGGTCATCCCGCTGCTACGCCACTATCTGGGTCACTTCTGCCAACGTCATGCCCGCGTTCGCCACTTCGATCCCGAGGTGCTGGAACTGCTGGCCTCGCATCAGTGGCCGGGCAACATCCGTGAGCTGATCAACCTGGTCGAGCGACTGGTCGTCACCACCGACCAGACGCTCATCACCACGGACATGCTGCCCGCAGAATGCCTGGGGCCAGGCGGTCTCGCGGCCCCCTCTGCCGCTGCGACGATACCTGCCGGAGTGCGCGAGAACCACGCCACTCTCACGCAATGCACCCAGGCCCTGGAGCGGGAACTGATCCACCGGGCGCTCGAGCGACATGCCACGACGCGTGCTGCCGCTTCCTCGCTGGGCATCAATCAATCGACACTGGTCAAGAAGATGCAGAAGTACGCCATCAGGCGTCAGCGGTGACCGGGGTCTCGGGCAGCGAGCGAGGTGACAGCACGCAGCGGTCCCTGCCTCTGGCCTTGGCGTGATAGAGCGCTTCATCCGCCTGATTCAGGATATTCTCGAAGTCGTAATCCTCCCCGCTGCCTGCGGCGGAGACCCCCACGCTGATGGTGACGATCCCCTGCTGCGGATTGCCCGCATGCGGTAGCGCCAGTCCGCTGACATGCTCGCGAATCTCCTCCGCTCGCGCCAGCGCCGCTTGCGGGGAGCAGGATGGCAGCAGCACCACGAACTCCTCCCCCCCGAAACGCGCCACGATGTCGACATCGGGGTGCACGCTTTCGAAGATGGCCGTCGCGATGCGCTTGAGGCAGACATCGCCTTTCACGTGACCGTAGTGATCGTTGTAGGCCTTGAACTGATCGACATCGATCATGGCGACGCCGTACTGGAGTCGGCGATCGACCTGCTTGCCGATGAGGGAACTCACCAGGCTGTCGAAGTGGCGGCGGTTGTAGACTTCCGTCAGGGGGTCGATGGAGGCAAGTCGCCGAAACTCTTCATTCTTCTCCGTGAACTCCTCGACCCGCAACTGCTCGCGCAGCAGCAACAGGTAGGAAAGCCGCTCGGCCTTCTCGCTGCGCAGATTGGAGATGATGGAAAACAGCGTGATGGAGAAGAACACCATCAACGCCATGAACCCTGCCGACTCATAGGGGGCAGGATGGGCGGTGACCAGGTACAGCATCACGCAGAAATGGAAGGCCGAGGAACACAGGGCGTACCAGAAACGCAGCTGGAACAGGACATTTCCCACCAGCACGATGAGCCCGAGCGCGAACAGATCCAGAAAGGAATGCGGTGACACTGACAACTGGATCAACAGGGCCGTGAAGATCATCGCGAAGCACACGAGAGCGGTCATCAGCATCTCGCGCAACACCGGCGTCACACCGCGCTTGAGCAGGTAGATGCAGAGCAACGCGATGGGCGTCATCACTCCGACCCGGATGATGATGGCTTCCAGCATGTGATCCGGCCGAAAGCGCCAGTCATTGATCAGAAACAGCACATAGATGCTGATCGCCACCGCCCCCATGCAGACAAGCTTGTGACTGCGCTCTGCGTGGATGTCCCGCTCGAACCGCGCCTCGATCTCGTCCGGGAAGTCGATCCCCAGCCCGCCGTTGCGGTGTATCTGCCTGTCCACCTGTACCATCAGATCATTCATCCACGCCCCCTCCCTTGAGGACAGTCAATCAATGATCACACTCTATACAAGGCGACACCGGTGAATAAGGCATGAGGACCAAACGTGACAATCGTTCACGCTTGTCAAACGATTGTCCAAATATTCGAGACCACGGACATTGCCCCCACGCCCCGGCGGGTGGGACGAGGCGACGAGGTCCCTCCCGTCTCGCTCGTCATCCGTGATTCTCCCCCTGCAGGCAACAATCGGCAGTGCGCCCTCAGCGATCGGCAGGCGATGAAAAGCGCCACGGCGCGGCAATCCGGAAGAAGCGCCGCGTGACGGCCTCGTCCACGGGACGCGTGATCAGCGAGACCAGCACGAAGACCGGCAGATTGAGCATCAGGCCCCAGAAACCGGCGTGAATCCCGAGCGGATGCGGCCAGACGATGGTCAACAGCACCGTGACGACAAAGCCGGCGCAGATGCCTGCAGCCACCCCGGCGGCCGAGGCACGCGGCCAGAAGAACATGCCGAGAAACGCCGGCAGCACTTGGGAGGCAAAGCCCAGCCCGATCAGCAGGATCATCACCAGATTGCCCGGTTCGATGATGGCCAGCGGCGCGATGATCAGAAACATCACCGGGAAGATGAGCCACCGTGCCCATTGGCCGGCGCGTTCATCACTGAGCTTGAGCCCGGGCTGCAGCACATCCCGACTCAGGCTCAGGGCTACCGAATGGATGAAGGGCTCGCTGGAGGACATCGAGGCAGCCAGCGTCCCCGCCCCCAACAGCCCCACCAGCCAGACCGGCATGTTGGCCATCGCGTACTCCAGCACCACCGTATCGGCACGCTCAAGCTCGGGCAGGCTGAAGATGCCGATGAAGCCCACCACCACCAGCGGCAGGATCACCACGTAGTAGGTCGGCAGCCAGCTGGCGCTGCGGCGGATGGTCTGCGCGGAGGAGGCGCTCATCCATTGCGTCCACACCGGCGGCATGAAGGACAGCATCGAGACGATGATCGAGGTGGTCCAGAAGCTGAAGCTCATGTCGCCCCCCGCCCCCGGCAGGCGGAGATACTCGGGATGTGACCGCTCGAGGCGCTCGAACACTCCGCTGAAGCCCCACTCCCCCGTGGCCAGGTGCGCCGCCCACAGGCCGATGACCCATGCCACCACCACCATCAGCACGCCCTGGAAGACATTGGTACGCCCGATGGCGCGCTGACCACTGACGAACAGATACACGGCGATCGCCGCAAGCACCAGCAGCACGCCGGCCCACAGCGGGATACGCCCCCCGCTCATCACCAGCAGGATGTAGGCCGAGCCGATGGTCTGCAGCACCGCATAGGCCACCGAGGCGATCGACATCACCAGCGCCGAGAGCGCACCGAGTGCGGGGCTCTGATAGCGATCCGCGATCGCGCTTGCCTGGGTGACATGCCCGAACTGCTCACCGAACTTCCACACCTTGGGCCCGAAGTACCAGGCCACCAGCGCCAGATAGGCCAGATAGATCGCGACATAGAAGACCGGCACTCCCTTGCTGTAGGCCCAGCCCGGCGCGCCCATGAAGGTGTAGGCACTCACGCTGCCCGCCGCGATCAACAGATACAGTGTCATCGGCCCCATCGAGCGGCCGGCCACGCCCCACTGCTCCAGCGAATCCATGCGTCGGCCGCCGCGCGCGCCCAACCCGATCAGCATCGCCAGCGCGATATAGCCCAGGGTCATCATCAGCGGCACGCTGCCCTGCCAGGACGTGAGGGTCAGTGACTCACTCATGTGTCGCCCTCTCATCCTCGCGCGGTGCGCCATCCTCCTCATCCGGCAACAGACGATTGCCCAGCAGCATGGCCCCGCTGCAGGCGAAGATGATCAGGTAGCTCCAGAGGATCAACGACGGCATGCCCCACAGCGAGCTCTGCTGATTGACCCAGCCGATCACCGGCCAGATACCCAGCGCGATCAACAGCAGAAAGACCGCCAAGAGACTCCAGCCCCGCCAGCTGGCAGGCATGACGACGCATGGCAGGCATGACGTGGAGGCAACCTCGCCGGTGTCCGGCGCGGAGGAAGGAGAGGAAGACGACGAGGTGTCAGGCGTAGCCAAGACAAGCTCCGATATGAACAGGGAGTGAATGAAAAATCTCGGCGCGCAGTGTAGCCGCTTGAAGCGCGGCTGGGGAGTTGCCATGAGGATAAAAGGTCTGACCGCCGGGGATGTCAGTGGCCATGCTCAAGCGCCTCACCCGGTCAGAGTCAGGTCAGAATCAGGGCAGAGTCCGGTCATGCGGATGCGATGAGTCTCCACCAGCGCTGAATGGAGGGCATCGGCTGGCTGTGGTAGCGTTCGCGCGATCTTTCATCAGACAAGACGCATTCAACCGAGGAGCATCGAGAGGTGCTTGATCCCCAGGCCTCCTGTGCAGAAATTCTGCCGAGAGCCACCTCTTGAGACGCCTCGCCCACTTGCAGCGCGCTGAGCGAGCTCTCCCTCATCTACCGACAAGGCATTGGTACCGTGACCCCCATCTTCGAAAAGGACATTCGATATTTCACTCGGCACGAACAGGACTATGTCGCCCCGATCCGCAGACGCAAGCGGTATACCGCCTGGAGCCTGGCGCTGGTAGGCATCCTGCTGGTGGGTCTTTCATGCGTATTCCTGATGGCGCCATTGCTCTTCCCGGCGAAGGACAGCCTTCCCTGGCCTGCCGACCTGGTGGTGATCGTCATCGTGTGGGTGGGCCTGTTTCTCATGAGCCTGCCCTACCACGCCCGTCATGGCATGCCACCGACGGCAGGACGGATGACCGGGCAGCTTGAGGAAGTGACATCCTCGACCCCCACTACCCCTCCGGACTCGATCATCGAGGACAGATTTCAAAGACAGGGATGGAAACAGACACATGAAGGCATCAGCTATCACTCCAGCAACCCCAGAAAGATCACCACTCGCCACTACTATCTGGGCAATACCCGCCTGATCTTGCCGCCCGGGGCTGATGACATCGTCCGTCCAGCCCTTGGCGAGGAGATATCCGTCATTGGTGCCCATGTTCCTGACGGCGTATCGCCACCGTTTCGGACTCTCTTCCCGTTCTTGAGACTCGCGCGCCAGGGAAGCCCTGACCACGGCTACATGGTCGTGCTGCAATATGACGACAAGATCAACATCGATGGTGTCCTCGAGAAGTACGGCAAGCACTTCTTCTGGCGACGCAGGATGAGGAAACCTCTGCTGGCTCTGGTCATGGTGCTTCTGCTCATGCTGCCTTTCCTCTCTTCCCTCATCATCGCCCTCATCGATCACTTCTCCGAGGGGCTGGGCCCCTGGTTGACCTACCCCTGGTGGGCCGCATGTCTCTGCCTGGTGCTGTCCTTCCCGGTGATCTATCTCAAGACCCGAAAGGCGCTGATCGGCAAGAGCGACAGGATCGATTATCAGGAGCAGCTCAAGGGCTGATGGATACACGGCTCAAGAACACGCAGCTCAACACAGCAACGCCGGGCCTCGATGAGGCCCGGCGTTCTTGAGGCGAAAGACTGTCCTGACTGGCTCAACCGACGATGGCGTTGAGCAGCAACAACGTGATGATGGAAATGGCCCAGGCGAGTGTCGTCGGCAGGGTCAGCACCAGCATCTGATGCTTGGTGCTCTTGACGCCGAGCATGCGATTGACGACCCAGAAATAGCTGTCATTGAAGTAGCTGAAGAACATCGCGCCGATACAGGCGGCCTGCGCGGCCAGCACCATGTTGACGTCCGGCATGCCCATCAGGATCGGCGCGGAGATCGAGGCCGCGGTAATCATCGACACCGTGCCACTGCCCTGGATGAAGCGCACCAGCGTTGCGATGATGAACGGGATCAACAGCGGCTGAAGCCCCAGTGCCGCGACCTGCATGGCGATGTAATCGCCGCCGCCACTGGCACGCAGTACCGAGCCCAGTGCACCACCGGCACCGGTGACCAGCAGGATGATCCCCGCCGTCTCGACGCCCTTTTCCAGATGATCGAACACTTCCTGTTTGGGGGTCTTCGGCATCAGGCCATAGATGGCGACCAGCACGCCGATGCCCACGGCGATCACCGGGTTGCCGATGAAGGCGATGGTACTGGTGAGCGCATTGCTGGTATCGCCCATCACGGCACTGACCAGCGTGTTGAGGAAGATCAGCGCGATGGGCAAGCCGATCGGCATGCAGGACATCAGCAGGGACGGCAGCTCCGATTCAGGCAGCATGCTGTCGGTGTCATGCTTGACGCTACCTTCGAAACCACCCGGCTGGGCCTCCAGCATCGCCTCGATGCGCGGGCCCATGATACGGGCGTAGATCACCAGTGCGATCAGCGCAGGAGCGGTGATCACCAGGCCCCAGCCGATCATCAGACCGATGTCGACACCGAAGATACCCGCCACGCCCAGCGGACCCGGGGTCGGTGGCACGCTAGAGTGGGTGATGATCAAGCCAGCCGCCAGCGCGATGCCCAGACCGATCACCGAGCGTCCGCTGTTGCGCGCCAGTGAACGCACCAGCGGGTTGAGGATGACGTAGGCCGAATCACAGAAGATCGGGATGGAGACGATGTAGCCCGTCAGCGCCATCGCGGCCTCTTCCTTGTTCTTGCCCAGCAGAGTGAGGATGGCATAGGCCATGCGCTGTCCGGCACCGGTCACCTCCAGCACACGCCCCATCATCACGCCGAAGCCGATCACGAGACCGATGGTGGAAAGCGTCTTGCCAAAGCCGGTAGTGATGGCACTGATGACCTCATTGGGCGGCATGCCACCGATCAACCCCGCCAGAGAGGCGGCGATGATCAAGGCCAGCAAGGCATGCACGCGGGTCTTCAATACCAGATAGATCATGACGAAGATGGCGATACCCAGGCCGATGATGACCTGTGGCCCCGCGACGGCGGCGTCTGTCATGGGTGATGCTCCTGTCGATTGTTATTGTGTGGCGTGCGGTGTCGGCGCTGCCGGCTGGCATGTCACCGATCGTTGTTATTGACGTACGGGTGTGACGATCAGGTCTGGCAAAGGTGTCTGGCGAGCTCGTCCTGGATGAGATGCCCGAACGCTGGCTAGGCGATGGCGCTCTCGTCGCGGTAGGCATTGAGAATCTCGTGCAGGTCGGCATCGCCGACGAAGCCCAGAGAACGCGCCTTGCGGGTGTCAAAGCGCGCCGGCCAACTGCCGACGATGGCGGTGATCCGCGGGTCAGGCTCATGCTTGACGAGGGCCAGCGCCTGCTCGCCGGCGATGTCTGCCAGCGCCTTGAGCATCTCGGCGACGCTGACGGTGATGCCCGGCAGCATGAAGCAGCGAGAGAGGCCGAATTCCGCCGCCGGCACTTCCGCACCCTGGATCAGGGCCGCGACCACCCGACGCGGCGACATCACGAACATCTCAAGCTCGGTCGGTACCGGGCAGATGGCGGTTTCGCCATTGAGCGGTTCGCGCAGGATTGAGGAGGCGAAGCTCGAGGCCGCCGCGTTGGGGCGCCCCGGGCGCACGATGATGGTGGGCAGGCGCAGCACGCAGCCATCCACCAGACCGCGACGGCTGTAATCATTGATCAGCAGCTCCGACATCGCCTTCTGAGTGCCGTAGGAGTTCTGCGGCACCAGGGCAGTCATGTCGCTCAGCGTCTCGGGGAGATCACCGCCATAGGCGGCGACCGAACTGGCCATCACCAGTCGGGTATCGCTCAACCCGCGTGCCGCGCAGCCTTCCAGCAGCAGGCGAGTCGCGTCGAAATTGACGCGCATGCCGAGTGCCAGATCCGCCTCGGCCGCCGAACTGACCACGGCTGCCAGGTGATAGATCACCGCAGGCTCACCGGCCAGGCAGCGATCAAGCACCTCGGCATCGGCGATGTCGCCGGCGACGATCGCGACATCCAGCGAGGTGGCCGGTTCGGCTGCCAGACATGACGCCGCCTCGGGACGTGGCGCCTCGATCTGATCCAGCAGGGTCAGGCGTGACAATGGCTGGCCGTTCAGGCTGCCCTTGTCGATCAGGGCCTCGGTCAGGCGCTGACCGAGGAATCCGGCGGCGCCGGTAATCATGACGTGCATCGTGTGGACTCCTTGCCAGCCGTCGGCATGACGGCCCATGGCGTGTTGTCGTTGTTGTGGTTGTGGGCGTTATTGGTGTTATCGGCGTTGTTGCTGGCTTGTCTGATGATCAGGCGGTGCCGGACTGGCCGTCGTTGAGCCCGAAAGCCTGTCCCCAGCCGAGGCCTGCGCGCGTTTCACCCCGCGGACGATATTCACAGCCGATCCAGCCGTCGTAGCCCAGGCTTTCCAGCCGGGCGAACAGCGCCGGATAGTGCACTTCCCCCACGTCCGGCTCGTGACGGTCCGGCACGCCGGCGATCTGCACATGGCCCATGTGTGCGAACTGCGCTTCCAGATTGCGGATCAGGTCGCCCTCGACGATCTGGCAGTGGTAGAGATCGAACTGCACCTTGAGGTTGGCGGCGCCGACCCGGGCGAGAATCTCGCGTGCCTGCGCCTGGCCACTCAGATAGAAGCCGGGCATGTCGCGCGGGTTGATCGGTTCGATCAGCAGTGTCTTGCCGACCTTCTCAAGCTCTGCGGCGGCGTAACGCAGGTTGCTGAGGTAGGTCTCGGTGCAGCGCGCGCGCATGGCGTCATCCGCATCCTCCGGCACCAGCCCCGCCATGGCATGCACGCGGGGACAGTCGAGCGCTTCGGCATAGCGAATCGCCTCTGCCACCGAGGCCCGAAACTCCTCCTCGCGGCCCGGCAGACAGGTCAGGCCGCGCTCACCGGCCTCCCAGTCGCCCGGCGGCAGATTGAACAACACCTGCGACAGCTGGTGTGCATCGAGCCTTGCGCGCAGTTCTTCCGGGGCATAGGCATAGGGGAAGAGATATTCGACCCCGCGAAAACCGCTGTCGGCCGCAGCCGCGAAGCGATCGAGAAAATCATGCTCGGTGAACAGCATGCTGAGATTGGCGGCCAATCGGGTCATGTCAGATCCTTGGATGTCACAGATGAAGAGGTCATCACTCAGGGGCGTCCGAATCTGGCTTCGAGTTCCGCCACCTGTTCCGGGGTCATCCCACGTGGGTTCTTGCCCTGCAGCAGCAGGAACAGCTTGGCGGTTTCCTCAAGCTCTTCCGTGGCATAGACCGCCGCTTCCAGGGTCTTTCCGGCCACGACGGGGCCATGATTGGCCAGCAGCACGGCACAATGCTTGCCGGCCAGGCCACGCACGGCATCGCCCAGCGCGGGGTCGCCAGGCATGTAGTAAGGCACCAGCGGCAGCTTGCCGACCCGCATCACGTAATAGGCCGTCAGTGGCGGAATGCACTCACACGGATTCACGTCCGGCAGGCAGGACACCGCCACCGAGTGGGTCGAATGCAGGTGGACGATGGCACCGGACTGCGGGCGCTCGTCATACATGGCGCGATGCAGGAAATGCTCCTTGGTCGGGGTATCGCCATCGATCAATACGCCCTGAGCGTCGAGTCGCGAGATGCGCGCCGGGTCCAGGCGCCCCAGACAGGCATTGGTCGGCGTCATCAACCAGCCGCCATCGTCCAGCCGCTGGCTGATGTTGCCGCTGGAGCCCATGGTCAGGCCGCGGTCGAACAGTGACTTGCCGTAGGTGGCGATCTGCTCGCGCAACATGTTGATGTCGTGCCGTGACTGACTCATGCGGTCTCCTCGCGAGGATTCATGGCATCGAGGACATCGAATGCCCGGGTAAAGAAGTCTTCGCCGCCGAAGTTGCCGGACTTGAGAGTCAGCGAGAGCATCGCCTCCGGCTGCGAGGGGCCGGCGGCCGGGTGCGGTGCCTGTGTCCAGGGCACGCCGGGGTCGATCTGACCGCCGATGCGCAGCTCACGGATGTCGAGTGCCGAGACCACCGCGCCGGAGGTTTCTCCCCCCGCCACCAGCAGGCGACCGACCCCTTCCGCGACCAGCGTGCTGGCCAGACTGGCCAGGGCGCACTCGATGAGTTCACCGGCCTGCTTGACGCCCAGTGACGCCTGCGCCGCCTTGACGCCTTCCGGCTCGGCAGAGGCGTAGATCAGAAATGGCCGGGGGGCCGCCGCCGCCAGTTGCTCACGGGCGAAGTCGAGTGCCGCCTCGAAGTGGGCATCGCTCGCGTTGAGCTTGACGGGGTCCAGCGCGAAGGCGGCATGCTGCTGGGTGAAGTGCGCCACCTGCTTGAGCGTCATGCGCGAGCAACTGCCGGACAGCACCATCGCGGCGCCCTGCGCCGGGGCCAAGACCGCCGCATCATCGATCTGCGCAAGCCAGCCCTTGCGGCGGTACTGGGCAGGCAAGGCCTGCGCGAGGCCAGAGCCGCCGGTGACCAGCGCGTGCTCCACCAGCGCCTCGGCCAGTACCTCGAGATCACGCTCGTCGAGGCTGTCGCAGACCACATGACGCACTCCTTGCGCCTTCAGCGTGGCAAGTCGCTCACCAGCAGCCTGCGCTCCCTCACTCAGCGTGGCGTGGTTGAGCAGCCCCACACCATGGGGCGTCTGGCGTGATAGCACGCGCACGATGTCGGCATCGGTCATCGGGTTGAGGGGGTGATGCTGCATGCCGCTGTCATTGAGCAGACGGTCACCCACGAACAGATGCCCCTGATAGACACTGCGCCCGTTGATCGGGAACGCCGGCACGAAGGCGGTCTGTGTGCTGTCCAGCGCCTCCAGCAGCGCATCGGCGACCGGGCCGATATTGCCCTCCGGCGTGGAATCGAATGTCGAGCAGTACTTGAAGAACAGCTGGCGCGCGCCCTGGGCTTTCAGCCATTCAAGCGCCGCCAGCGATTCACTGATCGCCTGATCCACCGGGCAGCTACGCGACTTGAGCGCGATGACCACGGCGTCCACTTCGCTGAGATCCAACCCGCTCCCCGTCCCTTCCTGCGGCGCATCCTGGGGGACCCCGATCACCTGCACGGTGCGCATGCCGGCCCGTACCAGGTTGTTGGCAAGATCCGTCGCGCCGGTGAAGTCGTCGGCGATTCCGCCCAGTACGATCGCCATCACTGCGCTCCTTCATCATTGGCGGCCGGCAGGCTGAAGCTGCCGAGACGCTGATAGACCTTGATGACGGCCGAGTCGTCCTCACGCCCGAAACCGGCGCCACTGGCAGCGGTGAACTGCTGCAATGCACTGCCGGCCACCGGCATGGCAAGCTTCAGCTCGCGGCCGGTGCTGTGCACGATGTTCAGGTCCTTGACGAAGATGTCGACGGCCGACAGCGGCGTGTAATCGCCCTTGAGGATGTGCGGCACGCGATTCTCGAACATCCAGGAATTGCCCGCGGAGTGGGTGATGACGTCATACAGGGTGTCGGGGTCAATCCCCATGCTCATGCCCAGCGCCATGGCTTCAGCCGCCGCCGCGATGTGCACGCCGGCGAGATGCTGGTTGACCAGCTTGACGCTGGAGCCCGGCCCGGCGCAGTCGCCCAGCCGATAGACATTGGCCGCCATCGCCGCCAGCACGCGTTCCGCCTTGACGTAAGCCGCGTCGCTGCCGGAGGACATCACGGACAGCTCACCACTGCGTGCCTTGACGGCACCGCCGCTGATCGGGGCGTCGAGCAGCTCCAGCTGCATGCCGTTCAGGCGGGTTTCCAGTTCACGCGCGAAGCTCGGCGCCACGGTGGCGCACTGGATCACCAGGCTACCCGGTGCGAGTCGCTCGGCCAGCCCCCTCTCGCCCTGGGCCCCGAACAGCACCTGCTCGACCTGATCGGCATTCACCACCACCAGCACCACCACCTGACACTCGGCTGCCAGTTCCAGCGGTGAGGCCACCGTGCGCCCCCCTGCCGCGTCAAACGCCTGACAGGCACCAGGCGAGATATCACAGCCGATCACGTCCAGGCCTGCTTCCAGCATGGCGCGCGCACTGCCCATTCCCATCGCGCCGAGGCCGACAAGGCCGATCACTGGTGAAGTCGTTACTGCTGTCATCTGGCGTCTCCCGCTGAACCTGTTCCGAGTGACGATCAAGGCGGCCTCTTTCAGCGACATCGATCTGCACTTCCATGAATGTTAGCGCTACCATGTTAGCGCTAACATCATTAATAGATTAGGCTCCAAGCCACGACAAGCGGCAGATGAGAAAACGCGACAAATGTCTAATCAATCAGAATCATCCCGACGCAGCCGCAAGGGGGCCATGCAGCCGACCCTGAATGATGTGGCCCGGGAAGCCGGCGTCTCGTCGATCACCGTCTCGCGCTACTTCAACAGTCCCGACAGCGTGCGCGAGGCGACACGCCTCAAGGTCGAGGCGGCCATCGAGAAGGTCGGGTACGTGCGCAACCTGATTGCCGGCAGCCTGGCCTCGGCCACCAGTCGCGTGATTCCGGTCATCGTGCCCTCGCTGTCCAACGTGGTGTTCATCGACGTGATCAAGGGGCTCCAGGAGGAATTCGAGGCGCACGGCTATCAGCTGCTGCTGGGCAAGACGGATTACGATCTGGCTCGTGAAACCCAGCTGATCCGAACCTTTCTGGGCTGGTCAGCCGCGGGCCTTGTGGTGACGGGACTGCGCCATGACGAGGCGACACGCCAGATACTCGAGCACTGGAATCAGCCGATCGTGGAGATCATGGAGCTGGGGGAAGGGTTGGATCTGAACGTGGGGATGGATCATGTCGCCGCCGGACGCGCCATGACCGAGCACCTGCTGGCACGCGGGTATCGCACGATCCACTTCGCCGGTGCCGAGCTCGATCGCGACTATCGCGCGGCGATGCGCTACGCCGGGCACCGTGAGGCGCTGGCCGCCGCCGGCATCGAGGAGGCTCCCCTGCTCGACCTGCCCGTGCGTCAGCAGATGACCAGCGGTGCGCAGGCGCTGGAGCGCATCCGCGAGAGCCACCCTGACTGCGACGCCATCCACTTCGCCAACGATGACATGGCCTGTGGCGCGATTCTCGCCGCCGCGCGGCTCGGCGTGAGCATCCCGGACGACATCGCCATCGCCGGCTTCAATGGCCTGCCCATCGGTGAGCACGTCACCCCGCGCCTCACCACCATCGTCTCACCGCGAGAGCAGATAGGCCGTGTGGCCGCACGCAAGTTGCTGGCACGCATCAACGGTGAACCCGTCGGAGAACTGAGCCACGACCTGGGGTTCACGCTGCGGGTCGGCGACAGTACTTGAACACCCCCTGAGCACACACAAGCTCAGCGCATCACCCACGCCATCATCAGCTGGCCCAGCGCGATACACACGAAGACACTCAGGCCCGCCAGCGTGGAGGAGAAGCTGGCCAGCGCCACGGACAGCAGTGCCGCGACGCACAGCAGACGCGACGGCAGGCTGATTCGACGACGGGATACGCTTTCTAGAGGCGGAGGACTGACGGGACGCTTGAGGTTGGCGAAGAATTCCGCCAGCCGTCGCGCGCGTGAGAACGGGCGTCTTGGCGCATACAGATAACGGGCGAGGAACAGGAAGCCGACGACAGTCACGATCTGGATGACCAGCGATATCGCCAGCTTGATGTCGACCAGCTGGGATTCCGGGAAGCCCGAGAGCCAGGGCAGACGCTGCAGTGTCGGCATGTCGAGCCAGAGATAGCTGCCAATCGTGACCGTGATCCCCACCAGCACACTGCCCCACCCGGCCCAGTCAGGCGCCCCCGTTCTGAAGAGCACCATCAGGGCCGGGAGTGCCAGCGGCATCTGCAGCAGCACCCCGAACATGATCATGATGTCGAACAGGCTCACCAGCTCAATGCGACTCAGGACGATGACGAACAGGACGACGATGACACCCTGCACGACACCGAACATCCGCCCCAGGCTCACCAGTCGCGTTGCCATGCCGGAGGTCTGCTCGAGCAGTGGCATCACGAGTCGCATCATCACGCCGGCATCACGATTGAAGGCCGTGGTGATGGGCGCGATGGTGACCGCCAGCATGGCGGAGATCACCAGTCCCAGTACACCGGACGGCAGGTAGTGGATGATGAAATGCACATAGGCCACGTTGGCCGCGTCATTGCCGAGCGCGGGATAACGTGCCGCCAGGTCGATGCCCGCCGACCCCAGCAACCAGGGCGGCAGGAACCAGGTCACGGGCCCGATCACGAACAGCACCGACGCCAGGCCTGCCGCCTTGCGCGCTTCGCCGTCATCTGCCGTGGTCAGAAAGCGATAACTGGAAGTGGCATTGTTGATGCTGATGCACTGCTTGACCAGCATGGCCAGTGACCAGATACCCATGATGAGCAGGCTGTTGTGAGAACTGCCGATCCAGAAATCCCGGTTCGACTCAGGGAAGCTCAGCGATCCGTTCCACATCAGCGTGAGGCAGAAGCCACCGATGACAAGCGTGAGAATCGCCAGCTGCATCATCTGGATGAAGTTGTTGGCCGAGACAATCCACACGCCGCCCACCAGGGTAATGGCGATGATGAGGCTGCCGATCAGCACGGCGATGCTCACCACCGGAAAGCCGAAGACCGCGCTCAGGAAAAGCGAGACGCCGTAGAGGCCGATGGAGGCGGTCATCAGCGTCAGGAAGATCTGACTGATGACATACACGAGTTGCGTCGTCTTGCCGTAACGCAGCTCCAGGATGTCGGAATAGGTGCTGACCCTCAGCCGGCGGAAACGCGGCGCGAAATACAGCGCCGCCAGCAGAAAGCCCAGCGCATTGCCCCAGAAGATCACCAGCACGGCAAAGCCATCCTCGTAGGCCTTCTGGGCGGCCCCGGTGAAGGTCCAGGCGGAGAACTGCGTCATGAACGCCGTACTCCCCGCCATCCACCAGGGCACGTTGCCGCTCCCCCGGATGAAGCTGTCCGGGGTCTGGCTGCGACGACGATAGACCAGGATCGTCAGCACGATCAGGATGATGGAGAAGAACAGTGCGACTCTATCCAGCTGTGTCATGTGGCTCCCTGCCGATCATTCCCGTGCCGACGCTCACGATAGCGCCCTCGAGGTGTGACTCACGCGCGCTCATGCTCACGATCTTGCTCATGGATCTGGCCTCGAGGGCTCGCCCCGTAGCCGGGGCGAACTATCGACAACTGCCACGCACGTCATGTCGCATGTACCGCGTGGCATCTCTGGATCAGTAATAATATTTCAAGCCGACACGTGTCTTGAGCTGACGCGTATCGGAACTGGAACTGGAACTGACATCCGCGAATTCCAGATACGGGAACCATGACCCCATGCGACGCCCCGCACTCAGAATATAATCGTAGTTCTCGCGGGTATTGTTGTAGATGTCCTTGTCTTCGTTGCGATAATAGTTGGCCTCCAGCCAGTATTTATTCTTGCCGTGGTTGTAGGACATGGTGAAGGTGATCTTGTTCTGTTCATAATCATCATTGGAATCTTCACTGTAGTTGGAGTATTCCCGACGATAGCGCAGCGCCGTGGTCAAGGGGATACTGCTGGCCTTGTAGCCGACACGCAGCTGCGGCTTGATCGTGTACTTGCCGTCCCCGAACGCGATGGGCATGCCGGGTTGGATATACCAGTTATCGTCCAGCTTGAACTTGAAGCCCCAATCGATCTCGCTGTCACCGCGCTCCAGATTCCCCATCGCGGGTTGTGAGCCATCTTCACGTTTCTCGGACGCAAACTTGGATTCCAGCCCGTAATAGAAGTTGTCGATGGAATCGCTCACCTTGACTCGGGTGGCATGTTGCTTGGCGTGATGCTTGTATTCATGACGAATATCCAGTGTCACGGCCTGGGCGCTGGTAGTGAACACCAGTGCGGCAATCGAAAGGGAGATCTTGTTGTAGTGTTTCATGGCGTACCTCATTGTTTTTATGGGGAGTCAGTCAATTGACTTGCAGGCAACCCGCGTCCTGTCGCGTGCCCGGCATTGGCTAGCGCGTGGGTTGCCTTGTGTTGGCATCGGCGTACTGGATCGATCCAGACGCCAGATGCAGGCCGCAGAATCCCCTGCCGATGGCGCAAAGGCGCATCGACTCTCCTGCTGATGTGGTCATTGGCGTTGACCGAGTCAGGAGTGGGGATTCGGGTTCGGGGTATCAGAGGTTCACGGAGCGAGTGGCGCGCACGAATGGCGAGCCAAGTGAGCGACGAGGCACCAGGTGCCAGCGCCGCTCACCATCACGCCGCGTCAGCGCGTACTGCCATCGCTGACCAGGCGCTCTTCCCTGGAATGTGACGTCTTGTCGATGGAGGTCACCAGCAGCAGACCGATCGCCACGATGATGCCGCCACACAGCACGAAGACCATGCGTCCCCAGAAGGGATTGGGTACCAGGAACATCAGCATCACGCCCAGGCCGGCAACCAGGATCAGGTAGCCGAGAATGTTGCGCTGGCGGTTGTCGACGCTGCGATGTTCCTCGTCATCGCTGATGACGGGCGTGTCACGGTTGGTGAAGAAGGTCGCGACTTCCGCTTCGCGCTCGGCGGAAAGGCCGCGATAGAACAGCGTGGTCAGCACGAAGAAGCCTGCCGTGATCACGGTGTGCGCCATGATGCCGACCGCCACCTTCATGTCGCTCCATTCACGCGAGGTCAGGTCCGCGTCGAGACCGAAGGTGTTGACGATGAAGTCCGGCGTCATCAAGAAGCCGACCACATAGGACACCAGGCCACCGACCACCAGCGTCGCCCAGGCCGCCCAGTCAGGCGTCTTGCGGATGAAGAAGCCGAGCAGGCCGGGAATGGTCATCGGCAGACCGATCAGAGCGCCGACATACATCATGGCGTCGAACAGGCTCAGTCCCTTCAGGGAGTTGATGAACAGAGCAAACCCGATGATCGCCAGGCCGAAGACGGTGGAGGACAGGCGCGACATCAGCAGCAGTTCACCTTCAGACGCCTTGGGACGCAGCACGACCTCATAGAAGTTCTTCACGAAGATCCCGGAATTGCGATTCAGGCCGGAGTCCATCGAGGACATGGTCGCGGCGAACATCGCCGCCACCAGCAGCCCCAGCATCCCGGCAGGCATGTAGAGGCTGACGAAGCTCATGTAGGCAAAGTCAGCCGCCTTGGCACCTGCCTCGGGATACATCGCGAACAGATCCACCCCTTCACTGGCCATGAACCAGCTGGGCATGAACCAGATGAACGGCCCCATGGTCATCAGGACACAGGCCAGCAGACCCGCCTTGCGCGCATTCTTCGAATCCTTGGCCGCCAGGTAGCGATAGGAGTTGAGCAGGTTGTTGGTGATGCTGAACTGCTTGATGAAGATGAAGAACCCCCATAGCGCGAACAGCGACAGGTAGTTCATGTCACCCCCGATCAGGAAGTTCACCGGGAAGTCTTCCACGACATGGCTCGGGCCGCCGGCGTGGATCACGGCCACGATGGCACAGGTGATGGTGACGGCCATGATGATGACCATCTGCATGTAATCGGACGCGATGACCGCCCAGGAACCGCCGGTCACCGACATCACCAGCACGACCAGACCGGTCACGATGATGGTGGTTTCCATGTCATAGCCGAACAGGCCGGAGGTCACGATGGCCAGACCATTGAGCCAGATGCCCGCATTGATGATGCTGGTGGGCATGGAGGACCAGGTGAAGACCTGCTCGTTGACGGCCCCGAAGCGCTGCCGGATCGCCTGGATCACGGTGATGACCCGCAGCTGCCGGAAGCGTGGTGCGAAATACAGATAGTTCATCAGATAGCCGAAGGCATTGGCCATGAAGATGATCGCCACGGCAAAGCCATCGTTGTAGGCCTTGCCTGCCGCACCGGTGAAGGTCCAGGCACTGAACTGGGTCATGAAGGAGGTCGCACCGACCATCCACCACAGCATCTTGCCGCCACCGCGGAAGTAATCACTGGTGCTTGAGGTAAAGGTTCTGAACAGCCAGCCTATGGCGATCAGAAAGAGGAAATAGATGCCGATGACGGCAGTATCCAGATCTAGGTTCATGGCAATGCACTCTTGTCTTTATCTGTCTTGTCATTGTTGTTGCGCACCCGGCAGTGCACGTTTCCCCGCCGCCTTTCCCTGACCACGGGGGCCGCTGTCTCATCTGTCGCTGGCAGCGCCTTCCATCTCCGGGAAAGATCCCGGCCGTTGTTTGGATCGGTCCAATTCACATCCTGAATCGACTCCCGGATGGCGCCATCCAGACCTCGGACGCCGACGGCGGGTCAGGCGTTGTGTGACACCTGCGCCGTGTCTGGAAGATCAATGAGCGTGACATCCTGCTCGATTCGCAGGGGGCGCTCCCCGGCCTCGAGCGTCAGGCTTTCCCCTTGTCGGGCTGGCTCGGCCAGCACCACCAGCAGTCGACCGGTGGCGAAGGTCAACTCGAGAATCGTCAGGCCATCCGCACTCGGCAGCACCCGGAAATGGATCACCTGCGGACGCGCCCCACCACACTGCTCCAGAGCTTCATCGAAATGCCCGTGACTCTCGAACAGGGAATAGAAGGTCTGCGAGGTGGCGGTCAGGCGCGTCATCACCTTGGCGTCAGGCCGCAGGTTGTGATCAGGGTCATTGGCACCGACACGCAGCTGGAAGGCTTCAGCAGGCGCCTGGGTGATCTGATGCCAGCTATGGAAACTGTCACCCTCAAGCCAGGTCATGCTGTGTCCGGTAGCGGGTCGGCACTGCCCCTGCTTCCAGAGGTGCTGATAGCCGTGGCGATCCCCCATCACTTCCAGGGCATCCAGCGCGGTGAATTCACTTCCCCACCAGCGCACGACATGGCCACCATGATGGAAGGTGTAGTCATAGACGTGCGGCTGCTCCGAGGTCAGCGTGAAGACATCCAGCAGAATCGGTGTCTCGGTATGACGGCTTTCCACCAGCAGCACCTCACGCTGCATGGCCACGCCGTCATGCGCGTTGTCACATCGGGCACGCGCACCCGCCGCGCAACCAGTCAGCAGTGAGATCTCGCCATGTCGCTCGTCCGCCAGCGCGTGGTTCGCCGCGTGCTGCGACTGCATGTCCACCACGACCAGGTTGTGGGCGACACTCTGCTTGGCATAGCCCTCGTTTTCCTTGAGGTAGCGTCCACCGAACTTGGTCTCCACATTGACCCAGCGTGCGAAGCCATATTCCTTGAGCACTTCCTTGCCGCGCGAGAAGAAGCTCAGCCCCAGCTCATCGAAGTGGCCATGCCCCATGCCGTGCTGACCGGCCGTCAGCACGACATGCTGTGCCGCAAGCCCCTGCCCACGCTTGAGGTGTGCATGCCCGCCAGACTGGCCATCCGGGCCATCGCGGAAGAGCTGGCTGGTCGCTTCCACCTGCGTGTCGACACCCTGCACCGCGTTCAGCAACGCCAGCCCATTGGCATGGATCCAGCAGCCCTGCTGCTGACGCGCCAGGGCCAGCAGCTCCCGGGGAGCCTCATAGCGTGCCGCCAGCAGCGACATGGCGCAGCGCGCGCCCTCATCATCGAGATCCATGCTGCGCGAGGCGTCATTGAGCGCCGGAAAGCGCCCATCCGGATAGGCGCTGGACAGCAGCACGTGCAGCGATTTCTCGATGCGTCCGTCGGCATGTGTCAGCACCCTGCGTTCAGGGTGGTGACGCTCGATCGCCTCCGCGAACAGACACAGCGGATGGATGGCGAAGCGGTGGTAATAGGGGCCCTCGACGTAATAGCCCTGCGGGGAGAACAGCAGCGCGATCTGGGCGAGAAGGCCACCGGTCTCGCCGCTGCCATCCAGGCCATCGATGGAGATCGCCAGATGCTCAGGACTCTCGATCACCATCGCGCAGATCCCGACCGCCGCCACGGCCCACAGGCCGTGATTGTGAATGCGGTCGAAATCGTGGCGGTAGGTCTCGGTGAACATCTCGAGCATCGGCTGGAAAAGCCCATCCAGCAGCGACTGATACCGCGCCTCGCTCAGGGACGGCTTGAGCAACGCCAGCCCCAGCGAGGCATGCAGCAGCCAGATATGCTCGTTGAGAATCTGATGGAACAGCCTGCCGGGCGGATTGGTATTGCGCGCGACCTGATACGGCATGTCGCGGTAGCAGGCCGCGTAGCCCGCCAGCAGCTCCTCGGCGTGCGCCAGGGCCTGCGCGTTGTCACTGAGCCGTCCCCACAGAGCCGCCCCCTCGATCACGCGGGCATTCTCCTTGTGGGTATTGTGCTCGAAGCTACCCGCCTCGCCCTGCCCCGGAATCACGATACCGCGCACCATGCTGGCCGCCACTCTGGCCTCCAGCGCGGCGAGGCTGCGCCCCATCGCATTGTCCTGCCCCTGCTGCCTGCGAATCTCGTCAAGCTCTTCACGGGTCCAGAGCAGGTAATCACCTTGTGCCGACATAGATAGAATTCTCACTGAATGAAGCGTTCACTGATCCTGCCTGTTGCCCGGGTCCTGCCTCGCAGCGACCGACACTGATGGCCTCACGAGGCAGGTGGCGGTGCATCACAGCAAGGCGCACCCGCCTTGCCATTCGAGACGCTCGCCTGCCACGCTCACCGCATGCTGCTGGCCGGGCGTCAGCGCGACGGCGAGACGGTGTCGAGTGCCATCGCGCAGCTCAAGCGCCAGCACACAGGCCTCGTCACTCTCCTGAAGCAGCTGAAGCTTGAGGACACGGGGACGCGCCTCACTGGCGATCTCACGCGCTTCCTCAAAGACACCGTGTGTCTCGATGACACAGGCCACCGTCTGCGAAGAGGCCTGAGAGCGCAGCAACAGGTAGGGCTCATCGCGCAGATTGCGCTCGGGATCATTCGCCCCGATGACGCCCTGGACCAGCGTGGCAGGCGCGGTGCACACCATGCGCGCGGTGACGAAGTGGTTCTCCTGCAACCAGGTGACGGCCTGCGAGACGCCCGCCGCCTGCTCCGCGCCGGACGCCATCTTCCACAGATGCTGGTAACCATTGGCTGCACCCAATGCCGTGGGTGAGGCCTGCTGCTCGAGCGCCGGCTCTGCCATCATCAGTTGCCCCTGGTAATGCAAGGGGTAGTCATAGCGATGCGTGCCATCACTGCGTGCCTGCATCAGGTCCACGACCAGCGGCTCGGCCATCTCCGGCAGCGAGACCAGCAGCAGGCTGCGGGTGAGCACCACGCCCGGCACGTAATCCCGAAGCCGCGCCCGAACCATCTGCAGACGCGGGTCAGTCGTGTCAAAGGCGTCGAGTTCCCCGTGATGTTCACAGGCGCGCGCGGTGTCCAGTCCATGGTGCGAGGTTTCATCCACGACCAGGGTGTTGTGCGCCACGCTCTGCTTCGCGTAGGAACGGTTCTCCGGGGTGTAGCGGCCACCGAATTTCGGTTCGATATTGACCCAGCGACTGAAGCCATAGTCGGTCAGGACTTCGTGCTGGCCGTTGTGATAACCGAAGTGCAGGCCATCGAAGTGACCATGATCGAGCGCCGAGTGCAGCGTGGGGTCACTGCCATGCTGGCCGAACGCCAGATACACCATGGTTTCCGCACCGCTCGCCGAAGGCGCACGCAGGATGGCCAGACCGCCCGCATTGCCCTCGCGTCCATCGGAAATGAATTGACTGGCGCGTGCGCCGGGGGCCCGTGACGCCGTCTCGGCGAATTCCGCCAGCGACTGACTGCCACCACACAGCGGCAGGCGTTCGACCTTGTCGCGCACCAGTCCGGCCACCGCCGGATTGAGCCGCGTATCCTGATAGCGCTTGAGCAGCGTGGCCGCGCCCAGCATCGCGCCCTCATCGATCAGTCCCATGGTTCTTGAGCTGTCATTGAGCGCCAGGAAACGGCCATCGGGGAACGCGACCTCCTGCAGACACAGAATCGCCTTGCGAATGATCTGATCGCGATGATCATGGATGTCCGGCCGCACGCCACTGTTCACCAATGCCTCGGCGAAGAGCACCATCGGTCTGAGGGCGAAGCGATGGTAATAGGGGCCTTCCAGGTAATAGCCATCCGGCGAGAACAGCTGGTCCAGCTGGGCGAGAAAGCCACCGCTGACGCCATCGCGGGCATTGCCGAGCAATGACTGCTCCACCAGCGCCTCGTCTCCCAGTACCAGCCCGGCAATCCCCGCCGCCGCCACGGACCAGATGCCATGGTTGTGCACCACATCGAAGTCATGGGCGTTCTGCACCACCAGCAGGTCGATCATCGGACGCAACAGATGCGCTTCGATCTGCTCACGCTCCGCCTCAGGCAATTCGGAGCGGATATTGCCGTAGGCATCCGCGGCGTACAGCAGCCACATCCCCTCGTTCAGACACTGATGAAACAGCTTGCCCGGCGGATTGCTGTCCCTGGAGACATGGGCGGGCAGCGCTTCATAGATCTCGGCATATCCCAGCAACAGGCCACGCACGAATTCGAGATAGCGCTCATCATGTGTCACCAGCCACAGCTGAGAAGCCAGATTGACGTGCTGATAGTTGAGCTTGTGGCGTGCATGCTCTTCTCCGCCCGCCTCACCCTGCCCGGGAATGCACAGGGGTGCCGAGAGCACCGACGCCAGGCTCGTCTCGGCATGTGCCAGCCGGCGTGCCAGCAGTCCGCTCCTGTCCCGCAATTCATGGGCCTGGCGCAGCGCCGTCAGTGCTGCGCGATCCAATAGCAATGTCTGTTCCATGGCGTGGCCACTCGTGATGATGGTTGGCGTGTCGTCTTGATGCCCGACAGTTCGTCGGGCGTCCCTGGTTGGCTCAGTCTCGCCCGGCCCCGCGACACCAGGGGGCGCAGGGGTTGCCTGAGCACGGATTGACGAACTCACGGACACATCTGCCCACCATTGACGTCGATCACCTGGCCGGTGACATAGCCACTGGCCGCATGCGAGGCGAGATAGAGGTAGGTCGGCGCCATTTCCTGGCACTCGCCGAAGCGCCCCATGGCGATGCTGCCGGCGATGGTCTGCTTGAGCGCATCGCTCTTGTCGGCATGGAAGGCCGTATCGATGGTGCCCGGCGCCACGGTATTGAAGCGGATGCTGTCCTTGGTGAATTCCTTGACCCAGTTGCGATGCAGGTTGTGCACCATCGCCTTGCTGCCACCGTAGAGGCACGCGCCCAGGCCACCGCCTTCACGCCCCGCGATCGACCCGGTCGTGATCACGCTGCTGCTCTGTCCGGACTGGCGGGCCGAGGCGCGCAGCGGCTCAATCGCGAAGCGCGTCACCATCACCACCGAGCGAATGTTGAGGTCGATGACATTGTCGAAGAAGTCATCGTCAATGCCCTCGAGCCCCTGGCGCCCGCCAAGACCGCCAGCATTGTTGACCAGCACGTCCAGTCCGCCCATGGCCTCGACGGCCTGCTTCACCAGCGCCTCGCACTGAGCCGTCTCGCGCACGTCCGCCTGCAGATAGAACACGCGTCCCGGCGCGGAAAGCTCGCTCAGCAGCGATTCCGCCTGAGACGGGCTCCGGCTGCCGTGCAGCACGACCTTGGCACCTGCCGCCAGGAAGGCTCGCGCCACCTCAAGCCCGATGCCTGCAGTGGAACCGGTCACCAATACACGTCTGTCCTTGAGATCTTCAAACATCACGACACTCCTGAAATTGTGGAATGAAATTGGGGGAAGGGTGGGCGTCAGTGGCCCCGGCACAACGACCATCACCCATCAATCAATAAAGTCTTATTTAGATAAACCGCATCATTTAGTGCGCCAGCGTGCCGACCCGGGCCAGAGCCCGAGAGCGGCGTAACGTCACGGGGTCAGCATGTCATCGCGGCGCGGCGAGAAGAGATCGATCACCACACTCTCAGACTCCAGCGCCACGGCGCCATGCAGGGTGTGATGCGGTGCGACGAAGGCATCGCCCGGCCCGAGCCGGCGCTTCTCGCCGTCAAGCTCGACCTCGAATGCGCCCTGCACGACGTAGCCGATCTGGTCATGAATCTCGTGCTGATGGGGCGTACCGACGGCACCGAGGTCGAACTTGACGCATACGGCCATCAGGTCCGGGGTGTGGGCGACGATCTTGCGCTGGATGCCCGGCTCGACATCCTGCCAATCCTGTTCGTCGTTGATGAAGAAACTGCCTGCGTTCATCGCTGTCGCTCCCTGCTGAGTACCGGGTACTGAATCCTGAGCACCATGTCCCATCCTTGAGACGCTCCCTCGCACTCGCAGCGCGAGCAGATTCGCGAGGGACACCGTCGATTGAGACACCAATCTGAAATGGCGTTTTGAAAACGTAGCAGGGGATTTTTATTTTTGAAACAGCATTTCATTCCATCTTAGACTTTTAGACCGCTCCAATGCCTGGACGATGATCTGCCGCTCAGCGCATCCATCGATGCCACCACCGGCCGCAAGCGTTGTGGTAGCGCGACTGAGGGTGTAAAAGCGAAGATGGGTGTTCTAAAATCAAGTTTCATTAATTTCAGAATAAGGGATCTCATGTCTTCAGAAACCAAGGCTGCCGAAGCCAAGGTCGACAACGTCACCGCGGTGATGAAGGTGATGGCAGTGCTGGAGGGGCTGGATATCGATCATGAGTCCAGCCTCGCCGAACTCTCGCAGCGTGCCATGATGTCGAAAAGCACTGCTTATCGGTTTCTTCAGACACTCAAGAACCTCGGATATGTCGCCCAGGACAGCGAAAGCGAGAAATACCGCCTGACCATGAAAGCCTTCGTGCTGGGCAGTTCAGCCCTGGGCAACATGGACCTGATCAAGATGGCGGACCCCGACATGGCCGCCCTGTCGCAATTGACCCGTGAAGCGGTTCACCTGGGCACTCTGGATGCCAGCACCGGGGAGATCGTCTATGTCCACAAGTACAACTCGCACTTCAACCTGTGCATGAATACCCGCATCGGTGACCGTTGCCCCGCGCACACCACTGCCATGGGCAAGGCGCTGATGTCACGCATGACCGAAGCCCAGCTTGAGCACCTGCTGACACTGCAACCACTGGAACCGCGTACCGAGCGCACGCTGACCTCGCGTCAGGCGCTGGATGAGCAGCTCGCACAGGCGCGTCAGTCGGGTCTGGCAGAAGATCTCGAGGAAATGGACGCCGGAGTGTGCTGTTTCGCGACACCGATTCTTGATCACACCGGCAAGGCCATTGCCGCCTTGAGCATGTCCATCCCCACCATTCGCTATCACCAGGACATCACCCTGGCCTACAAGGCCAACCTGTGTGAATCCGGGCGCAATATTTCCCGCCAACTTGGCTGGAAGGAAACGGATTGAGATATGCATCACCCCTGAACGACGTCAGGTAGCGCTTCGCTATCCGACACGCAGCGTGCAAGTCATTGCTCGCCAGTCGCCTGACATCCATGGATGGATGTCACAGCGTGAAAGAATCTCCGCTGTCACACCGTTGTCGGCATACCAGCACTTCATGCCAGCAATTGTGTCGACACGCCGTGCCACCCCTTCTTCATTCTCTTCAGGCAACTACTCACTCTCTTCTTGCGTGAGGCGGTGAAGCCTTGTCTTCATTCAGCGTCCACCATGGCGAAACCGCCATGCATGACCAATGGATGACATGGAAATTCAAGAAAACGCATTGATATGATTTTTTCCTTATCAATCATTGAGATGCCAACAGCGATACCTTTCCTCTCTCATGGCTGAAAGCACGATTCCACCTCTCAGATCACGACATAACCCTCTGTAAAATATTGGAAATCCAGTTTTCAAAACGCTATTTCATTTTCATCAATAATCGTCTTGACAGTCATGATCAACTGGCTCTAGCCTTCGACTGCCATCTTGGCACTCACCCCATAAGCATAAAAAAGGCTTGAGACCATGCGTAATACTCGGGTACGCCACCCCTTGGTGACAGCATTTCTCCTCGCTGCCAGTGCAGGTATCATTTCATCGCCAAGTGCTGCCAATGACACTCCCCCCGGAGAGACATTCGATCTCGGCACCTGGAAGCTGACACTGCCGATGGACGCCGACGGCAATGGCAAGGTGGATGAAATCAAGGTGTCAGACCTTCAGAGCTATCGTCACTCTGACTACTTCTATCTCGACGATGATTCCCATATGGTCTTCGTGACGCCCAACAGTGCCTTCACGACGCCAAATTCAAGCAATGCCCGCACGGAACTGCGTCAGATGCTACGCGGTACCGACACCAGCATCGGCACCCATGATCCGAAGAACAACTTCGCACTCGCCTCGCATGAAAAGGCCGATGAATTCGCTCAGATAGGCGGCTACCTTGAGGCCACGTTGCGCGTGGAACATGTCGCGGAGCGTTCGAAGAAACCAGACAGGAAGTCAGCCTATTCGGTGGTCATCGGCCAGATACATGCTGGCAAGGACCAGGCATTGATGGAGGCGAATGAAGGCTTTGGACATGGCAACGAGCCACTCAAGATCTTCTACAAGAAGCTGCCGGATCAGGACACTGGTTCGGTGTTCTGGAACTACGAGAAGAATCTCGCCAAGGAAGATCCCAAACGCACGGATGTCAGCTATGCGGTATGGGGCAACGACTGGAGCAGCAACGCTGATCCTGGCAAGGAAGGCATTTCGCTGGGCGAGACCTTCAGCTACAAGGTCGAGGTCAAGGGCGACATCATGCATCTGACCTTCAATTCGGACGGCCATCCGACACGCAATTTCGAGATCAATCTTGCCGACAATGTCGATGCCAACGGCAAGGTGGACGCAGATGACCTTTCGGCGGGCTACGCCGGTGACTGGATGTACTTCAAGGCGGGCTCCTACAACCAGTGCAACACCAAGGCCAGTTCCAATGCCTGTGAAGGTACGGGCGTATGGGAAACCGACAAGGCCAACGGCGACTACGCCAAGGTGGTCTTCTCTGAGCTGAAAAGCGGCAAGATTCAGTGATGAAAGATTGAACTGATCAGATGCTGAAGCGCTGAGACGCCCAAGGGATGAGACCCGCGTGAGATCACGAGTCTCGGGCAAGGGATTGCCACTCATACTCTTGAGCCAAGGCCATGTCTCTTCAGCCAGGGACATGTCTCTTCAGCCAGGGGCATGTCTCTTCAGCCAGGGGCATGTCTCTTCAGCCAGGGGCATGTCGTCCTCTTCCCCCTGGATTGTCAGAAGCCCTACCTCTGGCAATCCAGGGGGAGTTGCGTTGCCGATGACCAGGGCACTCGAGACTGTCCATTTCCTCCGGGCTTGTCTCTCCTTCCTGTCGCTCTCTTCTCACTCCACCTTTCTTCTCTCTCCTCTCGCTCCCTCTCGCTCCCTCTCACTCCCTCTCACTTCCTCTCTCATCTCTTCTCGCTCTCATCTCTCTCCTCTCTCATCCCTACACTCTTCCTTCATCTCGACCCTCTCCTCCTCGACGCAATGAGCGTATCGCTACCCTTGGCCTGCCTGTCGGAGAAAGACGTCGAGAAGCCTGCAAGAGATGTCAGTGATCACCCTCAATCTGCTGCGAGCGGCAGGTTGACGTAAAACGCAAAGTATCCGGCGCGTTCTGATCATCTCGCTGCCCCCAACTTCACGACACTGTGTTCAACAAAGGCGCAGAGGCGATGCGACCGGGGCGTGCAGATTGACGTCTGGCGACATGGCCGCTGCGACTTACCGCAGACAAGTGTCCTGACACGTGAGGCTCGACGATGAATCGCAAGACTATCCTGACATGCGCCATCACTGGCGCGGGTGATACCGCCAGCAAGAACCCGAATGTCCCGGTGACACCGAAGCAGATCGCCGATGACTGCATCGCGGCGGCCAAGGCCGGCGCCAGCGTGGCCCACATTCACGTGCGTGATCCGGAGACCGGCGGCATCAGCCACTCCACCGAGCACTTCCGTGAAGTCATGGACCGTGTGCGTTCCGCCGACACCGACATCGTCATGAACATCACCGCCGGTGGTGGCGGCGACTGGATTCCGGACGTCAACGACCCGACTCGTGGTGGCCCGGGCACCGATATCCAGACCCCGGCCGAGCGTCACGCGCCGATCCAGGAACTGCTGCCGGAACTGTGCACCCTGGACTGCGGCAGCCTGAACTTCGGCGACATGGTCTACATCAACACCGCTGACTGGCTGCGTGAGCACGCTCGTCTGGTGCAGGCCGCTGGCGTCAAGCCGGAGCTAGAGTGCTTCGACCTGGGCCACGTCTGGTTCGCTCGCCAGCTGCAGCAGGAAGGCCTGCTCGACGACGACCTGCTGTTCCAGCTGTGCCTGGGCATTCCGTGGGGCGCGGAAGCCGACACCGAAACCATGCTGACCATGAAGAACAAGCTGCCGACCAACTCCAACTGGGCAGCCTTCGGTATCGGCCGCATGCAGATGCCGATGGTCGCACAGGCTGTGCTGCTGGGCGGTCACGCTCGCGTCGGTCTCGAAGACAACCTCTATCTGTCCAAGGGTGTGATGGCCACAAACGCTCAGCTGGTCGAGAAGTCCTCTGGCATCATCGAGAACCTGGGCTCCAGCGTGATGACCCCGGCCGAGACTCGCGCCTTCCTCAAGCTGCGTGATCCGTCCACCGGCAAGACCGCCGGCGACGTGGCAGCCCTCGAAACCGCAGGAGGTGTCGCATGAGCCAGTTATCTGTCGTAGGAACCGGTGTCATCGGCAATGGCTGGATCTCCCGTGCATTGGCCAATGGCTGGGATGTGGTCGCCTTTGATCCGGCCCCGGACGCCGAAGCCCGCACTCGCGCCTTCGTCGAGAATGCCTGGCATGCACTGGAGAAGGATGGCCTGGCGGAAGGCGCTTCCGTCGAGCGTCTGCGCTTCGCCGCGACCCTCGAAGAAGCTGTCGTCGGTGCTGATCTGATCCAGGAAAACGTGCCGGAGCGTCTGCCGCTCAAGCAGGAAATCCTCAGCGCCATCGATGCCGCTGCCGAAGAGCACGTGGTGATCGGCTCTTCCACCTCCGGTTTCAAGCCGACCGATCTGCAACAGGACTGCAAGAAGGCGCCGGGCCGCGTCATCGTCGCCCACCCCTTCAACCCGGTCTATCTGCTGCCGCTGGTCGAGCTGGTGGGTGGCGAGCATACCTCTCCGGCGCTGCTGGAAGGCGCACGCGAAGACTATCAAGCACTGGCCATGCGTCCGCTTATCGTGCGTCGCGAGATCGAAGGTCACATCGCGGATCGTCTGATGGAAGCGCTGTGGCGTGAAGCCCTGCACCTGGTCAACGACGGCGTCGCCACCACCGAAGAGATCGACGCGGCCGTCGTCTATGGCTGTGGTCTGCGCTGGTCGCTGATGGGCACCTTCCTGACCTTCCACCTCGCCGGCGGCGAGCCGGGCATGCGTCACATGCTCGAACAGTTCGGCCCGGCCCTGAAACTGCCGTGGACCAAGCTCGAAGCGCCGGAGCTGACCGACGAGCTGATCGACAAGGTCGTGGAAGGCTGCGAATACCAGGCAGCGGGTCGCCCGGTTGCCGAGCTGGATCGTCGTCGCGATGACTTCCTGGTCGAGCTGCTGACGCTGACGCGCAAGTACTGGCCGGAAGCCGAAGGTCTCGAGGGGCGTATCTGATGGACCTGCTCGAGATCACGGTGCCGCATGAATGGGTCGACTACAACGGCCACATGAATGATGCCGAATACGCGCGCGCCTTCTCGATGGCAGTCGAGGCGCTGATGGAACACGTGGGCCTGGATGCCGACGGTCGTCGCGAACACGACCTGACCATCTACACCCTGGAGACGCACCTGTGCTACCTGGCGGAGGCGCACGAAGGCCAGACACTCAAGGTCAAGGTCCTGCTGCTGGATCACGACCCCAAGCGTCAGCACGTGCTGTTCACTCTGACCGATGCCGACGGCGGCGAGATTGCCACCAGCGAGCAGATGTTGATGGCGATGAGCCTCAGTGGCGGTCGTCCGACCCCCTGCCCGGAAGCGGTGGCGGAGCGCATCGCCGCCCTACCCCAGCCGGCAGGCGACGATGACTGGCCCAAGGCCGCCGGCCGGCGTATCGGTATCCGTCGCAAGACGGCCTGATACGCGCACCGACAGCGTCAAGAGGTAGCCCGTCCTTTCGAAGGATGGACCGACACCCCGTCAGTTTCTGGCGGGGTGTTATCGTATGCATGACATTTTTCCTTTCGGGCCAGACACCATGACACACGAGACATCTTCACCGCTGCGTTGCCAGGCGTTCATCGACGCCTTCGCCGACGGCATGGCCGAATTGGCAGGCCTGTCAGTCGCCGAGAGCCGGCCTCAGTGCGAAGCCCTCTACGCGCGCCTGGCCGCACCACTCGCAGACGGCGTCACGCCAAGCGACGAGACACTGCATTCCGATGATGGCCACGTCATTGCCCTGCGACGTTTCCGCCCGACGCGTGAGGCGCCACGCAAGGACGGCTGTGTCGTCTATCTGCACGGCGGCAGCTGGCAGGTCGGCTCGCTGGATAGCCATCAGGGCGTGGCCTCAAGCCTGGCGTCACGGCTCAATCGTGAGGTCATCAGCGTGGATTACCGGCTGTTGCCAGAAGCGTCCTATCAACAGGCGCTGATGGACTGTGAGGTTGCCGTGCGTGAACTGACCCCTGTCGCAGTCGTCGGCGACAGTGCTGGCGGTCGCCTGGTCATGGATGTCTCACGCCTGCATCACGAGACACACTCCCCCTATGTGCTGGGCCTCATCTACCCGCCGATGGACCCGGTACTGAGCCTCGACAATGAAGACCTCGCCACACTGGGGCCGACGGCGCCACTGCTGAGCCGTGAAGAAATCGTCGCCATGTGGCAGCTGGTGGCCGAGGGTGACCCCTCGCACAGTTACGCCATGACGCCACCCCATTCACGGCAGGCACCGGCGCAGGTCATTGAAGTGCTCTCGGTCGAACATGACCCTCTCACGGCGCCGCTGGAGGCGGCCGTCGCCACCTGGAAGGCCCAGGGGACGGAAGTCGGCTATCACTGCGCGACGGGGATGGTCCACGCCGCCCTGCACGCTCATCATGAATTGCCTGAGATGGGCATCGCCTGGCGTGATTTCTGTGACGCCTTGACGCGCCGTCTTGGCGAGGCATGATGCCGCCCCGGGCGGTCGTGCCATGAAAAGAGGCCCGTACCAATGGCATCGGTACGGGCCTCTTATCGTCGTGATCCACCTCAAGCACTGGCCGGCCCGAGGTGCACCCTCATCTGCCGTGTCTGGACGAGACATTCTCATGGCTACGGTGGATCACGCTTAAGCACATCACGCTGCCTCACAGCGCACGTCATCGCGTCGAAGGACACGCAATTCGACATCCGCCGGGCAGTGTGAGACCCGCGGCTGCCAGCGGGACTGTAGTCGCTCACGCAGGTCCGCGTCGCCGTAGATCACGACCACGACCACCAGACGAAAATCATCCTCCAGCGCCCGCTGTGCGATGAGAGCTTCATAGAGAATGCTGTCGAGAATACGCTCGGCCCTGGCGTGATGCTTGAGCACTCTGACATCCACGAAGGTAGTCGTGGAGGCCTTGCCGGCAAACACCGCATCGAAGCATGCCCGCGTATCCCCTACCTGGACATCATGACGTACCTCGCCGGACGGCTCTGCCCCGGACTCGCGGACGATCTGTCCTACCAGTGCGGTCTTCAATGCGCGCAGCTCATGGCGATGCTCTCGCGTCATCTTCTCCCGCGACATCTCATGCGGTGTCACCGCCCCACCGGCGGGTGACGCCATCGACGTATCGTCACTGTCGTCGTGGAGCAGTTGCGCCACGTCGGCATCATCCACGGGTGGCTGGGCAGACGACGCCTTGGCTGGCGGCATCTCGATGCCAGGCTCTCCGTCCAGTGAGTCCTGTACCTCGGCCGTCAGGCGCTCCTCCTGCTCGGCGGGCGACAGGGTGCGCATGAAGGAGCGGTCCTTGTGGTAATCGCCGGGGGCATAGAGCTTGCCATGATGCCTGGTCACCAGACGATAGAACACGCCCAGCACCAATAGCGGAAAGATGACGATGAAGGCGATCAGCGGCCAACGCTCGACCTCTGTCAGCTTGTCTGCGGATGAATTCAGCAACAGGCTCGCGAAGCCGTAGATCAACGAGATGAACAGCGCGATGATGCCGAGCGGATTGCGCGCCAGTTCCTTGGCATTCTTCATGAACTGCATAAGTGCTCCATTCCTTGAGATCTCCCTGCCCCTCCCTCAGGGATGGGGGAGGAACGGGCACAATGCAATGTCATGGCGCTCACGCCTTTCGCGTGTCTTCTCAGCCGTCGAGGGTCATGCGGCACAGCAGGGTGTTGTCCTGCTTGAGGCTTTTCCCCCACACGAACCTGGCACTGTCATCCCAGTCGATATCGTCGTAGCCGTCCTTCGGGCTGACATCGCTGTACTGATGCTCGATGGCAGCCGGCCAGGCGCTGTCATCGAAGTCCGGGGCCGTCCAGTCACCGTCCACCGTGGTTTCCTCGAAGTCACAGGCGCCCTCGCCTGCCTGAGGGTCGCTCTCATCGGCACAGGAAGCCTCGACAGGCGCGTGTTGCACCACCAGGCAATGCATGTCGCGGTTGGTGACCCCGATGACCTCGCCTGTTCTGGCATCACGGAACTGGGCAATCATGCCGCCATCGCCCATCTGCTGCCGGTCCGTGCCGATGTACTCAAGGCCTGTGTCATTTTCCTTGAAGTCCTTGGCCTTGATGGCAATCGTCACCGGGAATCGCGTCTCGATGATGGCGGTTTCTGAATTGAAGGAACGCTCCGTGGTGATCGGCACGCTGTCTTGCATCGCCTTCTCGCCATTGACGTACATCTCGAACCAGTTATCGACCCAGACCTCGGCCTTGAGCCTGGTGCCACTCTGGGGGCCGGCCTTGGGCTTGACCGCATGCTCATCCTTGGCATGTGAATCGGCAAAGGCAGGTGCGGCAGCCAGAATGAGGGCGGCGGTCAGCAATGTGCGCATGGAAAAAATCCTTTCGTGGTGAATGGCGATCGCACTTCCTGGCTTGCAGGGGGGTGTCTTGCGTCCATCATCTGCTCAGTTACGGAAAGTGATGGAGGAGGAATCCAGCACCTTGCCCTGCAGTGCCTCGGTCATCGTGTCCCAGTTCACGCTCATGTCGTCATGATCCGGCAACGCCTCCAGCGGTGCCTTCAAGGCATACAGCGTGATCGTGTAGTCGTGATATGAGCCCTCAGGACCGGGAGGTGAACAAGGTGGCGTATACCCGATACGTTTCTTGTCCTTGTCGGCGCCCTCATCCCCCAGCGACGCCGGGTTGCCGCGCGGCAGTGCCCGGGTGTCTGCCGGAAGATTCCACAGCAACCAATACTGGCTGGGTGCGTCACGACCTTCGACGGTGCCTTTGGGATAGTGATGCATGATGAGGGCGAGGCTCTGTGTGCCGTCAGGCACATCACCCCATGTCAGCGGCGGCGTGACGCCATCGCCGCCGTCACGAGTGCATTTCAGGTCATCCGGCAACCAGCCATCATCATTGAAGGCAGGGCTGGTGAGCGTGAAGTCGCCTTGTGCCAGCGCCGGTGTGGCCAGGGCCATCGCACCAAGCCCGACGACCAAGCCACGTGCTAGACGCGCCTGCCATGCACTTGAGAACTTGCCCGCCAGATTGCTCGATAACTTGCTCGACCATGCCCGAATCATCGGCAGTACTCCCCGGTCTTGACGTCGCCACCATCCGTCACGGTACGCGTCTCGAAGTCATAGCAATTGGGCGTATCGGTGGGCGTATAGCGAATGTAATAGGCTTCACCGTGATAGGTGTAATCCATGCTGCGCTTGCCGTCTGCCTGCTGGGTAAAGACCAGGTCTTCCACGCCCCCTTGCGGCGGAGTGCCGGCAGGCCGCCCACGACTGTCGGCCTGCGTATCGCCACTCGCGGCCTTCAGCGGCGGAACACGCGGCAGGTCTTTCGCCTCTGGCACCTCGCCCATCAGACACTGAATGATGTAGGGCGCCTGTTCGGAGGTGTGATAGCGATACCCGAAGGTGTCATCAGGCTGTCCGTTGCAGACATCCAGCACATCCATCGCGATAGGGGAGCCATCCGGGTTGTCATCGCCATAGATGGGGTAACCATCGAAAGCCCAGCCAATGATGGGGTTGTCATCGGCATTCTTCATCTTGTCGATCATGCACACGGGTTTGACATGATAGTGGTAATCATCGCCGCGTCCGGCGTGCCCACCACAGGCATCCAGCTGTTTGGTGGCCAGGGTGTCATTCTTGGCCTGATAACTTGAGAGGTCATCCTGAGACATCTCCCCGCCGCCGGTGTAGTCATAGATGGGCACACCATTGACGGCGACGCCCAAGGCCGCGTCTCGCGTCTGGGGGGTGTCTCCCAGCGTGGGTTCGAGCATGACGGGCGAGGTGTAGTGACTGGCGGGCACCGGCACCTGCTCATTGGTGCCCACGATACCGGTCATCATCTCGTGATCCGGGTAGGTATCCGAGGTGATCAGCGCCTTGCCGTCCTGGCAGGTGACAGACACCGAGTCGGCGAAACCGGCATCTTGCACGGAAGCCTTCACGGCGGCGCAATGCGCCTCGGCGGCGGACCTGCCCGTACGCTGCGCCGCTGCCTCCGACGTGGACTCATCTGAGCCGAACTGGGCCTTCGCGAGCGAGGGTTGATCATTGGCGACTGACTGCGCGACATGGAAGAACACTGGCACCATGAGAACGGATACCACCGTCAGTGCCACGATGGGCTTCACGATACGAGGTCGTCCCCGAGACGTCAGGGAATGTGGGCGCATGGGCTTTCCTGTATGTCGGACGATGAATTCATGAGGCATTCGCGCATGGCCGGGTGGCCTGAGGTGTCAGCCAGTCAGATGCGGACGCAGGAAGGCCGACAGGGTCTCCGAGTTCTTCTCGTCATGCCGGGACGGCTACCACTGCATCACGATGAAGGTCAGTGACATGGCACCGATCGCGACCATCCAGGCGCCCAGCACTCGCTGCGCGATCACGAAGGCCGCACGAGGCAGAAGGCGACCGATCAACGCGAATATCGCCCAGCAAAGCAGGACACCCCACATCACCGTCATCATGACACCGAGAAGGATGGCAAAGGGTGTCGAGGCCACCTCGTGGCCCAGAAACAGCAGCGCTACCACCAGCCCGGCCAGCAGCGCCGGCACCCGCTGGAAGATGCCCTGACCGAAGGCATGGCGCAGCGGTACGTGAATCGCGACGAGCAACGACACCAGCATGGCCAGTCCCATCACGGCCATTACCAGCCTCTGTGGCGCAAAGAGTGACAGGGTGATCCCGAGCAGCAGGCCATTGATGAGCCGCAGCAGAATTCGCCCGCCCGCCTTCCAGGTGAGCGTGTCCTGACTGGCGACTCCGACAAGACCCGCCGTGACGATGAGATACAGGATCACCGGGCTGCCACAGACGGCGCGAACGCCGATCATCCACTGTTCCGGCCACATCATGACAATGCCTCGACCAGGAAGTAGACACCCAGCAGTGCCGTCAGAATCCCCAATCCGCGCAGCAGCATACCCTGACGGAAGCGCTCCGCCATGATGCCAACGCCGATACCCGCGGCATGCAGACTGCCGGTGGCCACCATGAAGCCCATCGCAAAGGCAAAGGGATCAGACGCCAGGGGCAACTCCGCCCCATGGGCGTAGCCATGACAGACGGCAAAGACGGAGATCACCGCACAGGCCATCCACAGCGGCAGGCGCACGCGCCCCGCGATGAAGCCGCCGAGCACCAAAGCCGACAAGGCAATGCCGATCTCGATTCCGGGCAATGTCACCCCCACGATGCCCACCACACTGCCCAGCGCCATGATCATCGGGAATACCACCGGCAACAGCCAGGAAGCAGGACGCCCCAGAATCACCCCCCACAGCCCCACGGCTGCCATGGCGGTAAAGTGATCCAGGCCCGTGAGGGGGTGCAGGAAGCCCGCGGCAAAGCCGCCGACGCTATCCGTATCGACATGCGCGCTGGCTGTCTGGGTGAAGAGCACCGTCAACATGCCGACAATGACAGCCGTCAGACGGGGCATGCGGCAAGGCCGCGAGTCACGACGCCGAGCGGAGTGAGCCGCGAGAGGCGCAATGCGAGAAGAGGTGTGAGATGTGGTGCGAGATGAGGTGCATGAAGAGGTGCGAGAAAGCGACATGAAGGCAAATCCAGTGAAGAGATCTCTCGGTTGGGGGGAGACGGCAGCAGTGTGAAACACGCACCGAGACGCGAAAGTCTTGGAAAAGACCATGACATTCGTGCAGACAGCAGGGTATGGCATGGCACGCAGCGCCGGACGCCGGCGCTGTTCAAGTCGCCCCGACCCCGGCGCTGTCATCATCATTTCCCGGCATTGGCCCGCCCGGATGTCCGTCGCCTGCATGGCCGGGCATGGGGCCCTGACCCGGCTTGCGTGGAGAGCCGATCCCCATCCTGGCATTGGTAGTGAAGTTGTCCTTCGCCACCACACCCGTCAGACATGCGGGCAGGTTGGGGAATTCCTGAGTGGCGTGATAGTGATACTCGCCTTCCGGGTGACGCTCGGTCGGGCCGAAGTGACCATTGCAACTGTCGAGATCGGTCGGCACCTCGCCCGTCGGGTCTTCACTGCCGAACATCGGATAGCCATCGAAGGCATAGGCGAACTGGGCGCTCTTGCTCTGCGGTTGCTGACAATGGGCATCCACGCCTTGCGTGTCATAGACGCTATCGATATCCGTGGCCGTCGCGTGCCAGTGATACCAGCCACCCGGGTCCACATGACCGCCGCAGGTATCCAATGCCGGAAGATTGCCGGTATCCAGCACCGAGGGAGCATCGGCGAAGATGGGCACGCCATCCAGTGCCAGGCCTACCTTGGCGACAGTGCCAAGCGACGTCGGCGAGTCGGCCGGCACCGGGACGACAGGCAGCAGAATGCTCATCTCGACGCTGTCATCTTCCGCCACGTTGAGGCAGTTGTTGGCCTCTTCCTGACGCTTGCTCAGGTCCGTCATGATGTGAAGCGTCTCGTCCTCATCATGAAAATGAAACCCGAGCGTATCGAGCATCTCGAAGAAGGCACGATCCAGCCGATATAGACCGGGGTGCTGGCCATCCCACTGCCAGATACCGCCTTGATCATCCAGCGTCGGTGGGCAGAAAGGGCCGATCTCCAGGTCATCAGGCTGGTACTTCACGACAAGTCGGGTGCACTGGGCAGCGCTGCCATTCTCCAGCGTACAGCTGACGGTCTCCGGCGCCTTGACCAGCGCGGCCGTGGAGAATTGGCCCGGCACCACTTCGGCATGGGCCACCCCTGCCATCAACAGGGAGGCCGGCAACCAGGCCATGATCGATGCGGTCTTTCGCACAAGGCGTGCCGTCTTCATGAGTAGGCTCCAAAGAGAGAACACCCGCCACGCTGTTGCTCTCTCGAGTGATCAGCGTGGCGGGTGTCGATGGGCGGGACAGCCGTGAGGGTCAAGCTCGGCCTGGACTCAGGCTTGGCTCAGGCCCTGACCTCAGTGCTTGGGCCCCTGCTTGGCATCATCCGGCAAGCAGGCCGTCTCGCCACCCTGGGGCGGAGCGACACAATGTCCCGGCACCAGCGAGTCTGCCTCAGGCACCGCGATCTGGCACTGGTCTCCCACCTGCTTGCTGGCACAGGCATCGAAGGCTTCCTGCGGCGGCTTGCCACCCGGAGGCTGCGCCATGCTCATCCCGCTGATGGCCAGCAGTGCGCCCGCCATCAAGGCCAGGCTGCCACGACGACGAAAGGTCACGCGAGCGGAGGGAGTTTCAGAGGCTTTCATGTCAGTATTTCCTTGTGTCATCACTCAATGACGACAAGCTTGCTGACGCAATGTGCAACGAATATGTCAGAAAACGACAGGTGTTCAGGTGCCTGCAGGCTCACTCCTTCCCGGACGGCGGACGGTCTTCCTCACCGGGAGGTGGCCCGCGATGTCCCATGTCATCTGCGGTGCAGACGGCATCCGGTGAGTCGAGTGCGCAGCCTATCTCGCCATGGAAACATCCCAGAATCTCGTTCTTTTCGGCGCTGTTGCCATGATAATGGTATCCGATGCCTGCACCGACATGGCCACTGCAGGCGTCGAGTTCTGCCTTCTCGGCCTCGTCACCGGTCAATCTGGCCAGGATCGGATAACCATCCATGGCAAAGCCGATCATCGGGGCATCCGCCGCGACGTTCTCCTTCGCGGGACTGCAGCCATTGGCACCGTGATAGTGATAGCCGACATGCAGATTCACATGCCCTCCGCAGTCATCGAAAGGCGCCAGGGTATGGGCGGCAAGAATCGCATCCTGAGGCGCTGCCGCATCGAATCTGACGCCATTGAAGGCGATTCCCCGCGGAATTGGCGGAGTGCGCCCTGATGCCGCTTCCTGACGGGCAACGGGAACCAGTGGCAGCACATAGGTGGTCTCGACGACCTCATCCATGTATTCCGTGCGGCATTCCACGCAGTAGTTGTGGTACGCCTCGGCCACATCCGGCCGCGCCGCCTGATCACAGGCCGTCCTGGTATCCGTGACGTGAACCTTGCCGGTGGCCTCGTCGAACAGCTGCCACTCGGGGTCATCATAGAAGGTGGCCAGATTCTCGATGAAGGCACCATCCACGTCGTACTGCTTGCCGTCACGCACCCAGATACCCCCCTCGTCGGCACCGTCCGAGAGCTTGCCGGGACACCAGGGGCCCATCTCGCTGGACTCCAGCGAGTTCTTCAGCGTGATGCTGAAGCACTGGGTCTCGGTCCCACCAGACAGCGTGCAATCCACTACCTCAGGGCCAGCCACGATGCTCCGGGCATCGAACAGGGAGGCGATCTGCGCCAGTCGCTCCGAGACATCCCCCTCGTGGGCCATCGCGGACACGGGGATCAGGCTGGCGACCCCCGCGCTGAGCAACGAGGCCAGTGCCATTCGCTTCATCATGTTTCCTCTTGTGATCACCAGGGCATCAGCACGTCATCTGCACTTCACCTGAACGGCCCACCCATCGCGAGGCCAAGCCTATGGAAAACACGTCCCATAAGGAAAGACGCGCCGCTCATTTGCACAAAGCTGCCTTTTTCACGAGAACTGACTTTTTCACAAGAACTGAGTTTTCACGAGTGCTGTCATTTCACAAAGACGGCTCCACGGTAGCCCTAGCGCTCGGCTCGCGGGGAATGCCCGAAGTGATTGCGATAGGCCCGCGAGAAGCTTGAGCTCGACGTGAAGCCGCTGGACAGTCCGATGGAGAGAATATCGAGATCCGTCTCCTTGAGCAGATGCCGAGCACGCTCCAGCCGCAGCCTCAGGTACCAGGCTCGCGGCGACGTGGCGAGTTCCTGCTCGAACAGACGCTGCAACTGTCTGAGCGAGATGCGACAGCGTCGGGCCAGCTCCTCCAGCGACAGGGGGGTGTCCAGATGCTGCTCCATCAAGGCGACGGCATCGACCAGCTGGCGCTTGTGAGTGCCGAGTCGCCGCGCCAGCGTCATGCGCTGCTGATCGGTACGCGTCCGCATGCGGTCATGGACAAGCTGCTCGGAGACATCGACTGCCAGGGCCGTGCCGTGCCGCCGGGCAATCACGTCCAATGCCATGTCCATCGCCGCCGCTCCCCCGGCACACGAGAAACGACGTGCGCCCAGCTCGAACAATTCATCCGAGGTGCTGATGGCAGGGAAACGCTCGCGAAACGCCGGCAGACTCTCCCAGTGCAGCGTGACGCGTTCACCATTGAGCAGCCCGGCCGCGGCGAGCAGGAAGCACCCGGTATCCAGCCCGCCCAGCACACAGCCACCGGCATCGAGGCGATTCAGCCAGCCAGCGAGAGCGCGATTCAGGTGAGCTTCCGGCTCGAAGCCACTGCATACCGCAAGCGAAGGCAGCGAGCGGATATCCAGAATGCTGTGATCCGCCACCAGCGTCATGCCACTCGATGCCGTGACCGGCTGGCCATCCTCACTGATCAGCAACCAGCGAAACAGCGGCTTGCCGCTGATGCGATTCGCGATGCGCAACGGCTCCACCGCCGCGAAGAAGGCCATCATCGAAAAACGCGGCAGCAGCAGAAATCCGATCGTTTCGGGCAAGGGGCCGGAATAGTCGAGACGCATGACGCGAGAGCCTCCGTGACAGGGAAAGAGAGGTGTCATGGGTCATCACCCGAGAGCGTGACATGACGACGACCGTCAAAAATGACGCATTACGTTAACAATAATTCGCCTTACGACAAAATAGCCTGTTGAAATTTACCTGTCGTCGAGACTTCACCATGCCGCCTCCCGGGCATCCCCGGGGCCTCAGTACGAGCGCCTGGTGATCATGTCGTGGTGATTCGCGTCCCGCTTGCCCGACCCGCTTCTGGCGTAGCGTGATTTTTCCAGAAGCTGTAGCCATCAAAAACAATTCCATCCATAATATATCGTAATGTTTTTAGGCAGTTAGCCAAGAACTGCTCTTTCCAAAATGCGTTCCTCATCTCTTCTCGTTGCCAACACGACAACAATAATGGTGCCGGATGAGCGGTCGATATCCCCGATGCCTCGACCGAGACAGGGATCGCTGGCCCTTTGACCAGCTCGAACAGGAGTTACTGCGTGACCCCTTCCCAATCCGACCCCGCGTCCTCTCCCGATTCCACGAATACCGCCCCTCTGCCCTATCCCGACGCCAGTTCCAGCGCGCAGGTCGAGACCTCAGGCTGGCTGACCGGCATGCACAAGGGCATGACCCTGACCTCAGCGGGCCTGCTGCTGCTCTTCGTCCTGGCCACGGGCCTGGCACCCGACATGTCCGCGAGTCTGTTCGGCGCCGCCCGCGCCTGGATCGAGTCCACCTTCGGCACCTATTATCTCGTCACCATCGTCGGACTGATCGGGCTGTGCATCGCCCTGGTGTTCTCTCCCTGGGGCAACCTGCGCCTCGGCGCACCGGACAGCCGTCCCGAATTCTCTCGCTTCACCTGGGTCTCGATGCTGCTCTCGGCAGGCGTCGGCATCGGCATCCTGTTCTTCGGGGTCGCCGAGCCGCTGTTCTACTTCGATGACTCCGGCGGCTTCGGCTACCCGAACAACCCGCACGCGGACCTCGCCGGCCACACCGCCATGACCCATGCGCGCGCCGTGGATGCGCTCAAGCTGGCCTTCTTCCACTGGGGCCTGCATGGCTGGGCGGTCTATGTGATCGTCGGCATGACCCTGGCCTACTTCGCCTATCGCCGCGGCCTGCCGCTGGCCCTGCGCTCCGCGCTGTATCCGCTGATCGGCAATCGCATCTATGGTCCCATCGGCCACGCCGTCGACATCATGGGGGTACTGGGCTGCGTGTTCGGTATCGCCACCTCGCTGGGCCTGGGCGTCAGCCAGATCGCCGTCGGCCTCAATCGTCTGACCGGGCTGGATTCCGGCATCTACACCCAGGTGGTGCTGATTGCCGTGATCTGCGCCATCTCCATCGCGTCTGCCGTCTCGGGGGTCAGCCGGGGTATCCGCATCATCTCCGAACTCAACGTCGGCGTCTCCGTCATCGTGGTGGGCAGCTTCCTGATCGGGGGGCCGACACTGTGGTTGATCAGCATGTTCGGCGAGACGCTGGTCTCCTATGTGCGTGACGTCATTCCCATGGGTCTGTGGGTGGCGGGCACGCCGCTGGAACGCGACTGGCAGGATGCCTGGACCATCTTCTACTGGGCCTGGTGGCTGGCATGGGCGCCGTTCATCGGCCTGTTCATCGCCCGTATCTCCAAGGGCCGCACCGTGCGTGAATTCGTGCTGGGCGTGCTGATCGCACCGCCGCTGATCATCTTCATCTGGCAGGCGCTGTTCGGTGGCACCGCGTTGCACCAGGAACTGACCGCAGCCATGGGCCCGGGAACCGGCGAACTGATGGGCATGATCCGCGACTGGAACCTGCCGGAGGCGCTGTTCGCCACGGCGGATACACTGGTGGCCAATGACACCCTGAGCGTCATCCTGTCCTCACTGCTGATCTTCCTGCTGATCAGCTGGTTCGTGACCAGCTCCGACTCCAGCACCCTGGTCATCACCACCATCCTGTCGATGGGCGATGAGGAGCCGCTGGCGCGCCACCGGATCTTCTGGGGCGTCTGCATCGGCTCGGTCGCTGCCGTCCTGTTGATGGCCGGCGGCCTGAAAGCCCTTCAGACCGTGCTGATGGCGGCGGCATTGCCGGTCAGCCTGGTCATTCTGCTCATGACACTGGGTCTTCTGATCGCCCTGATCGAGGAATCGCGCATGGCGCTCAAGGCACGTCGCCGCGCCTCCCCCGACACGGGCCTGAATTGATCCGCCGGTCAGTCTGACCGATGCCGGTCACGGCTCCTGCCATGACCTGATGCCGGCACCCGCATGACACCAATCCCCGCTTGAGGCCACAAGGCCCGGCGGGGATTGGCGTTTCTGGCTCCCGGACATCCTCTTCCAGCCTCTCTCGGAGGGCCCCTGAGCGCCGAGGCACTGCAGGCTTCCAGCGAGAAAATATCCGAAAAGCCGGCCTGACGCTTGCCGCATGACGCGTTCAGCTAACTGGACTTCGTTTGGGGAGAAAATGATCGGGGACGACGCTCTAGCCTTAGAACGTGTCGATGTCTGATGTCCAGAACGTTCCACACAGGTAGTGCGAGACAACAATCACAACAATAAAGGAGTGTTCCCATGACACCCGCCCAACAGGACTCGCAAGAGCCCGCTCACCGCGGCATCCCCCCTGATTTGACGCAGCGCCTTGAGACCCGCGGCCCGCTCAAGGGCATGCACAAGGGCATGACACTCACCGCTGCCGGCCTGCTGCTGGCCTTCGTGGTCGGTGCCGGCCTGAGTCCGCAGGCCTCTTCTGCCCTGTTCGGCGCCGCCCGCGCCTGGATCGAGAACACCTTCGGCACCTACTACCTCATCCTGGTCGTGGGCATGATCGCCCTGTCACTGGTCATGGTGGTGTCTCCCTGGGGCAGCCTGCGACTCGGCCCCAGGGACAGCAGACCCGAGTTCTCGCGTTTCACCTGGATCTCGATGCTACTCTCGGCAGGCGTCGGGATCGGCATCCTGTTCTTCGGGGTCGCCGAGCCACTGTTCTACTTCGACGACTCCGGTGGCTTCGGGTACCCCAACAACCCGCACGCGGATCTGGCCGGCGCTACCAACATGGACCATGCCCGCGCCGTCGAGGCCCTCAAGGTGGCCTTCTTCCATTGGGGCCTGCATGGCTGGGCGGTGTATGGCGTCGTCGGCATGACACTCGCCTACTTCGCCTACCGCCATCACCTGCCCCTGGCGCTGCGCTCGGCGCTCTATCCGCTGATCGGCGAGCGCATCTACGGCCCCATCGGTCACGCCGTGGATATCATGGGCGTACTGGGCTGTGTCTTCGGAATCGCGACCTCGCTGGGTCTCGGCGTCAGCCAGATCGCCGTCGGGCTCAACCGCCTCACCGAACTGGATGCCGGGCTCAGCACTCAGCTGGCGTTGATCGCCCTCATCAGCGCGATCTCCATCGCGTCAGCCGTCTCCGGCGTGAAGCGCGGCATCCGCTTCATCTCCGAGCTCAACATCGGCGTCTCGGTGCTCGTGGTCGGCAGCTTCCTGATCGGCGGCCCCACCCTGTGGTTGATCTCGCTGTTCGGCGAGACGCTGCTGGCCTATCTGCGCGACGTGGTGCCGATGGGACTCTGGGTCGCCCAGACCCCGGGCGAGAGCAGCTGGCAGGAAGGCTGGACCATCTTCTACTGGGCCTGGTGGCTGGCCTGGGCCCCGTTCATCGGCCTGTTCATCGCGCGCATCTCCAAGGGACGCACCCTGCGCGAGTTCATCCTCGGCGTGCTGATCGCCCCACCGCTGATCATCTTCCTCTGGCAGGCGCTGTTCGGCGGTACCGGTCTGCATCAGGAGCTGACGGCCGCCATGGGCCCGGGGACCGGCGAGCTGATGACGCTGGTGCGCAACTGGAACCTGCCGGAAGCCCTGTTCGCCACCGCCGATGCCCTGGCCGGCAACGGCGTGCTGGGAGTCATCCTTTCCTCGCTGTTGATCTTCCTGCTGATCAGCTGGTTCGTGACCAGCTCCGACTCCAGCACCCTGGTGGTCACCACCATCCTGTCGCTGGGCGATGAGGAGCCGCTGGCGCGTCACCGCATCTTCTGGGGCATCTGCATCGGACTGGTGGCCGGTACCTTGCTGATGGCAGGCGGCCTCAAGGCACTGCAGACCATCCTGATGGCCGCCGCCTTGCCGATGAGCTTCGTGATCGTGGCAATGACGATGGGCCTTTTGGTGGCGCTCTATCAGGAATCCGGCAACGCACTGAAAAGGTTCAAGAAACCCGCCCAGCATCACACAGGCCCCTGAGCCCGCTCTAAGCCCCTCACTCGACCCGGGCCCGTCGTGCCAACAGGCAACGGCGGGCCTTGAAGCATGTCTTTCACGTCAGGCGTTCCACGAGACACATAATGTCGTGTTATGGCAAATACTGGTCGCCAATAACCAAAAATTAACCAGAGGGCAAGATAGGCTTATGAGGTCCTTGCCACCCACAGGAGTCAGCCATCGTTATCTGCCCTCTCTTGACGACTTCTTGCTGCCGTCAGCTTGCCAGTTCGACAACAACAACTTCAGGAATCGCGCTCTCATGACGACCGACACTTCCTCCTCCCGCCAGCCCGAGGCCACCACGGATTCCGTCTGCGGCCTGGGGGACACAGACTCCGCCAAGGGCAAGTACCTGACCTCGATCGCCACCGTCGCGGTCATCATGCTGCTGATCGGCGCCGCCGCCCTCTTCCCGACGGGATTCCTCGCGGCCCTCGACACCGTCAAGACCTCGGTGATCGGCAATCTCGGCTTCATCTTCACCTGGCCGGCCTTCGCCATCTCGCTGGTGATGGTCGCGGTGTGCTTCACGCCGCTGGGCAAGCTGCGCTTCGGTGAAGGCGAACCGGAATTCCACACCCTGAGCTGGATGGGCATGCTGTTTGCCACAGGCATGGGCATCGGCCTGCTCACCTGGGGCGTGCTGGAACCCAAGTACCATACCGATGCCGGACAGAGCACCGACATGGCACTGCTCAATGCCTTCAATCATTGGGGCCTGCTTGCCTGGGCGGGCTATCTGGCCATCGGCGCGCTGTTCGCGCATGCCATGTACAACATGAAGATGACCAAGCCCGCCGAAGAACTGCTGGGCAATGGCCTGTGGAGCAAGCTCAACCTGGTCAGCCTCGTCGTTTCCACCGTCATCGGCCTGTCGCTGTCCTTCACCTACGCGACCACCCCGATCCAGCAGGGACTGGTCAAGCTGGTCGGCATCGAGTTCAGCCCGACCCTGATCATCTGCGTGCTGGCCGTATGCGCCATCATCTCCTCCGCCTCTGGCCTCAAGCGCGGCATCAAGTGGCTGAGCAACTACAACACCCTGTTCGCCATCATTCTGATGATCGGCGTGCTGGTGCTGACCGTCCCCGGCGACATCCTTTCCACCTTTGTGCGTCTGGTGCCGGAATACCTGCTCAAGTACCCGGCGATGGCCACCGACATCGGCCTGGGTGATCCGGAGCGCAAGGCGTGGCTGGCCGACTGGCTGTATGCCTTCGAGGCTGCCTGGTACGGCTGGTTCATCTTCACCGGCGTCTTCGTGGCGCGCATCTCCAAGGGCCGTACCCTGCGTGGCATGGTGCTGGGGGTGATGCTGGTGCCGACCCTGTTCTCGTGCCTGTGGTTCGTGGTGTTCGGTCTCGGCAGCCTCAGCCTGGGCGTCGAGGACGTGTTCAAGCTGATCGATACCATCGATACCACCGGCATCCTCTCGGTGATACTGACGCTCAACATCCTGCTGTTCTTCATCACCAGTGCCGACTCGGCAGGACTGGTCTGCGAGATGCTGACCGTCAAGCGCTCACGCGCCTTCTGGATCATCGCCATGGCCGCCCTGGCCATCGTGGTCAGCTGGCTGGGCGGCGATGTCTACAAGACTCTGCTGAGCCTGATCTCGGTCGCCGCCATCCCGGTCGCCTTCGGTATCTTCGCCCTGGTGATCGCCTTCGTGATCCGCGTACGCCGTGATCGCGCCTCCCAGGCCATCCCGACATCGGCGCCACTTACCTAGCGCTGAACCGCCCTGGTGTGTGATGCGCCGCAGCGCGTGCCGACGCAATCCGGGACAACGATCTGGCGCGACGCAATCTGTCGCAACGCAATCTGTCCAGCACAACGGCCCTGCCCTCTAACGAGGTGCAGGGCCGTTGTGTATTACGAAGTAGCGAAGAATGATTGTGCCCTACCCGCCTCCGCTTCCTTCTGCACTCTCCTCTTACGTTACAAGCTCTGGAAGGGCTTGCAGCAAGGCAGCTATCCCAGCTGCGTACGAAGTGAAATCGGCGCCAGGCGGCTGAGCTATGTCACTCAGCAAGCGAGTCCGGTGCTGGCGCTCCCAAGGAATAATTTACGCCTCCTGGGAACCGCTACTACTGCGCTCACTGTATTAGCTCAGAAGTTTCAGCCAAACATACTCAAATTATAATATATGCTAGTATTGCTCCAATTTGTCATGCGCAGACAGGCCTGCTGCCTAATCCAGCGACATCGTCAGCCAACTATCAACCATCGCTAACCATTCCCAATAGTGTTCAGAATCATATGGTTATCCCCACTTCAAGCTAGCTCGCAGAAGCCGGCGGTCGACAAGACGCATATCCAGCCATTAAGAAGATGGCTGCCAACCGTGGTAAGCGAGCGCGGTTAACTACTTATGGTAGAGCAGATGACAATGACTCAATTCGAGAAATTCTCACAAGACGTCGATCCTTTTGTTCTCGAGTCGCTCGAGAATATGCGCAGAAAGCTGCTAGACATTACCAGCAGAAATCGACTACTTAACTTTCCAATTGATCAAAAAGGTAGCTCACTTCGTATCGTGAATGAGCTGCCAGATCAATTGTATCAGAACTTGATTGATGAAAAGGGTATGCAGTTTGCTGCCGTACCCGACCCACAATATAAACAGCTGCTCAAACATGGATACCTCACGACTGAGGAAGATGGCAGCGAGAAGCGATTGAAGCCGGACCCGACTGCACGCGAGTGGGCAAAGGTATTGGGCATTGATAACAGTTACGACCTGCCCCACCCAGACAAGCATCACACCAAGCCCGAACATTGTGATAGTGACATCCAGGTCCTGTTGTTTCCTCAGGAAATGGAATCCAGACTACGTGGAATCCGAAACAAGTCCCAAACTGCAATTGAAGAAACCGGTACGGGTGTGCTGTATCTTGCGCTGGGTTTCCTGGAATGGTTTGAATCACCGAATTCAGACAAGAGTCGACTCGCTCCGTTGTTTACCATTCCAGTGATGCTGGAAAAAGGCAAGCTGAATGCCAACGCTGGAGTGTACCGGTACCAGATCAAATATACCGGCGAAGACATCATTCCCAACTTGTCATTACAGGTAAAGCTAGCCAATGACTTTGGTATTGATTTGCCAGATCTTGAAGAAAATATGTCACCCGAGAAATATCTTTCATGGGTAGAAGACATTATCTCGAAAACTCATCCTAGGTGGTCAGTCAAGCGCTATGCCTCCTTGGCTTTACTCAACTTTGGCAAGATGCTGATGTACCTGGATCTTGATCCGGCACGCTGGCCTCTGGACGGTCGCAATATCACTCAACATCCAGTGGTAACCCGGTTCTTTACCAGCGTAGAGACAAGTGCCAACGAGGGTGGAGGTGGCACTGGACTGGAGCATGAAATAGATGAGCTTGGTGACATTCATCAGCGTTTCCCGCTTATTGATGATGCTGACAGCTCACAACATAGTGCTTTGATCGATGCTGTGGACGGTCATAACCTGGTGATTGAAGGCCCACCGGGCACCGGTAAATCGCAGACCATTACCAATCTGATTGCTGCCGCCATGCTAAGCGGCAAGAAAGTATTATTCGTTGCCGAAAAACTGGCGGCACTGGAAGTCGTCAAGCGTCGACTCGACAAAGCCGGCTTGGGCGATTTTTGTCTGGAGCTTCACAGCCACAAGTCGCAGAAGCGGAAAGTCCTTGAAGAGATAAATTCCCGCATCGTGGGTCAGTCAAAGCTACAGAGTCCCCAAAAAATTGATGCCGAAGTAGCTCGCTATGAAGAACTGAAAAATCAACTCAATGATTATGCCAAAGAAATAAACGGGATCTGGGGTGCCACAAACAAGAGCATCCATGATATTTTCAGCGGGGCTTCACGCTACCGCCGCCAGCTGACTATTGATCCTACACGCTTACATGTGACTGGCCTTTCTGGGAAAAGCCTTGATGAGGTGAAGCTACTCAGACTACGCGATCAGATAAAAACATTCACGGGGATTTATGCTGAAGTTCGCCAACAAGTCAGTGAAAATGCAGCTATATATGATCACCCTTGGAGTGGCGTGACCAATACCGACATTCAGATCTTTGATAGCGAGAGAATAGTCCTGTTACTGAGTAGCTGGCAGAAAACGCTGGGTCAGCTTATCGACACCACTGAACACTTGGTATCACGCTGGCAGCTTGACTCGAATACACTACAAACGCTGCCAGAAATTGACTGTCTTAATCAAGATTTTTCAATATTGCCGGAACTGAAAGGCCAAGAGTGCTTCCCGGCCTTGAGAAGACTGAATCAAGAAACCATAGATGATGTTGAGCGCAATATAAATGACTTCATCACTCTCCAAACCCTGTATAAAGAGTTAGATCCAGAACTGGTTCGGGATAAACTGACTTTGCTTATGAACGGGGAGATACCACCGGCATTCACTGACCCTGTAACTGCTTTCGGAGCATCAACGCAGTTATTGCTATCGGATATAGTGAAGTCCGTAATCCACCTAACCAAAGTCTCAAACGAGCTAGATGAATATCTCGTCAAGCAACAAGAGTTGAAGACTGCGCTGCCGGAGCCACTTGCTGCTCTCCTAACCAACAGCAAGGAAGGACTGTCTGCTTTCATCGAACTGATAGAGCTTACCGATGAACTTCCAGGCGAGCTTGTCAAACTTCGGTCAAGTCGTTTCGACGATGATGAAATGGATGCGATTCTTGCAAATTTGAAGCAGCAACTGCAGGAGCTCCTCCCACTACGAGCTACATTGCGCAACACTTATCGTCTAGACGCTCTGCTCCCGCAGGAAGATTTGCAAAACATGCAACATCATCTTGCCAATGCAGGCATGTTCAAATGGTTCAATAGTGACTGGCGTACTGCTCGAAAAAACCTAAAGAGCATGGCGAAGAGTCCTGACACAAAAATAGCGGAATTGGTCGAAAAGCTGGATACCTTGATCAAATATTCTGAGCAGGTCGGGCATCTGGAAAGAAGCAATTTCAGCAAGCTTCTAGGAGAGCTCTATGCCAGCCTGGATACAGATATTGAATCACTGCTGATACTCAGAAGTTGGTATCGCCAAGTTCGAGAGGTTTATGGCATTGGCTTTGGCCCAAGAGTCATAGCAGGGACTGCTTTGCTCGACCTTGACGCTCAATTGATCAAGGGCATCCAGCAACTTCATAAACAAGATGTCGTCACTTCCATTCGTGACACCATGACCGGCCTCGAGCAGACATTGGGACTCTACTCAAAACTGCAACAATCATTCAGTGACAGGGAACAGCTGACAGGTGCCTCGGGGCAAATTCAACAGGTCATCATGTCTCTTTCGACAGTGCTGGAAACGACTCTGGCCTGGGTGTTGAAACAGGATATTTCTTTACTAGAGCTGCAGCAGAGAGTGTCGCAGCTAAAGCAATTATCCTCGCTGCAACAGCACCTCAGCCATGACCCGCTGGTCTCCTCTCTATTTGGAGACGTAGCCCCATTGTACTGGGGGGCGAGCAAGGACAATCAGGCTGCTCTCACCACGATTCAAAGCACATTGTCCTTTGCCAGAAAACTGCAACATCTCTCGGCAAGCTCGCTGGTTCATGCCATTAAAGAGATGACATCAACTGAAGAATTCCAGCAATTACAGCGCGATGCGCTTGACTATCAACAACAATGGCAACAGCAGGAGTCGGCCTATCATAATTTTGCAGAGGCCACTCAACTTGATAACAAGCTCTGGCTTGAATCATCCGACTCTACCCTCATTGGCATTACGAAACGTAACGATAGAGCCATCTCAAATCCTCGCTGGCTGAATGGCTGGGTCAACTTTGTTCGCTCAGAGCATGAGATGTTCGCTAATGGCCTGGAGAAAATCTGGAAGGAAGTCATGGCAGGCAATCTCCTCATCGATCAGGTCGATGAAGGTCTGTCGCTGGCAATCCATGATCAGTTGGCCAGAGAGATCATTGCGGCCAAACCGCACCTGGCAAGAATCTCCGGTCTCAGCAAAAATCAGGATCAGAAAACATTCCGTCATTACGACAAGAAGCTTCAAAAGCTCCAGCGAAAGCGTATTGCCAGCATCATCGCCCATAGAAAGATTCCCGAAGGAGTATCTGGTGGACGAAAGTCGGAGTATACCGAGCTTGCATTGATCAAGCATGAGCTGGGCAAGAAGGCGCGGCATATTCCTATCCGGCAATTGATCAACCGTGCTGGTAGAGCTCTGCAGGAGCTCAAACCTTGCTTCATGATGGGACCCATGTCTGCAGCGCACTATTTGCAACCGGGTGAAATACAATTTGATCTGGTAGTGATGGATGAAGCCTCTCAGGTAAAACCTGAAGACGCCCTGGGTGTCATTACTCGAGGCAGTCAGTTGGTGGTCGTGGGAGATCCCAAACAGTTACCGCCTACCAGTTTCTTCGACCGCTCCGATGTATCAGGTGAAGAGGAGGATGTGGCGGCAATGGTGCAGACTGACAGTATTCTGGATGCTGCTCTCCCCTTGTTCCCCATGCGGCGCTTACGCTGGCATTACCGCTCGCAGCATGAGCACCTGATTGCTTACTCCAACCGCCACTTTTACGACAGTGACCTGGTGGTATTCCCATCACCACATGCACAGTCGGAAGAGTTCGGCGTCAAGTTTACGCTTGTCAAGCAGGGGCGATTTGTCAACCAGCACAATATCGAAGAAGCCCGAGTCGTGGCAGAAGCCGTTGCCCGGCATGCGGTGCACAATGCACATGAATCACTGGGCATCGTCGCCATGAATTCCAAGCAGCGCGAGCAGGTTGAGCGAGCGGTGGATGAACTCTGCAAGACAAGCTCAGAGATCAGCAACGCCATTGATGCTCTGCGCAATCAGGAGGATGGGCTATTCATCAAGAACCTGGAAAACGTTCAGGGGGATGAGCGGGATGTCATCTTCATCTCCTTCACCTATGGCCCGGGTGAAGTCGGGGGGCGAGTCTATCAACGCTTTGGCCCGATCAACTCCGATGTTGGCTGGCGTCGACTGAATGTCTTGTTCACTCGCTCGAAAAAGCGCATGCATGTGTTCAGCTCCATGAAGTCTGAAGACATTCTAGTGAGTGAAACCACCAAAAGCGGTGTACGTGCCTTGAGTGGTTTTCTGCATTTCGCTGAAAAGGGGAATATGGAAGGCATCAGCTATTCCACCGGCAAGGCACCTGACAGTGATTTCGAGGTTGCAGTCATGGAGTCACTGCAAGCAGCCGGCTTCCAGTGTGAGCCTCAAGTGGGCGTAGCGGGATTCTTTGTGGATATCGCGGTCAGAGACCCAGGCAACCCGGGGCGCTATCTCATGGGCATCGAATGCGACGGCGCGACTTACCACTCAGCGAAGTCAGCCAGAGACCGAGACCGTCTGCGCCAGGAGGTGCTGGAACGCCTGGGATGGCGCATTCGACGCATCTGGTCCACCGACTGGTTCAGTAACCCAGATGGCGAGCTGGGACCGATCATTCGTGAGCTTGACCAACTGAAAACCGCAATTGAACAGCGGCCATTTACTACTGAAGCGGTTGCTGTCGAAGTGAATGAGCAGCTCGAATCAGTTGCTCAGAGTCCAGGGTCGCAAGCGGTTGATTCAGGAGATCAGCCCTTGAGCCTGCGCCTTAAACGCTTCGCCGAACAAGTGATTGAAGAGGCTTTCCCAGATACACCGGCCGAGCGCCGGCTATTGAGACCAGCAATGATAGAAGCGCTGGCCGAGCACCAGCCCTGCTCACGTTCAGAGTTTGTCGAGATGATCCCCAAGTATCTGCGTGATGCTACCGAGCCCAAGGAAGCACATCGTTTTCTCGATAATATTCTGGAGATACTGGAAGGTAGCGAAGCAAGCACGAAGCTACTGCAATAACCCTACGCGACGGGCCTGTCATTGGCAGGCCTGCAATGGTATTGCTGGCGCTTCACCCTTCTCTGACAATCCGGATGATTGATTTTCACACGCGTTTTAGCCAATAAATCAACGTTAAAACGCCAAGCCTCGCAGGGAGCCCATGGAACACGACTCCAACTTCTATTTTCTCAGCGAACATGATCCGCTGTTCTTTCAACTGGCTCGAGCCGCCGAGCAGACCTTTGCCGGGGACCCCAACACCACACTCATCAAGCTGCGTCAGCTGGGCGAGGCGTTGGCCCAGCATATGGCCGCCCGCATTGGCCTGGAGCTGGAAGAACGCACCACCCAGGCCGACTTGCTGCACCGGCTCAGTCGGGAGCTGGGACTGGATCAGTCGGTGCGGCAGATGTTCCATGTGCTGCGTATTGAAGGTAACCGCGCCACCCACGAGTTTCAGACCAGCCACAAAGAGGCGATGGATGCACTCAAGCTGGCCCGTGAACTGGCCGTCTGGTTCCATCGCGCATTTGGCACCGAAGGCGAAGAATTCAAGCCCGGTGCCTTTGTACCGCCCAAGGACCCCAGCGCCGAGCTGCGCCAGCTAACAGTGCAGATTGCTCAGTTGAACAGCCAGCTTGAAGGCACCAGCGAACAGCTGGAGCATCAGCAGCAGGAAACGGAAAAGCAGCAACAGCTGGCTGAGCTGAAGGCCCAGGAAAGCGCCGAATACGCTGAGCTTGCCAACCTGATGGACCAGGAAGCCAGATCCATGGCGGAGCTGGCCCAGCATCACGAGCAAGAACTGGCACGCCAGCAGGCGGCCTTTGAGACTAGGCTCAAGGCCGAGCTGCAACAACAGGCCGAGCAGCACAAGGCTGTGGCAGAAGTTTCCCGCCGCACCCAGCAAGCCAGCAAGCAGCTCAACCTGAGCGAAGAAGAAACCCGCATTCTGATCGATATGCAATTGATCGAGGCCGGCTGGGAAGCCGACACCGAGCTTTTGACCTGGGGCAACGGCACTCGCCCGGAAAAGGGCAAGAACCTGGCCATTGCCGAATGGCCTACTCAGGGCAAGCAGGCTGCCGACTATGTGCTGTTTGCGGGCTTGACCCCGATTGCAGTGGTGGAAGCCAAGCGCAAGAACGCCGATGTGGCCGGGAAGATCCACCAGGCTGAGCGTTATTCCCGTGGCCTATCCATGCATCAGGGCTGGGAGTCTCCCTGGGCGATCGCGAAGTTGCTCAAGCCTTGGGATGACGGCAAGGGAGGCACTTTCCAGGTGCCTTTCGTGTATTCCTGCAATGGCCGCCCTTTCGTCAAGCAGTTGGCAGAAAAGTCCGGCACCTGGTTTCGTGATGTACGCGCCGTGGCCAATCTGGCCCGCCCTCTGCAGCAATTCCACAGTCCAGAAGGGTTGCTCGACAATATTACCCGCAGCAAGGGCGATGCCGAGGCCCGACTGGAGCAGGAGCCCTATGGCTACCTCAAGCTGCGCGACTATCAGCAAAAAGCCATTGAATCAGTAGAGCATGCTCTGTCACACGGCCAGCGCCAGTGTCTGCTGGCCATGGCGACCGGTACCGGCAAGACCCGCACCATCATTGGCTTGATGTATCGCTTCCTGAAGGCAGAGCGTTTCAAGCGAATTCTGTTCCTGGTGGATCGCACCGCCCTGGGCGAGCAGGCGCAAAACGCCTTTGACGATATGCCGCTAGAGCAGAACTTCCCCCTGAACAAGATCTATAACGTTGCCGAACTGGGCGACATGGCCGCCGCAAGCGAAACCCGCATTCAGGTTGCCACGGTGCAAGCCATGGTGAAGCGGGTATTTCAGTCCGACACTCCCCCGGCCATCGATGACTTTGACTGCATCATCATCGACGAAGCCCACCGCGGCTATACCCTGGACCAGGAAATGAGCGAAGGCGAGCTGGCCACTCGAGATGCCAGCCAGTATCTGTCCAGCTATCGACGGGTGCTCGATTACTTCGACTCGGTACGCATCGGCCTGACTGCCACCCCGGCCAAGCACACCTCTGACATCTTCGGTCGCCCGGTATACACCTATTCCTATCGGGAAGCGGTGGCCGATGATTGGCTGATCGACCATGAGCCCCCCATTCGCTATGAAACCTTGCTCAGCCAGCAAGGCATTCATATCGGCAAGGGCGAGCAAGTGGAGGTCATCAACACCCACACCGGTGAGGTGGAGCTGGCCGAACTGGAAGATGAGCAACACTTTGACGTGGAGGCCTTCAACCGCCGGGTCATCACGGAAGATTTCAATCGCGTGATCTGCCAGCAGCTGGCCAAGGAGCTGGACCCCCTGGGCGACGAGAAGACGATGATCTTCTGTGCCACCGACCTGCATGCCGACATGGTCAAGCGTCTGCTTGATGAGGCCTTCAAGGAGCAGTACGACGATGCCTACCACGAGGCCGCCGTTCGCAAGATCACCGGCCAGAGCGACAAGGTCAGCACTCTGATCCGCCAATACAAGAATGAGCGTTTTCCCAACATTGCCATCACCGTGGACCTGCTCACGACCGGCATCGATGTGCCGCCCATCTGCCATCTGGTGTTCCTGCGCCGGGTGAAAAGCCGCATTCTGTTCGAGCAGATGATGGGACGGGCCACCCGCCGCTGCGATGATATCGGCAAGACGGTATTCAAGATCTACGATCCGGTAGACATCTACGCCACCCTGCAAGACGTGAATTCCATGACGCCCCTGGTCAAGAATCCCAATGTCAGCCTGGAGCAGCTGGTGATGGAACTGACGGATGATGAGGTCATGGAACACGCCATGAGCGCCCCCGGCACCCTGGCCGACCAGTCTCATGCCGATGACCTGCTCAACACCCTCTGTCAGAAGGTGATGCGCATTACTCGCAAGGCGACCAGCAAGGCCGAAACCCAGCCCGAACTCAAGCAAAAGCTCATGGAACTGGGTGACGAGTGGGGTACCCAACCTGATAAACTTCACCAGCATCTCCATGAGCTGGGCCCGACCGGTGCTGCAGGTTTCATACGTCGTCACGTCGGCCTGCTCAATAGCCTGGCCGAAGTCAAGATACTGCTGGGCTCAGAGCGCAGTCCGATTGTCTACTCAGGCGCTGATGAATTCAGATCCCGCACTCAGAGTTATGGCTTGCATGAAAAGCCCGCCGATTATCTGGACAGCTTTGACGACTTCATTCGCCAGCAGCTCAACCAGTCGGCCGCCCTGGGCGTGGTGGTGAACCGGCCAAAGGATCTGACCCGCGAGCAACTCAAGGAAGTGCGACTGCTGCTCGACGAGAACGGCTTCAGCGAGGCCAGCCTCAATAGTGCCTGGAGCAACAACAGCAACCAGGACATTGCCGCCAGTATCATCGGCCATATTCGCCGAGCGGCCATGCGCGAAGCGCTGGTGCCCTTCGCCGAACGCGTGAACCAGGCCATGGCGCATATCTATAGCACCCACGACTGGACCCCGAAGCAGCGCAAGTGGCTTGACCGGCTGGCCAAGCAGCTCACTCACGAGGTGGTGATTGATGAGCAGTTCATCAATCAGGCCTTTGCCCGTGATGGGGGGGCCAAGGTGCTTGACAAGCAGCTCGACAATCAGCTGACGAGCGTGCTCGATGAGCTGTCCGAGCAGCTGTGGAAAGTGGCCTGAGCGTCAACATGAATCATTCAAGACAGAGAACTCGATGACCAACAACGAAATTGTCCAGAAGCTGTGGAATCTGTGTGATGTGCTGCGCGATGACGGCATCAACTACAGCGACTATGTCACCGAGCTGGTGCTACTGCTGTTCATCAAGATGGAACACGAAAACACCGAGGCTGGCCTGCTCAGCAAGCATGCCCTGCCGGAATACTGCCGCTGGCCGGACCTCACCAGTCAGAGCGGCCTGCCTCTGCTCAACGATTACAAGCAGATATTGCTGGATCTCTCCAAGAGCCGTGACAGCCTGATCGCCGCCATTTACGCCGATGCCCAGACTCGGCTGCGCGAGCCTCGCCATCTGGAGCAGATGATCACCACCCTGGATGCCATCGACTGGTTCAGCGCCCGCGCCGATGGTCTGGGGGATCTCTATGAAGGCCTGCTGGAAAAGAACGCGGGTGAAACCAAGTCCGGTGCCGGACAGTATTTTACCCCCCGCGCCCTGATCGACAGCATGGTGCGTTGCCTCAAGCCCCAGCCCGGTGAAGTGATTCAGGATCCCGCTGCGGGGACCGGCGGTTTCCTGATTGCCGCCGACCGCTACATCAAGGACCAGACCGACGATCATTACGACCTGAATGCCAAGGCCCAGGCATTTCAGCGCAATCAGGCTTTTGTTGGCGTCGAGCTGGTGCCGAGCACCCGTCGATTGGCGCTGATGAACTGCCTGCTGCACGGCATGGAAGGCGATGACGAAGGCGTGGTGCATCTGGGCAACAGCCTGGGACAGGTGGGCATGCAGCTGCCCAAGGCCGATATCATGCTGGCCAACCCGCCGTTCGGCACCGCCAAGGGTGGCGAGGCCAGCATCAGTCGAGATGACCTCACCTACCCCACCAGCAACAAGCAGCTGGCCTTCCTGCAGCATATCTATCGTGGGCTCAAGCCCGGTGGCCGCGCCGCCGTGGTACTGCCCGACAACGTGCTGTTCGAGGCTGGTGCCGGCACCGATATCCGTCGCGACCTGATGGACAAGTGCAACCTGCACACCATCCTGCGCCTGCCCACCGGTATCTTCTACGCCCAGGGGGTAAAGACCAACGTACTGTTCTTTACCAAAGGCAGCGCCACTGACCCGCGCCAGCAGGACAACTGTACGCAGAATGTCTGGGTGTATGACCTGCGCACCAATATGCCGAGCTTCGGCAAGCGCAGCCCCTTCACTGCCAAGCACCTGCAGCCGTTTGAAGACGTGTATGGCGAGCAGCCCGATGGCACCAGCTCCCGCACGGAAGGCGACTGGAGCTTTGGTGCTAAGCAGATTGAAGTCACCGAGACAGAAGAAAACCAGGATGTCGCGCAAGACCTCGCCACCAGCCGCTGGCGCTGCTTCAGCCGTGACTGGATTCGCGATACCAAGGGCGATTCGCTGGATATCAGCTGGCTGAAAGACAACGACAGCGTCGATGCCGCCAACCTGCCCGCGCCGGATGTACTGGCCGCCGAGGCCATGAGCGAACTGACTGAAGCCCTGCGCGAGCTGGATCAACTGTTGCAAACGCTGGGTGCGGGGGATGAGGCGAATAGTCAGAAGCGCCTGCTGGGTGATGCATTGGGGTTGGAGGCCAAGGTATGACTTATGCAACGACCCCTGGCGGTTGGATAACCACCAAGCTTGGTACTGTTTTAGATTTTAAATACGGGAAGTCTTTACCAGCGAAAACTCGTGATGGTGTTGGCTTCCCCGTATATGGCTCAAATGGAGTTATTGGATTCCATTCTGCACCATTAATACCACATGCGGGTATTATTGTGGGTCGTAAAGGAAGCTTTGGTGAGGTGCATTTATCACTACAACCTTTTTCCCCAATCGATACCACCTACTTCATCGATGAGTTTGGACCACAGATAATAAAGTTTTGGTTCTATCACTTAAAACATCTACCGCTCACTCAACTAAATCGAGCGTCTGCTATTCCTGGTTTAAACCGAGAAGATGCTTATGGCCTTGAGGTACCGCTTCCCCCCCTCGCCGAACAGCGAGAAATCGCTGACCGCCTGGATACCCTGCTGGCACAGGTGGACACGCTCAAGGGCCGCCTCGACGCCCTTCCGGCCATCCTGAAGCGCTTCCGCCAGTCCGTGCTGGCTGCTGCCGTTAGCGGCAAGCTGACGGAAGAGTGGCGAGGCACATCTTCAACAACATTCTATCAGTCTCCAGTAACAATTGGACTTGAAACAGACGCGGCGCCAAAGGGTTGGATATGGAGTAAGCTCGACGAACTAGCGACCCTTGAGTCTGGACATACACCGCGTAAATCAATCCCAGAATATTGGGATGATGGCGATATACACTGGATCAGCCTGCAGGATATCAGATCCTCACACGGGACTGTTATCCAAGATACTAAATACAAACCTACCATGCTTGGGATTGAAAATTCTAGCGCTCGTCTACTTCCGGCCGGGACGGTTTGCTTCTCTCGAGACATATCTGTAGGTTATACTACGATAATGGGACATGAGATGTCTACAACTCAACACTTTGCAAATTGGATTTGTGGTGAAGAGTTAATTAACAATTATTTGATGTATGCTTTAATGGCTGCAAAAGATCATTTAACTACTTCAGGGCAAGGCTCAACAGTTAAAACCATCTACATGCCTGCACTCAAGAAGTTTCATATACTTCTGCCACCAAAAGTTGAGCAAACTGAAATAGTGCGCCGAGTTGAACAACTCTTTGCCTTTGCCGATCAGGTCGAGCAGCGGGTGAAGGAGGCGCAAGGCCGGGTAAACAATCTGACCCAGTCGATTCTGGCCAAGGCATTTCGCGGCGAGCTGACCGCCGAGTGGCGTGAGCAGCACCCGGAGTTGATCAGTGGTGAGAATTCGGCCTCTGCCCTGCTGGCGCGCATTCAGGCTGAGCGCGCGGCTCAGGCACCGGTCAAGCGCACTCGCAAGAAGAAGGCGAGCGCATAAGGCCTGTGCGCATCACTGGCGCTTGACGTGAGGACAGCATCACTTCCGACGCTCGCCATGCGTGATAGCAAGCCAAGACACCGGTATTCATGTCTCTAGACCCCACGGCCCTGCCCTCTAACGAGGTGCAGGGCCGTGTCACGTCTGATGCCCGCCTTTTTTCGCCACCGGCCAGGAATGGAATGGCGGGTATTGCGCCCTCGACGCCGACAGAGCCCTGCTGTGCTGACAACGAGCTACTAGGCTGAAGTGTGTGTCACCACGTTTCCCCAAGGCGTACAGCGTCCATCGGAAGCGAACAGGATCACGACAGACAGGAGCGACGCATGCCAGCCAGTTTCCACGACCACCTCAGCCGTCAGATCAATACGCTGCATGAAGAAGGCCTCTACAAGCAGGAGCGCGAGATCACCTCGCCCCAGCGTGCCAGCATCCAGGTTTCCGCCAGCGATAAGGACGAGGGACAAGGCGCCCAGGTCATCAACTTCTGCGCCAACAACTATCTGGGCCTGGCCGATAGCCCCGAATTGATTGCGGCCGCGCAACAGGCGCTGGAGCGTGATGGCTTCGGCATGGCCTCGGTACGCTTCATCTGCGGCACCCACCATCAGCATCGCGTGCTGGAAAAGCGCCTCGCGGCCTTTCTCGGCATGGACGATGCCATCCTCTATTCCTCGTGCTTCGATGCCAATGGTGGCCTGTTCGAGACACTCTTCGGCCCTGAAGACGCCATCATTTCCGATGCGCTCAACCACGCCTCCATCATCGATGGCGTGCGGCTGTGCAAGGCAAGCCGCTATCGCTATGCCAACAATGACATGAGTGAACTCGAGGCCCGTCTAAAGGAGGCGGACGCGGCTGGCGCACGCTTCAAGCTGATCGCCACCGACGGTGTCTTCTCGATGGATGGCGTGATCGCCAATCTCAAGGGCATCTGTGCACTCGCCCGCCGCTACGACGCGCTGGTGATGGTGGATGACTCCCACGCCACCGGCTTTGTCGGCGACAACGGGCGTGGCAGCCACGAATATCATGACGTGATGGACCAGATCGACATCATCACCACCACCTTCGGCAAGGCGCTGGGCGGTGCCTCGGGCGGTGTGACGGCCGCGCGCGGGCCCATCGTCGAGTGGTTGCGCCAGCGCTCACGCCCCTATCTATTCTCCAACTCGCTGGCGCCGCCCATCGTGGCGGCGACCCTCAAGGCGCTGGACAGAATCGAGGACAGCGCCGAGGCGCGCCGTAAGCTGTGGGAGAACGTCGAACGCTTTCGCACCGGCATGCAGGCCGCCGGCTTCACCCTCGCGGGCGCCGGCCACGCCATCATTCCGGTGATGATCGGCGATGCACGCCTGGCGAGCGACTTCGCCAATCGGCTGCTGGAGGCCGGCATCTACGTGATCGGGTTTTCCTATCCGGTGGTGCCCAGGGGACAGGCGCGCATTCGCACCCAGCTCTCGGCGGCGCATACCCCGGAGCAGATCGACACGGCCGTCTCGGCCTTCGCGCGCATCGGCCGCGAGATGGGCGTGATCGGGTCTGCGACGGGAGGTGATGCATGAAGGCGCTGGTCAAGCTCAAGCCCGAACCCGGGATCTGGATGACCGAGACGGCCGTGCCGGAAATCGGCCACAACGATGTGCTGATCAAGATCCGCAAGACCGCGATCTGCGGCACGGACATGCACATCTATCAGTGGGATGAGTGGTCACAGGCGACCGTGCCGGTGCCGATGGTCACCGGTCATGAGTATGCGGGGGAAATCGTCGCACTGGGCAGCGAGGTGCGCGGCTACGAGATCGGCGACCGTGTCTCCGGCGAAGGGCACATCACCTGTGGCCATTGCCGCAACTGCCGCGCGGGGCGTCGCCATCTGTGTCGCAATACCGAGGGCGTGGGCGTCAACCGTCCGGGCGCCTTCGCCGAATATCTCGCCCTGCCCGCCTACAACCTCTTCAAGCTGCCGGATGAGATCAGCGATGACCTGGCGGCCATCTTCGACCCCTTCGGCAATGCCGTGCATACGGCGCTGGCCTTCGATGTGGTCGGCGAGGACGTGTTGATCACCGGTGCCGGGCCCATCGGCATCATGGCGGCGGCGGTCATCCGCCATATTGGCGCCCGCCACGTGGTGATCACCGACGTGAATGACTATCGACTGGCACTGGCCGAGCGGATGGGCGCGACCCGCACCGTCAATGTCAGCCGCGAATCCCTGAAGGAGGTGATGGCGGAGCTCGACATGCATGAGGGCTTCGATGTAGTGCTGGAGATGTCCGGCGTGCCATCAGCCGTGAGTCAGATGCTCGATGTCATCAACCATGGCGGCAAGATCGCCATGCTGGGCATTCCCCCCGGCGAGATGGCCATCGACTGGACCAAGGTCATCTTCAAGGGGCTGACCATCAAGGGCATCTATGGCCGTGAGATGTTCGAGACCTGGTACAAGATGGCCAGCCTGATCCAGTCAGGGCTGGATCTCTCGCCCATCATCACGCATCGATTTCCCGTCGATGACTTCCAGCAGGGCTTCGAGATCATGGGCTCCGGTCAGTCGGGCAAGGTGGTGCTCGACTGGGGCTGAGGGCTTTTACTCGATTGCTCCCCCACGCCTGTCAGCTCCCGATCGTCTGCCCCCGATCGTCAGAGCGCGTACCGGTCAGTCGTCGCCTCGCGGGGTAACAGCCCGAAGGCCTCGCCCATGCCGGGAGCCGAGAGACGCTGGAGAATCCATTTGAGCGCCTTGCCCTGACGGCCACTGCGCCAGGCAAGGGAGAGATCGATCGGCGCACGATCCGTCTCCAGTGGCAGCACCGTGAGACTGCCGTCTTCCAGTGATTGACGAATCCGGTGCAACGGCAGATAGCCGACGCCAAGCCCCCTGCGCTGAACGTCTATCTTCTGCGCCGTGGTCTTGACGATGATCTGACTGCGACCATCCAGCAGCCCCGAAGAGCGCCCGGGCAAGCTGCGCGAACTGTCGGCCACGATGACGGTGGGATAGTCACGCAGGGCGTCGGCGGACAGCGGCTGTGGCAGATGCGTCAGCGGATGGCCGGCCGCCACGGCGAAGACCGGCTCGATCGCCCCGAACACTCGGCTCGACAACCCCGACACCGGTGCCTCGCCGGGCGCTCCGATCACCAGATCACAACGGTTGTCATGCAACGCTTCCCAGGCGCCCCCCATCACCTCCTCACCGAGTACCACCCGGGTACGCGGTTGGATGGCCTGAAACTCCTCCAACAGCGGATAGAGCGCGTCCGGTTCAAGAATGGAATCGACGCAGATACGCAGCTCGACCTCCCAGCCCGCCCCCGCCTGACGCGCCAGCGCCGTCATCTCATCGGTGGCCAGCAGAATGCGTCGCCCATGCTCCAGCACCAGGCGTCCGGCATCGGTCAGTTCGGCCTTGCGGCGCGAACGGTCGAACAGCGGCACGCCCAGCTCTTCCTCCAGCTTCTGCACCGAGTAGGAAATCGCCGAGGGCACGCGGTGCAGTGTCTCGGCGGCCGCGGCGAAACTGCCACGTCGGTCAATGGCATCCAGTACGCGCAGCGCGTCCAGCGTGATGGGTGAGACCATGGTTCAAAAATTCTGATCAATCAGACCAGAATCCTCCGTTATTTTTCTGTGACACCACATTTTATAGTAGCGCCATCGATCAGACACACTGATTGGAAAATCCACCCCTTACCTGATCACTGGAGCCACTCATGTTCAAGTCCGCCCTCTCTCGCCTGATGTCCACTGACACGAGCCTCGCAAGCATGGTGCTGCGCGTGCCCACCGGCATCATCTTCATGGCCCACGGGTCACAGAAACTGTTCGGCGCCTTCGGCGGCTACGGTCTGGAAGGCACGGGGCAGTGGATGGCCTCCATGGGCATCGAGCCCGGCTACCTGATGGCACTGTTGTCCGGCAGCGGTGAATTCTTCGGCGGACTGGCCATTCTCATCGGCCTGCTGACGCGCCCGGCAGCTGCCGTGCTGCTCTTCACGATGCTGATCGCCATCCTGACCGTGCATATCGGCAATGGCCTGTTCATGAGCAACAACGGCTTCGAGTACGCGCTGGCCCTGTTGACCATCGCGGCCAGCCTCATGATCACCGGCGGCGGCAAGCTGTCCCTTGATCGGGTACTGCAACCGGGCAGCAACGCCGTGCGCGAAGACTGAAGCCTGCTTCACTCACCGGCAGACACCACGACACTCTGAGGAGGTTGCCATGTTCACGTTACGTCCAGCGGCAGAACGCGGTCATGCTCGATTTGGCTGGCTGGAGAGCCGCCACAGCTTTTCCTTCGCCAGCTACTATGACCCGAATCACATGGGCGTCTCCGTACTGCGCGTGCTCAATGATGACACCGTGGCACCCGGCGCAGGCTTCGAGACGCATCCGCACCGTGACATGGAAATCATCAGCTATGTGCTGCAAGGCAGCATCGAGCATCGTGACACCATGGGCTCACATCGCACCCTGGGAGTGGGCGAAGTCCAGCTGATGAGTGCCGGCAGCGGCATCGAGCACAGCGAGTACAATCCCTCGACTCGCCAGCCACTGCATTTCCTGCAGATCTGGATCACCCCGGATGCCAGGGGCCTGACGCCGCGCTATCAGCAGCAACCCTTCACGGCACGCGAGGGACTCGACCTGTTGATCGCCCCGCCACAAGAGGCCGTGGACGGCATCCTGTCCATCAATCAGGATGCCCGGATGTATCGCATCGGCCTGCAAGGCGCGGAACACACGGATACCTCGCTGGCATTGCCCTTCGCGCCCCAGCGTCGCTACTACCTGCACGTCATCGACGGGACGGCAACACTGAAGGGCAAGGATCAGCAGAGCCTGCCCCTGTCCGCGGGAGATGCCGTCACGCTGGATCATGAACCCGAGGCCACTCTCGCTGAGGCGCGAGGTCTGCATGCGCTGCTGTTCGACCTGCCCGCTTGAGCTGGCCTCCGATGGCCTCTGGCCATGAGTGGCCTCTAGACCCACGACGCCTCCCCGCCCACATCACTGTCGGCGGGGAGGCGTCGTTATGGCACGTCCGCATGGGAGGACACCTGGCAGGGAACGTGGCTGGGCGACATCTGTCATAGGGAGGCATGATACGATCAAGCGCGAGGCTGGTCGTCATCGACATCCTCGTGAGCTGACGGAGGAAACCCCATGAGCAAGGACACGACCATCACGTCCACTCCACCCGAGACACCCAGATTGCCGGCACCGGATGCACAGCCCCTCACGGCCCACGCCTCCGAGTACAGCGAGGAAGGTTTCTGGCACAAGGTCTCGTCGGTCGCCCGCAAGGCCGGCCAGACAGCACTCAATCCCGCCCTGCGCATGTACTTCGCGGCGCAGGATTCCGATACCCCTGTCTGGGCCAGAACCACCATCTATGGCGCGCTGGGCTACTTCATTTCCCCCATCGATGCCCTGCCGGACTTCACCCCCCTGCTGGGTTACACCGACGACATCACCTTGATGGCGGGCGCGGTGGCCATCGTGGCGGCCCATATCAAGCCGGAACATCGCGCACGCGCGGACAAGGTGCTCAAGCGCTGGTTCGATTGACGGCAGACGACGCGCCTGGCAGCGCCTCCCCCTCGTGGCGGCACACGGCCCACTGGCCACGACCTCCCCGCCATGAACAGGGTGTCAACAGTGTTGAATGCCGTGTAGAGCGCTCGTTTAGCGGGTGACACCGTGCGTGTTACCGTGAAGTCATATCTTCATGCCCACGAGCCCCCCGAAAGCGCAGGATGCCTCCATGACAATGTTGAAATTCGCCACGGCAGGTCTCGCGCTGCTGCTGATGACCGGTTGCGCCTCGCGTGCCGAAATCGATATGCCCAACATTCAGCCGGTGCAGTCTCTGGCCTATGAACACAAGACGTTCTACCCCGACATCTATTACAGCCAGCCTCAGGCCAATCTGTTCTCGGGTGCCGCGACCCAGGCCATGCGCCCACTGGGCAGCGTGAAACTGCCGCGCGCCTCTTCACCGCCCATGAAGAATTTCGACCTGCTGCTGCGCGAACAGTTACCCAGCACCTCGGTGATCACGCATGATGCCCGCGAGAAGGACTATCGCCTCAAGGTCGAGATTCAGGCCCACGAGAACCGTGGCCCCGTCTATCTCGACTATCTGATGGCAAAGAATCTGCCGATGAATCTGCTCACCTTCGGCATCGCCAATGAAGACTTCGATGTGATTGCCGATTTCGAGGTGGTGTACTGCCTCTATGACAAGGATGAGCAACTCCTCTATCGCAAGGATTACACGGTCAAGGACTCCGTACCTCATCAGACCGGCAACTTTGACCTCGGGGATCGCATGCTGATGCCTGCCCGCGACATGATGAAGAAATACCTTCAGCTGACGATGAATGACTTCTTCATCCAGGCCAGCCAACCCTCACTGAGGCACGTCGCGGTCGTTTCTCCACCCGCCATCTGACGCCTGCCGTCCGCCCCTAGTACAAGAACGCCTCGACCACATGGTGGTCGAGGCGTTCTTGCATGGCCATGCCATTCGTTGCTTCTTTCAGGTCATTTCATCCTGGCAACCGACATCGTCGGGCCAGGCCAGTCGTCTGCAGCCTCATCCCTTGCTGGCCTGAGTACCGCCACCTTCCTCACGGGTGGAGGCTGTCATGTTGCGCGGCTTTCCGCCCCGCAGACCCAACGGCAGGCGAAGCAATACCTCAGGGCCATTCTGCGCCAGGCTCAGGGTCGTGATCGCCACGAGAATCAGTGCCATCCCTGCCAGTTGCATCATGTCCATGCCTTCTCCCAACACGAACACCCCGAACAAGGTGGCCGTGATCGGTTCTATCATGGCGATGATGGAAGCCACCGACGGCAAGGTATTCTTCAGGCCGATCACATAGCAATAGAAGGAGAACCCTCCCCCCACCAGGCCGAATACCAGAATCAGCCACAGTTCATCGGCGAAGGGGACCGCCACTGCCTGTGAAAGATTCGTCAACGGCAACATCACCAGACTGCTCACGCCCAACGCGATGGCCAATACCCCAGGGGTGCTGCCATGACGCGTGGCTGACTTGAAGGCAAAGATGAAGATGGCGTATGACACACCCGCCAGAAGTCCGAACAGGACACCCAGGGGAGTCACCTTGCCACTCCCGGATTGCAGCACCCCCGTCAGCAGTACGATGCCGATCATCACACCGACGATGGAAATCAGCTTCACTGGTGTCGGGCGTTCCACCCGGGCCAGGAATGACGTGATATAGACGAAAATCGGCGCGCTATACATGAGAGTCGCGGCAACGGCGACACCACTCATGCTGACACTCGTGAAATAGAACATGAAGTTGCCGGCGACCCCTACCCCCGCCAGCAGCGACCACCCCATCAACGCGAGCGGTTTCCTGGCCGGCACCTTGTGGTAGCCCAGCAATACCATCCAGGCCAGCATGCAGATGAACCCGACAAGGGCACGCCAGAAGGAAATGACTTCAGCCTCCCAGCCCCAGGACATCAGCAAGCTGCCAATCCCACCTGTCAGCCCCCATTGAAAAGCGGCCAATACGACCAACACACTACCCAGTTTTGCCATTCATGCTCCCTTGTCTCAGGAAAAATCAGATCTTCGATGATTTATCAGCCGCAATCGCAGCGTAACAAGAGTCCTCAAGACACATAAACCCATCCCTCATTGGTCGTAACCAGAGTCTCTGAAACTTCATGACTGCCTATCCAGGGCTTTCATAACCTCATGAAAAACTTCGAATATTCGCGTCTTCAAAACGGTGTTTGACACTGGTATTACCAGTCAATATGACGTCGCCAAGAATGTTTTCCTCGCTTACCTTGATCTGGTGAGCCCTACGGTGATTTCCCGCAGTGTGGATGAAAACTCAACGCCAAACTCTGGATCAACCTTCACATTGCAGTGACAAAAACCAACAAAAAGACAATCACCCTTTCATGCGAAGGAGAGTATTGACATGAATGCATCATGGATGGCGCTTCTGGCGTTCACGCCATTGATACTGGCTGGTATCTTGCTGATAGGGTTCAGAATCCCTGCCCGCATTGCCATGCCCATCGTCTTCGTGGTCACGGCCCTGATCGCCCTGCTTGCCTGGGACATGACCTTCACACGTGTCATGGCCTCATCGTTGCAGGGCTTGATACTGACGGTGGCGATCCTGTGGATCATCTTCGGTGCCCTGCTGCTGCTCAATACGCTCAAGCACTCCGGCGGCATTGCCGCGATCCGCAATGGCTTCTCCGGCATCAGCCCGGACCGGCGAGTACAGGCCATCATCGTCGCCTGGCTGTTCGGTTGCTTCATCGAGGGTGCCTCAGGCTTCGGCACACCCGCTGCCGTCGCTGCCCCCTTGATGGTGGCACTGGGCTTCCCGGCACTGGCCGCCGTCGTGGTCGGCATGATGGTGCAGTCCACTCCGGTCTCCTTCGGTGCTGTCGGCACCCCCATCGTCGTCGGTGTCTCGGGAGGACTCGACAAGGCTGGCGTCAGTGACGCTCTGGCCGCGAACGGGTCAAGCTGGGACAGCTACTTCCAGTTGATCACCTCGGAAGTCGCCATTACCCACGGCATCATCGGTATCTGCATGCCACTCATCATGGTGGCGGTGATGGTCCGCTACTTCGGGGCCAATCGCTCCTGGCGCGAGGGGCTTGAAGTCGCTCCCTTCGCGCTGTTCGCGGGTATCTGCTTCGTGGTGCCCTATGTACTGGCCGGCCTGCTGCTCGGGCCGGAATTCCCTTCGATGATCGGCGCCATGGTAGGCCTCGCCATCGTGGTACCCGCGGCGCGCAAGGGCTTTCTGCTGCCCAGCAGGACCTGGGACTTCCCGAACGCTGACCACTGGCCCGAGGAATGGGTGGGCAAGCTGGACATGACGCTGGAGCCCGTCGAGGGCCGCACGCCGCTCTCGGTCGGCATGGGCTGGCTGCCCTACGTACTGCTGGCAGTGCTGCTGGTGATGTCCCGGGTCATCGAGCCGCTCAAGGAAGCACTGACCTCCTTGAGCTTCGGCTGGAGCGGTATCCTGGGCGAGAATGATATTTCCGGCAGTCTGCAACCACTGTATCTGCCCGGCGGTATCCTGGTGGTCGTGGTGCTGCTGACCGTCGTGCTGCACCGCATGCGCATGCAGGATGTCAGTGCCGCCGTCACGGAATCCAGCCGCACGATTCTGGGCGCAGGCTTCGTGCTGCTGTTCACGATCCCCATGGTGCGCATCCTGATCAACTCCGGCGTGAACGAGGCAGATCTGGTATCGATGCCGGTGGCCATGGCGCAGTTCATCGCTGACAGCGTGGGCGACATCTATCCGCTGTTCGCCCCCAGCGTCGGGGCCCTCGGGGCCTTCATCGCCGGCTCCAACACCGTCTCCAATCTGATGCTGGCGGATTTCCAGTTCAATGTGGCAGGCGCGCTGGGCATCTCCAGCGCCATGATGGTCGCCCTCCAGGCCGTCGGCGCGGCTGCCGGCAACATGATCGCCATCCACAACGTGGTCGCCGCCTCGGCGACCGTCGGACTACTGGGGCGTGAAGGCATCACGCTGCGCAAGACGATCCTGCCGACGCTCTACTACGTGATCTTCGCCGGCATCATCGGCATGATCGCCTTCCATGGCCTGGGCGTAGTGGATGGCTTGATGCGCTAGAACAGGCACTTCATCAGCTACCGTGGAGACGCAGACAACGGTGTGCTGGATGGGGGTGATCCACAACGACAAAGGGGCCTCGAAAGGCCCCTTTGTCGTTGATAGGTACTGACGATACCCGCTCATGACCAGCGGATCATAGCCTCTCCGGGAATGACAGGAAAGCCGAGCAAATCACGAATGGCCGCGGCATCCGGCGAGAGCGTCAGCCAGCTCACGGCCGCGATGTTGATCAATACCACACCCCAGAACACGAGCCGGTAGCTTGTCTTGCGCGTCTTGTGGCGCAGGCTCTGCTGGGCGATCAGCGCGCCCGGCCAGCCACACAGCAGCTCCATGAGGTGCAATTTCCCCTCGGACACACGCCACTCACCCTGTGTGGCTGCTTGTTTGTCGACTCGATAAGCCAGATACGCCACCAGACTCATGCCCAGATACGCTGCAGGCAACATCCATGGCAGACGCCCTTGCCACCACCCTGCCCCTAGCACGACCGCAACGACCAACACCACCAACCATGCAAGCCCCACTCCAGCAGAAGTAGTGGAAGCCCCTGCTCCATGCGTGCGAAAGCGTGTGGCTCGTGGGCGATCGTTCTCATCCATGCCCAACTGATACTGCACCTGCGCACTGGCTTTCGGCCGCCCGCGCCCCTTGTACGCACTGATGTGGGCAAAGACATCCTTGCCCCCCGACTCCGGCGTGATGAAGCCGAAGCCCTTGTCATCGTTCCAGCGCGTCAATCGTCCTTGAAGGTTCATCGTCTCATCTCTTCCTGGTCCGGCCCCTAGCCGATGAAGGTACCAGAGGTGTTGCCGCCCCCCTTGCCGCCTGCGCCACCATCACCGTTATCCTCATCATCCCTGCCATCATTACGGTCGCGCCTGTTTTCCTGCTCATCCCGGTGATCCACGGGGAGATCCTGCTTGTGAGTGCCACGTTGTTCATGGTCGCGGATGTCGGCCGCAGACGCCTTCAGCGAGTTGGCATGCACGGCCAGTGCATCATCGGGATTGCGCGCCGAGACCTGTGCCTGCTCTTGATAGCCCTGGGTTTCCAGCAGGCTCGCGTACCACTGATTGCCCTTCATGCTGATGGTCAGGTTCAGACCCAGGAACAGGACATTGGAAATCAGCTGCCCTTCCATCGTCGCGGGAATGAAGACCGAGCTGAGCACGATGAAGCCGAACAGGCTCGCCGCCAGCAACCACATGCGCTTGTAGAGTGCCCAGAACAGGCCGAAGAAGAAGGCCGGCCAGGACCAGCCGATCTTGACGGCACGCGTCCCGTGTTCGGGGTGCGTCAGAATACGAAATGAAGCCATCGAGGGAATCCTTGTCTGTGATGCCGAGCAGGCCGCGGGCTGCACGAGGCTCGGGACAAATGACACAAGCCTCGCACTATACCGCTGACCACTTGTCAGGACCATGAACCTCGCTGGCGCTATCTCATTGTTTCCCATCAGGCTTGTCAGCCACGCTGCGCGACCTCAACTGACCCGCACTGCTTGCCGACGCCCGTGGATTCAGGCGCCATCTGTGAGCCCTGTATCCGCAAAGGCCGTCATGTCCTCGCGCAGCAGGCCAAGCAGTCGATCGGCACCGACGCTCAGTTGCCGGCCCAGTCGACTGATCAGTTGCACATGCGGCGTGATGAAAGGCGCTTCCTGAAGCGACAGTCGACATAGCCTGCCCGCTGCCACTTCTTCACTGACCACGAAATCCGGCAGCAGGGTCACGCCGCCCTGCAGCGCGAACTGCTTGAGCATCGCCAGCGCGTTGCAGGTGAGCGTCGGGCTCAGCATCACCCCGGCCTGATGCTCCGCCTGCGCGACGATCTGGCGAATGCCGAACGACACCTCCGGCAGCGCCAGGGCATATCCGTCGAGCGCCGCCAGCGACAATGGCTCGGACACAGCCGCCGTCGCCTGACGCGCCAGAGGATGCGCCGGATTGACCACCGCGCACACCGGCTGAGGGCGCGAGATGTGCGCGCGAATCCTTGGATCGCTTGCCGGATGGAACACCAGCCCCAGATGCGCCTCGTCCTCGACGACCTGACGGATCACCTCGTTGCTGCCACATAGATTCACCTTGAGCTCGATGCCCGGATAACGCGCGGAAAAACGGCTCAAGGGCCCTGCCAGTCCCTCGATGAAGCCCTCGCCGATGGCCAATACCAATGAGCCACTCTGCAGCCCCTTCAATGACTGCAACGACTCGAGCAGCACCTCCTGCTGCGCCAGACGCTGACGGTAGTACTCCAGCACCCGCTCGCCGGCTTCCGTCGGCTTGACCCCACGTCGATGACGCTCAAGCAGCGGCATGCCCAGCTCATGCTCCAGCTGGGTGATCTGTCGGCTGACCGCAGACGGTGCCACATTCAGGAAATCCGCCGCTGCCCGCACGCTGCCCAGTCTGGCGGCCTCGTGGAAATGACTGATACGTCGTTCCTGCATCAGACTCATCACGCCCCCAGCATTGCCTTGAAGGCAACATTAAAGTGAATTTCGGATTATTGCTGGAACACAGAAGCGCTGTCCATACTCGAGTCACCGGATGACCATTCCCCTTTCACCACGACAGGAATCACACAATGACAACAACCGTCGGTGTCATCGGACTGGGCAACATGGGTGGCGGCATGGCCGCAACGCTTGCTCGCCATGACTTCCCCGTCTTCGGATTCGATCTCTCACAGGCTGCGCGTGACAAGGCTGCCGCGGCAGGTGTCACGCCGGTCAGCTCGCTTGCAGAACTGTTGGACAGGATCGACATCGTGATCCTCTCGCTGCCCAAGGCAGAGCATGTAGAGCAGCTATGTCTGGGCATGGAAGGCGCACAGGAAGAGAATCAAGACGCCACCCGTCTCCTGACGCTGGGCAAGTCGGGCCTGATCGTGATCGACACCACCACCTCGACTCCCGAGACCAGCCGCAAGGTGGCGGCGGCGCTGGCGACACGCGACATCGACTTCATCGACGCCCCGGTATCCGGCGGCCCCAAGGGCGCGGCGAGTGGCAGCATGTCGATGGTGATCGGTGCCGAGGAGGAAGTGCTGGCACGCGCCATGCCGGTGCTGGAAGCCATGAGCGGCAGCCGCGTGCACGTCGGCGGTTGCGGGGCGGGCAACGTCGCCAAGATTGCCAACAACATGCTGGCGGCCTGCCATCTGATCAGCACGGCGGAGGCCGTCTCCATGGCCGCCAGGGCGGGTGTCTCCCCAGAGAAATTGCTGGAAGGCGTGAATGCGGGCTCGGGACGCAGTGGTGCAAGCCAGGTGATGTTCCCCAGCTGGGTGATCAACAAGGCCTACGATTCCGGCTTCACCATGGGCCTGATGCGCAAGGATGTCGGGTTGGCCAGTGATCTGGCAGCAGCGCTTGGACTGGAGCTCCCCCTTGCCGACGCCGTGGCGCAGCTCTGGGACCAGAGCCGCGCGAGCCTGGATGACAGCGAAGACTTCTGCGCCATCGTGCAACGCACCGACCTGACCCTCTTTGGCCACGGAGCATAAGCCATGCTGACCCAGGACATGACCCCGACCTCCCCGATTGCTAAGCGCATCACCGAATTGATGCAGGCGTTTCAGAACACCAGCCAATCTCATGACGACAGTTTTGTCGTCAGCAGCCTGATCGGCGGCGAGTTCGTCACCGGCACGGGTGACGCCATCGAGGTACGCAACGCCCACGATGACAGTTTGATGCTGTCCTTCCCGGATGCCGATGCGTCTCAGGTCGCGCTGGCCAATGCCGCCACGCGCCAGGCGCAACCGCAGTGGGCTGCCATGACCGCCCAGGCGCGTGGGCGCGTCATCTATCAGATAGGCAGCCTGATTCGTGAGCAGGCCGAGACACTGGCTGAACTCGAGGCGCTGAGCGCCAACAAGCCGATTCGCGATGCGCGTGTCGAGGTGGCCAAGGTCGCCGAGATGTTCGAGTACTACGCGGGCTGGGCAGACAAGCTGCACGGCGAGGTGATTCCGGTCCCGACCTCACACCTCAACTACGTGACCTACGAGCCGTTGGGCACCGTGCTGCAGATCACGCCGTGGAATGCGCCCATCTTCACTGCGGGCTGGCAGATCGCCCCGGCCATCACCGCCGGCAATGCAGTGATTCTCAAGCCTTCGGAGCTGACGGCGCTGTCCTCGCTGGCACTCGGTGTGTTGATCGAGCGCGCCGGCGTGCCGCGTGGGCTGGTCAACGTCATCGCAGGCTACGGTCATACCATTGGCCAGGCGTTCATCGCCGAGGGCGATATCCGCAAGGTGGTATTCGTCGGCTCCCCCGCGACTGGCCGCCATATCGCCACCGCCGCGGCGCAGCGCTGCATCCCCAGTGTGCTGGAGCTGGGTGGCAAGTCGGCCAATATCGTCTTCGAGGATGCCGATCTCGAGGTGGCACTGCGCGGCGCTCAGGCGGCCATCTTCTCCGGTGCCGGCCAGAGCTGCGTGTCGGGTTCGCGCCTGCTGGTACAGGCCTCTATCTACGAGAAGTTCACCAGCGCGCTGGCCGAGGCCGCCACGCAATTCACCCTTGGTGATCCGCAGGACCCGGCGACCCAGATCGGCCCGATCAACAACGCCAAGCAATACCAGCATGTGACGTCGATGCTTGCCGGGGCCATCGAAGACGGCGCGCGCCTGGCGGATGGCTCAGCAGACCCCATCCCGGACACCGGCGGCTATCATGTCGCGCCGACGGTGCTGCTGGGCGACAACGCCATGAGCTGCGCGCAGGAGGAGATCTTCGGCCCGGTCGTGGTCGCCATACCGTTCGAGGAGGAAGCCGACGCCATCCGCATCGCCAATGACAGTCGCTTCGGGCTGGCCGGTGCCGTCTGGACGCGTGATGTCGGGCGCGCCCACCGCGTGGCGCGTCAGGTGCGCGCGGGTACCTTCTGGGTCAATGGCTACAAGACCATTCACGTCAGCTCCCCCTTCGGGGGCTACGGCGAGAGTGGCTATGGCCGCTCCTCCGGGCTGGATGCGCTGCGCGAATACAGCGAAGTGAAGAGCGTGTGGGTCGAGACCGCCGCCGAACCAGCCGCCAGTTTCGGCTATGGGGCGAGTCTGGAATGAGGGCTCTGCGACCCTGACCCTTCGGTCACGCCTGAAACGGCAACCAAGGCCCCACCGCCCATCAGCGGTGGGGCCTTGGTGCTTATTTGGCGAGGGTATTGTTGTCGGCAGTATCGCCGAGGGAGATGACCAGGTCCGTGACGGTGACCCATCATGAGTGGCTTCACACCATGGGGGCGGCATCCTCGCCATCCTCCGGCATCGTCACGGCATAACGCTCCTTCGAGCGCTGCTGCCAGGCAGCAAGCTCCGCCGTCAGATAGGGCATGAAGCGCTGCCCCTGACGCGAGACGGGATGAAAACGCGAGGTGACCAGCGCGACATCCAGGTTGATGGTCGGCGCGAATGGCACCACGCGCAGCTGGCAATCGCGCCGCGCCAGCATCGCCTCCGCCGTCACCGGATCGATCAAGGCAATGCCTATCCCTTCATTGACAAGCATCGCGACCGAGGGAAACAGATGGGTCTCGATGCTTGCCTGCAGCGTCATGCCTGCCTGCTGAAAGGCACGCGCTAGCTTCAAGGTACTCTGATGGTGCTGATCCAGCGTGATGATGGTTTCCCCGGCCAGATCCTGTGGGAACAAGACCTCGCGTTGCGCCAGCGGATGCATGACAGGCACGGCCAGTGCCATGCAGAGCTGATACTCCTCCAGCACCAGCTCCTCGACCGCGGCGTCTGCCTCGATGACCCCGAGGTCAAACTGGCCCTCGGCGACCCACTCGGCGATCTTGCGTGAACTGAACGTCTGCAGCGACAGACGACTCCTGGGGAAGTCGGCAAGATAGCGTGACATCACTCGAGGCATCACCGTCGGCGAAAGCCCCGGCATCGAGGCCACGGTGAGCTTGCCGGCGTGACCATCACGCAGACCATCCGTCAGTTCATCCAGATGCCCCACCGATGCCAGCACCTTGTCGACACCCTCCGCCAGATGGACGGCTTCCGGTGTCAACTGGGTGCCATAGTGGTTGCGGCGAAAGAGCAGAAACCCGACGTCACTCTCCAGATTGGCGATCGCCGTGCTCACCGCCGGTTGCGTCAAGCCAAGCCGACGCGCTGCCTGGGAGAGACTGCCCGTGCGCACCACTTCCTGGAAGATCTGCAACTGACGCAGGTTATGTCTGAGTTTCATGACAACTGGGCTCTTGTGGCGGGGCTCTCGTGACGGGACTCTCGTGGCAAGGCCCTCGTGCCTGGCGTTCGAGAATGGACGCTTGGGACTGGATGCTCAAGACTAGCCTCTCGTGAATAGGCTCTAAATTGTTCTTATGACTTAATAGACAGCCTTTAGTTGTGCTTATACCCCCAGCGGGAGGAAGCTGACCAGACCCTCATAACCAACAACAAAGGGCCACAGACAATGCACACGATCGACCTCATGGGGCTACTGCTGTATTTCGCCATCTTGCTGTATATCGGCTATCGCAGTGCCAGGAAGACATCCAGCAGTGCCGACTTCGCTGTCGCCGGCAACAAGATCATCTGGCCGGTGCTGTTCGCCACGCTCGCCGCTTCCTTCCTCGGCGGGGGTGCCTCGATGGGTCGCGCCGGCAAGGCCTTCGACGAAGGCTACGCCTTCATGTTCGCGGCCTCCGCCTTCCCCATCGCCACCATCATCGCGGGCCTCTACATCGCGCCACGCCTCAAGCGTTATGCAGGGGCACAGACGGTCGGCGACATCATGGCGCATCACTATGGTCGCAGCGCTCGCCTATTGACCGGCATCTTCTCGCTGATCTTCTGCATCGGCATCCTCGGCGCCCAGGCGCTGGCCATCGGCACCGTCTTCAATGCCATCCTGGGCATCGAGATCAGCACCGGCATCCTGATTGGCATGGCAGTGGTACTGGTGTACTCCACGGCCGGCGGCATGTGGGCCGTGATCCAGACTGACGTGGTGCAGTTCGTGATGCTAGCGGTCTTCCTGCCCATCACCATGATCGTCGGGCTCGACAAGATCGGTGGCCCCGAGGCCCTGATCGCCGCGCTCCCCAGCGAACACTTCAGCCTCATGGGCGATTACACGCCGCTGATGTTCATCAGCATCTTCATCGCCTTCCTGCTCGGCGAGACCCTCGTCCCGCCCTACACCCAGCGCGCCCTGTCCGCACCGGATTCCCGCCATGCCAGGATCGGCTACTCGCTGGCCGGTGGCTTCGGTCTGCTGTTCTATGCCGTCAGCTCCACCATCGGCTTGATCGCGCTGGTGCTCTATCCGCAGATCTCGCCGGATCAGGCCATGCCGGAACTGATTCGCGACGCCCTGCCGCTGGGGCTGACCGGGCTGGTGCTGGCCTCACTACTGGCGGTGGTGATGTCAACGGCGGATTCCTATCTGAACTCGGCAGCGGTCATCTTCGTCACCGACATCTACAAGCCCTTCATCAACCCCGCCATGTCCGGCAAGCAACAGCTGTGGATCGAGCGCGGCGTCAATCTGGCCATCGGCCTGGGCGCCATCGTGTTCGCGCTTTACGCCACCTCGATCATCGATGCGCTGCTGCTGAGCTACGCCCTGTGGGCGCCGACCATCCTGCTGCCTTTCATCTTCGCCGTGCTGTTCAGGATTCGCTGCAAGCGTGCTGGTGTGGCCGCGATGATCGCCGGCGCCCTGGCCACCAGCATGTGGAAATGGAGTAGCCTGGAACTGGAAGCCCTCACCGGGCTCACCCCACTGATTGCTGGCGCCATCGTCAATATCGTGGTCTTCACCCTCGTCTACCAGTTCTTGAACGCGGCGCCAGACCACAACGGCAAGAACGCCCCGATCCAGCACACCCACTCCTGAGGACCTGACCATGTTCGGACTGACCCTGTATGTGATCTGCCTGCTGAGCATCCTCACCGCCGTGGGCATCGCCATCGCCTCCTGGAAGTTCTACCGCGACAACTGAGCCATCGGCAGGGTCTGCGCCGCTCGACCAAGGCTTTCCAAGCTCTGTCATGGTCCTGTCACGGCCCTGCCACCGACTTCATCACGCCGATCATGTCGGGCTGCCCGCCCGGCATGACCGGCAAAGAGAGTACGCGCGATGACCCCGCAATCCCCCGCCGCACGAGCGGCGAGCCACGACAGCATTGCCGTCATCGGCGCCGGCATCATCGGCCTGGCGACCTGCCGCGCCTTGCAGGCACGTGGCTATCACGTTCATTTGTATGACCCGAATCCCATCGGCGAAGGCACCTCCTTCGGCAACGCCGGCCTCATCGCCAACTACGCCACCTCACCGATGGCCAGCGGCGATACCCTGCGTCAGCTGCCGGGCCACCTGCTGAGCAGGCAGCCCTCCCTTGGCATCGCCCTGCGCCACACGCCGGCCCTGGCGGACTTCGGCTGGCGCTTCCTCAAGGCGGCAACGCCCACCAATTTCCAGCGCCACAAGGCAGATCTAATCGCCTTGCTGGCCAATGCCGTCGAACGACAGCATGCCCTGATCGATGATCTTCAGACCCACACATCCGCGCCGCTTTTCCAGCAGCATGGCTGCCTGCAGATCCAGCGCGACACCGCCATCACCCCGCCGGCGCTGGAGAAGATGGCCCAGGCCAAGCGCCGTGACGGGGTCGAATGTCAGGCGCTGGGCGCGAGCCAGCTGCGGGACATGGAACCGTCGCTCAACCCGAAGGGGCTGGCAGGCGGCCTGTTCTTCCCTGACACCCGCCACCTCACCAGCCCGCTGTCACTCAGCCACCAACTCTTCGTACAGCTGGAAGAAGGTGGCCTTGAGTGGACGGCGCAGCAGGTCGACGCCCTCACGCCGCTGACCAGTGGTGGTTGGCGCATCGACACCGCCACCACCTCCCACGAGGTCCCGCATGTCGTGGTCTGTGCCGGTATCGCGAGCAACACACTACTGGCGGGACTCGGCAAGCGTCTGCCGGTGGTCAGTGAGCGCGGCTATCACATCGAACTTGCCACCCAGCTGCCACTCTCACGCCCGGTAGGCTGGCTGGCGCATCACTTCTACGCCTCGCCAATGGCGGAAGGCATTCGCCTGGCGGGCACCACCGAGTTCTGTGCGCCGTCGCGCCCCGCCTCGCCACAGCGCTGGCAAGCCCTCACACAATGGGGCGAGACACTCTTCGGTCAGCCCCTCGACGTCGCCCGCCACTGGATGGGGGTGCGCCACTCCACCCCCGATGGCCTGCCGGTAGTGGGCGAAATGCCTGGCAGCCCCGGCCTGCTTCTCGCTTACGGGCACGGCCATCTGGGCCTGACACTCTCGGCCGAGACAGGGGATATCGTGGCCCGGATGGTGGCAGGCGAGCCCCTGCCGGGCTACGCGCGCAGCCTGTCACCGGTCAGGTTCTGCCAATGATCTCGCCTATCTGAGAGAGCTGGGTGAATGGCCTGGCCCATGAACGTGAAAGCCCCTGACAGGTTCGCCTGTCAGGGGCTTCTTGTCTCTTGCGTCAGCGCAGAGCTTGTCAGCGCAGGCCACTTCAGCGAAGACCAAGTCACGGCTTGCCAGAACGCCCTTCACACCCGTTCTTTCAGGAAGATGGCGGTTGCGGACGCCCGGGCTGGGAGGCGTACTCGACACCATGTGCCTGCAGATACTCGCGGATCAACTGACGAACGACCTGAGAGGGCGTCTGGTCCTGCGTGGCACACAGTTGCTCGAAGGCCTGCTTCTTGTGGGGGTCAATCATCAGGGTCAGACGTGCGGTCTTCTTTTCCATCCTCGGCTCTCCCGAAACCATTAACATCTGATGGTAATACCGAGGGTCCGGTACAGACAAGCCAATCCCGACAGGCCAGCCCTCTGACACTGGGGGGCGGATGACGACCATGCCAATGACATGTTAATGTTTTTACCATCTCTTTATCATGAAATCGTCATGACAGGGCAGACAGTCCAGGACGACCGCCCTGCTGCTGCCTGATGCATTCGTCGTGTTCGGACATGTCACGCCATGCCCTGACACGCCAGCACCAGAGTCAGCGTAGCGTCTCCCTCCGCGAGGACCCACCACCATGACCCCCAACCGCTCTCCCATGCGCCTCCCCCGCATCGCCACCGGCCTGCGCTCCGCCTGGCACTCAGGCTACGGCCTCACCGATCTCCGCCAGGATATCCTGGCCGGGCTGACCATCGGCACCGTGGCGGTGCCGCTGTCCATGGCACTGGCCATCGCCGCCGGCGTCGCACCACAGCATGGCTTGTACACGGCCATCGTCGCGGGGGCGATCATTGCCATCACGGGCGGCTCACGCGTCAACGTCTCCGGCCCGACAGCGGCCTTCGTGGTGATCCTTTTCCCCATCGTTCAGCAGTACGGGCTCGGTGGCCTGCTGATCGCCACCATGATGGCAGGCGCCATACTGGTCATGCTGGGGCTGGCGCGCATGGGGCGACTCATCCAGTTCGTGCCCTATCCCGTTGTGCTGGGTTTTACCGCGGGTATCGCCGTCGTGATCGCTGTCTTGCAGGTGCCTGACTTCCTGGGGCTGAGTGTCGGTCAGCTCGGCGAGCACTTCGTGGAGAACGTCGGTCAGATTCTGGCCGCCCTGCCGACACTGAATCCTTTCGAACTGTCCATCGGGGTCTTTTCGCTGGTGGTCATGCTGCTATGGCCGCGACTTCACCTCCCGATTCCCGCGCCGCTGGTGGGCCTGTTCGTCGGGGCACTTGCCGCCTACGCCGTCAATCACGGCCTGGGCGATGACTCACATGAAATGCTGGTGCAGACCATTGCCTCACGCTTCAGCTGGGAAACGCTGAACGACAGTGGCAATGGCATCCCTCCGATTGCCCCGGCATTTCTGGCCCCCTGGCACCTGCCCGGAGCGGACGGATATCCACTGCCACTGGATTTCACCCTGATCCGCGCATTGCTGGGGCCTGCCATCGCCATCGCCATGCTGGGCGCCATCGAATCCCTGCTGTGCTCGGTCGTGTCTGATGGACTGACCAGGACACGCCATGATCCGGATGCCGAACTGATCGGCCAGGGGCTGGGCAACCTGGTGGCGCCGCTGTTCGGAGGCATCACCGCCACCGCCGCCATCGCTCGCACGGCCACCAACATCCGGTGTGGTGCCCGCTCACCGCTGGCCGCCGTGGTGCATTCCGCGGTGGTGCTGCTGGCGGTGATCGCGCTGGCGGAACTGCTGGGAAAAGTGCCGATGGCCACACTGGCCGCCTTGCTGTTCATCGTCGCCTGGAACATGAGCGAGGCTCGTCACTTCGTGCATACCTTGCGCTCTGCCCCCGGCGGTGACGTGGCGATCCTGTTGATCTGCTTCGGCCTTACCGTGCTGTTCAACATGGTACTGGCGGTGGCGGTTGGCGTCGGCCTGGCGGCGGCGCTGTTCATCCGCCGCATGATGCAGCTTACGCAGACCCGTCAGATCATTGACATGCCGGAGACAGACACGCCAGAGAACGATGCGCCAGAGAGCGATCCTCCACGCCAGACGCATGCCCAGGGAGAAGACACCCGAGCGATTGCGCTCTATGACATCGACGGCCCCCTGTTCTTCGGCGTGGCGGAAAAGGCACTGACCTCGCTGCGCCTGGTCGATGACAAGGTCCAGATCGTGATTCTCGACATGGCCGATGTACCCAGCATGGACGGCACGGCCATCGTCGCTCTGCAGTCACTGATCGATGACATGCGCCACCAGCACGTGGCGCTGGTCCTGTCGGGGCTCCCCAGCCATCTGATCGTCAAGCTGCGCCGGGCCGGCATTCGCAAGCGCACGGGAGAGCTGACCTGGTGCCGCAACCTGCCACGCGCCTTCGCGGTCGCACGGCGCTGGCTGGCAGACGAGTGACGAGCGCAGCCATCACGGGGACAGCATTGCGCTCCAGAGACGACAATGCCTCTGACCGGGAATGATCAGAGGCATTGTCGTGGAGCTGAAATGGCAGGTGGAGCGCCCGCCCCCTGTGAGACTAGGGCGTGTGCACCCCCTCGAACATACGCCGACGCGCCCCCTCGAGATGGGCACGCATGGCGCTTTCCGCGGCGGGTGAATCCTTGCCGGCGATCGCATCGATGATCGCCTGATGCTCATCCTGGACGATCCGCAGGCGCTCCTCGGAGGCACGCAGTGACAGACCGCGCGTCAAGTTCATGCCTTCCTTGATGCTCTGATTCAGCGAACGCAGCACGGTGGCGTAGTAGTGATTGCTGGCGGCTTCGGTAATCGCGAGGTGGAACTCGAAGTCTTCCTCGGAGGCGCGATCATGATTGAGGTTGGCCTGATTGATGGCCTCGAAACGCTGACGTATGTGCTCCAGCTGCTCTGGCGTGCGCCGCTGCGCGGCGAGGCCCGCCGCACTGGCCTCGACATTGGTGCGAAACTCGAAGCAGCGTTGTATGTCGGCGATGCTGGAGATCCGAGCGAACTCGAGCACGGCACTGTCAGGCCGATTGATGACGAAACTGCCAGACCCTCGCCGCGACACGACGAGATTGTCCTCGCGCAGACGCGCCAGGGCATCCCGCAGTACCGGGCGGGATACCTCATACAGCTCGCAGAGGCGCGCCTCGGTCGGCAGCTTCTTGTTGACGGGATAGTCACCGCTGATGATAGCGGCGAGTATCTTCTCGTAGACCACCAACGACAGTGAATGCTTGGCTGCGTCACTCATCGTGTCATGTCGCCCTTTCTCATCACTCTTGGTCCACCTTCAGGCATGTCAGATGGTGTGCGATTCTACCGGAAACCCTGCCGCATGAGGAAAGGCTACGGGGCAGCCCCCTCAATGGGTGCTCCCCCGCAAGTCCCTCTCGGTCCGACGCGTCATCTCACTCAGGCATCCTGAGGGAGTTTTGATGCCGGTGTCTGCGGTACTCGACGCCCTGCTTTCACCCCGTTGACGATGATCATGGTCCAGACCGCCACTGCGGCAATCGCCAGCACCATGGCGATGGGACGATCCACGAAGGCCGTCAGATCCCCATTGGACTTGAGAATCGAGCGCATGAAGTTGCTCTCGACGATCGGCCCCAGAATCACCGCCAGAATCATCGGCCCGACCGGGAAGTCGTTCTCGGCCATGAAGAAGCCCACCAGGCCGATACCGAGCATGATCCAGATATCGAACATCGCATTGTTGGCCGCGAACGCCCCGACGATGCAGAACATCAGGATCAGCGGGAACAGGATACCGGTGGGAATCGACAGGATGTGTCGCGCCCCACGGATCGCCATGAAGCCCAGCGGCAACAGCAGCAGATTGGCCAGCACGAAGACCATGAAGATGGCATTGACCAACGGTGCCTGGTCGACGAAGACGTCAGGACCCGGCGTGATGCCCTTGGTCATCAGGACGCCGATGATGATCGCCGTGACCGTATCCCCCGGGATCCCGAAGACCAGTGCCGGAATATAGGCCCCGGACAACGAGGCATTGTTGGCGGAACTGGCCGAGACCAGGCCTTCCGGATGCCCCTTGCCGAACTTCTCCGGAGTCCTGGAGAGCTTGCGACTCACGGCATAGCTGATCCAGGACGCGATATCGGCACCGGCGCCCGGCAAGGCCCCGATCACGGTCCCCAGGGCACCGCCGCGAACGACACCGCCCTTGTATTTCCAGAGCGCTGCGCCAACGCCTTCGAAGGGACGCTTGATGACGGGCGGCACCAGCGGCGCGGCATTGCGGGTTTCCGGCATACGACGGATCAGCTCGGAAATCGCGAACAGTCCGATCAGCACCGGCAGAATGGAGATACCGGCCAGCAGGTCATAGTTGCCGAAGGTGAAACGCATCTGACCCGAGACGCTGTCCATGCCCACCATCGCGATGACCAGCCCCGCCAGCATCGAGATTCCGCCCTTGAGCGGGTCACTGCCGGAGACGAGGATCGCGCAGGAAAGCCCCAGCAGCGCCAGCCAGAAATATTCGTCACTGGTGAACTGGATGGCGAACTCGGCAATGCGCGGCGCGAAGAAGGCCAGGATCAGCACCCCGATCACCCCACCGATCATCGAGCAGGTCACGTTCAGCCCCAGTGCCAGCCCGACCTTGCCCTGCTTGCCCATCGCATAGGCTTCCTCGGTATAAACCGCCGAGGCCGGTGTGCCGGGAATCCTCAATAACGCCCCGGGAATGTCGCCGGCCACGATGGCCATGGCAGTCGCGGACACGATGGCGGCGATGGCCGGCAGCGGCTCCATGAAGAAGGTGACCGGCACCAGCAGTGCCGTGGCCATGGTGGCCGTCAGGCCAGGGATGGCGCCCATGAAGAGCCCGAAGAGGGAGGCGGCCAGAATGATCAGCATCACTTCCCACGTGAACACCATCGTGGCGGCTTGCAGTAAGTCACTCATCAGTAGATCACCTTTTCCAGCAGGCCCAGCTCAAGCGGAACGTGCAGCAATTGGCCGAAGACTTCCCAGATCACTCCCGTGGCCACCAGCGCGATACCACCGGCAGGCAACCAGCGACGATGATGGAAGGCATAGAGCAACAACGTGAGCAGCACGAAGGACACCACCGGGAAACCGATGACTGGCGTCAGGTAGATATAGGCCACGATGGAGGCGCAGATGGCCGCCAATGTCATGATGAAGGTGATCAGCGGCACAGGGTGCTGCCAGGCAAACCAGACTTCACGATTGCGCAGCCCACGGACGAGCAGGATGGCTCCGAACAGCATCAGCAGTGCGCCGATGACCGTGGGAAAGGTACCGGCCCCATATTCCTGGCGCGGCAGGTTCTTCAAGTCGAGGGAGGCATATATGACGGCAGCCCCGAAGGCTGCCGTCACCACACCCGTGACCTTGTCGTTGGTACGCATGTGCGGTTACTCATGAAGACTCAGGAAGAAACGGTCGAACACGCTGAATGGCAGACGCTCACGGCGACCCGCGCGTTCAGTTGGCCAGGCCCAGCTTTTCGATGGTGGCTGCGTTCTTCTCATCCTGATCTTTCATGAAGGCACGGAAACCTTCGGCATCTTCCCAGACGGTGCCGTAACCGCGACCGGACATGAAGTCCTGGAACTGCTTGGACTTCCAGACCTTCTCGGTGGCTTCCGACAGGCGTGCGGTCACCTCTTCCGGCAGCCCCTTGGGCCCGACCAGGCCACGCCAGGAGCCCTGGCTCCACTCGGAGCCGGTCAGCTCCTTGGCAGAAGGCACATCCTCAAAGGAATCGACGCGATCATTGGCCAGCACCGCCAGCGCCTTGACGCGTCCGGACTTGCGCATGGACTCGATTTCCGGAAGCGAGGAGAACACGATATCCACACCACCGGCTGCCAGCTCCTGCAGACCCGGCGCGGCGCCTTCACTGGGCACCAGTGTCACGTCATTCGGATTGATGCCCTGCTGATCCAGGAAGCCGGCGAAGGAAAGATGATAGGCAGCCCCGGGCGCGGAGCCGGAGACGGTGTAATCGCTCGGATTGGCCTTCAGCGCCGACAGCGCATCATCCAGGGTCTTCCACTCGGAATCGGCGTTCACCGTGAAGGAGGCGTAATCCAGATTCAGCAGCGCGATGGGCGTGAAGTCCTCATAGGACAGCTGCGCGGTACCAATATGCTGGTAGGTGGCAATCTCTGCGGTGCCAAGCCCCAAGGTGTAACCGTCGGGGCGCGCCATCTTCATGGACATGTGACCCACCACCCCGGAACCGCCGGTCTTGTTGACCACATTGACAGGCTGACCGAGCTCTTCCTGAAGACCCGCCGCCAGCTGACGGCCGACCGCATCGCTGCCACCACCGGCAGACCATGGCACGATCAGCGTGATGGGCTTGTAGGGATAGTCGGCTGCCATCACCGCGGAAGCGGACAGGGTCAGCACGGAGGCGCAGAGGACTTGTGACAATTTACGCATGGCGAAGACTCTCTCGTTGTCTTGTTATGGAGGCGTTGCGTGGCTATGTCTGTTGCGGCATTGCAGCGTGGGACAGCGTCATGAAGGTTGGCGTTGGCTGCCCCAGGCACTGAGATCAGTGTCAGCGGGATGCACGAATTTTACAAGTTATGACAACTTGAACTTTAGACCAATCCAAAAATGAGCATCAGGAGGGAGGTAAGGGTTGGCTGTCGTGGGGGTCTGACGGGATCTACCTCTAGGATAGCCGAACCGGGCTAGCGAGACCCTTATCCAATGGCCGCAATCCACGGCGTATCCTGCGCATGGCTGACTACGATAAACCTGAATAACTTATTGATTTTACTTATTTATCTGTCAATTCACGACAAATCACCCTTTCCTTCATTCCAGGAAAGCTCGCCTGCCCTGTCCCGAAACCAGCCCGCGTCCTGCCAGGTGCCATTGGCGGGTGATCCAGAGATACCCAACGGCGAACTGCACTAAAGCACTACTCGCCAGTTGTCATTATTTGTTTGTCGATCGTGTCTGCCTGGGCTAAGGTGACTCGTGCCGAGAGGGAGCCAATGCTCGCCGCAACTTCCTCCACCTTTCATTCGCCATGCCGCCTCCAAGAGCGTACGGCTTTCCACCGTCAGGAATCCCACATGTTCACCGATCTCAAGCAGAAGAAAGTCCTCATCACCGGCTCCACCAAGGGTATTGGTCTGGCAGCCGCCGTGGCCTTCGCCCGTGAAGGGGCAGTGGTCGGCATCAACAGCCGCCAGCAGGATGACGCCGCTCGCGACGCCATCGCCCAGATGGAAGCCACCGGTGCCCGCTTTGAATATTTCGCACGCGACCTGTCCACCAGCGAAGGCTGCGCCGCCCTGGTCGAGGACTTCACCAAGGCCTTCGGCGGCATGGACGTGCTCGTCAACAACGCTGGTGGCCTGGGCGTGCGTGCCGGACTCGAGAGCCTGGATGATGCCGCCTTCGACCTGGTGATGGACCTGAACCTGCGCTCCGCGATCATGACGACCAAATATGCCATGCCGCATCTGAAGGCCTCCGCCAAGGATTCCGGCACCACCGCCAGCGTCATCAGCACCGGCTCCATCGCGGGTCGCGAGGGCGGTGGTCTCGGCGCCTCCCTGTACGGCGGCACCAAGGCCATGCTGCACAACCTGCACCGCAACTGGGTGAAGGAATTCACCAAGGACAACGTGCGCTTCAACATCGTGTCGCCGGGCACCATCGATACCGTCTTCCACGCCGACAAGAGCGAAGAGCTGCGTGCCAAGATCGCCGGCAGCATCGCCATGGGCCGCTTCGGCACCTCCGAGGAATGTGCACCGACCTTCCTGTTCCTCGCCTCCCACGCCACCAGTGGCTACATCACGGGCCAGGTGATCGACATCAATGGCGGCCAGATGTGCCCGTGAGGCATACCGCCCACGACGGCATCGCGCCCATGAGACGCGCCCCAGCAGCCTGAATGTCTCGCCCTCGGCCTCATGACATGTCGGCACGCAACAGTCCCGCCATGCACCGTCAGTCGAGACGAGCATTCCCTTGTCCCGCGTCGCGCCCCATGAGGGCGATGGAGGCGGGACATTCCGGACTGTGCCCACGAAAAGAACGCCCCACGAAAAGAGAGACGCCTTATGTCACCTTCCGATCAGACGACACTGCGCGGCCACCAGATCATCGGACAGCAGAGTCTGCTGGCCGACGGCAAGCCGGTACACGCCATCAATCCTGCCAACGGTGAGCGCCTGGCGCCGGGCTATCCGGCCGGTGGTGCCCGTGAGGTGGAGCTGGCCTGCCAGCTGGCACACGACGCCTTTGACAGCTTCCGGGAAACGGATGCTGAAACCCGCGCCGGCTTCCTCGAGACCATCGCCGAGGAAATCGAGGCCATCGGCGAGCAGATCACCGAGCGCGCCCTTCAGGAAACTGGCCTGCCGCGGGCTCGTCTGGAAGGGGAACGTGGCCGTACCTGCGGTCAGCTGCGCCTGTTCGCCGGCGTCGTGCGCGCTGGTGAGTGGCTGGATGTGCGCATCGACCCGGCCATGCCGGAACGCAGCCCGATGCCGCGCGCCGACCTGCGCCAGCGTCGCATCGGCCTCGGCCCTGTCGCCGTCTTCGGGGCCAGCAACTTCCCGCTGGCCTTCTCGGTGGCCGGTGGCGATACCGCCTCGGCACTGGCGGCTGGCTGCCCGGTCATCGTCAAGGCACACTCCGCTCACCCGGGGACGTCCGAGCTGGTCGGCGGCGCCATCCAGCGCGCCGTGACACGTTGCAACCTGCCGGAAGGCGTCTTCTCGCTGCTCTACGGCAGCGGCAACACCCTGGGTCAGGCACTGGTCAATGATCCGCGCATTCAGGCCGTGGGCTTCACCGGGTCACGCAGTGGCGGTACCGCACTGCTCAAGACGGCCCAGGCACGTCCTCAGCCGATCCCGGTCTACGCCGAGATGAGCAGCATCAACCCGGTACTGCTGATGCCGGCCGCGCTGGAAGCCCGTGCCGAAGGGCTGGGACAGGCCTTCATCGCCTCGCTCAACATGGGCGCCGGCCAGTTCTGCACCAACCCGGGACTGGTGCTGGCCCTCGAAGGCGAAGCGCTGGAGCGTTTCCTCAAGACCGCCGCCGACAATGTCGCGGCCAGTGCCTGCCAGACGATGCTGACGCCGGGCATCCACGACGCCTACCGGGGTGGCGTGGAGAAGCTCTCCGCCCTGCCCCAGGTACAGGAAGTCGCGCGCGGCGCACTGGATGGCGACAACGCAAGTCCGTGTCAGACCGCACTGTTCCGCACCACCGGCAGCGACTTCCTGAGTGAAGCCGCATTGCAGGAAGAAGTCTTCGGTGCCAGCTCGCTGGTCATCGCCTGTCGCGATCTGGACGAGATGCGTGCGGTCTGCGAGCACCTGGAAGGCCAGCTGACCGCCACCCTGCACCTGGACGATGCCGATATCGACGCCGCCCGCACCCTGATGCCGGTGCTCGAGCGTCGCGCCGGTCGCATTCTCGCCAATGGCTGGCCGACGGGTGTCGAAGTCTGTCAGGCGATGGTCCACGGTGGCCCCTGGCCGGCAACCTCTGACAGCCGCACCACCTCGGTGGGCAGCGCGGCCATCGAACGCTTCCTGCGTCCGGTCTGCTATCAGGATCTGCCCGAGGCACTGCTGAGCCCGACCCTGCGTGACAGCACCCAGGGCCTGCCGCGTCTGGTGGACGGCAAGCGCCAGCTCTGAGTCATTGCCCAAGTGACGTGCAGTGAGTGACGTCTGACCGACAATACGCAGTACGGCAATTTCCATGACGGCGCGGCTTCGCCAGCCGTGTCGTCATGCAGGACAAGCACAAGGAACGGCTCCAACTACACAGGACACGCCATGATGTCTGAGCAAGCCAACGCGTCATCGACGCCCGCCTCTTTCTCTTCTTCCTCGCCACTGGAAATCCTCGCCTTTGGCGAAGCGATGGCGCTGCTGGTCGCCGAAAGCGAGGGCGATCTTGCACAGGTCTCGCACTACGAGCGACGCATCGCCGGCGCCGATACCAACGTGGCCATCGGCCTCGCCCGGCTGGGATTTCATGTCGGCTGGCTGAGCCGCGTGGGCGACGACAGCCTCGGGCGCTATCTGCGCCAGACCCTGGAAGACAACGGGCTGGACTGTCGCCACCTGACCCGCGACGGCGATGCCCCTACCGGCCTGATGTTCAAGGCACGCGCCAGCCAGGGAGAAGATCCGCATGTCGAGTATTTCCGTCAGGGCAGCGCCGCCAGCCGCATGAATGCCAGTGACGCCGATGGCATCGACTTCAGCGCCCTGCGCCACCTGCATGCCACCGGCATTCCGCCGGCCATCTCCCCCAGCTGTCGTGAACTATCCTTCCATCTCTTCGAACAGGCCCGTCAATCCGGTGCCAGTATCTCCTTTGATCCCAATCTGCGCCCTACCCTGTGGTCAAGCGAGCAGGAGATGCGCGACACACTCAATCAGCTGGCAAGCCGCGCCGACTGGGTGTTGCCGGGGCTTGCGGAAGGCGAGCGACTGACCGGCCAGAAGACGCCTGAGGCCATCGCCGGCCACTATCTCGAGCAAGGTGCCAAGGCCGTCATCATCAAGCTGGGCCCTGAGGGCAGCTATTACCGCGGGATGATCGGCGGCCAGGAAGCCGCCTTCAGCGTTCCGGGCCTGCGGGTCGACAAGGTCGTCGATACCGTGGGGGCAGGCGACGCCTTTGCGGTAGGTGTCGTCAGCGCACTGCTTGAAGGGCTCTCCCCGAAAGACGCCATGCATCGCGCCAATCTGCTCGGCAGCCGTGCCGTTCAGGTGCGGGGTGACATGGAGGGCCTGCCGGATCGCGCGACGCTCAAGGCGCTCGAAGCGGGTGATGCCGTCAGCGTGTCCTGAGTTCGCGGCCGGTTTCCAATGACAACCAGTGGTGACACAACCAGTGATGACACGACCAGGGGTGACACACTCCCGACGGCAGTCTGCCGGTCAGTTCATCGCCCACGCTCTCAAGGAGGCAAGGATGCATGCACAGCACTACTCGGCCCGAGGTAACAGCCATATGACAAGTGACGCAGACGAGTGCGTGACCCGCCGCAAGGTTGTGGTGCTCAAGGCGCTGGATGATGAGCAGATGGCCACCCTGCGCGAGCGGCATGACGTCGTGCTGCTAGAGGGGCATGACAGCGCCGAAGCGCTGGATGCGGCACTGCACGACGCCCTGCACGATGCCCATGGACTCATCTGCTCTGGACACAGGATCACGGAAGCGCTGTTGGATGCCGCCCCCGCACTGCGGGTGATCTGCACGGTCTCCGTGGGCTATGACAACTACCCGCTTGAAGCGATGGACGCGCGCGGCATCCTGCTGTGCAACACCCCGGACGTGCTGACCGAGACCACCGCCGATGTCGGCTTCCTGTTGATCATGGCCACGGCACGACGCGCGGTGGAGCTGGCCAACATGGTGCGCGACGGCCAATGGACACATGGCCTCACACCGCCTCACTTCGGTACGGACGTGCACGGCAAGACACTCGGCATGGTGGGCATGGGCCGCATCGGCGCGGCGATCGCGCGGCGCGGTGCACTCGGCTTCGGCATGCGAGTCCAGTACTCGAATGCCTCCCCCAAGCCTGCGCTGGAGAGCGAACTGGGCGCGAGCCGCGTCGTGCTGGACACCTTGCTCAAGACCAGCGATTTCGTCTGCGTCACCGTCCCGCTCAGCGAGCAGACTGACCGCCTGATCGGCAGGCGTGAGCTGGAACTGATGCCCGCCAGCGCCATCCTGATCAACATCGCCCGCGGGCGTGTCATCGATGAAGCGGCCTTGATCGAATGCCTGGAACGCGGCGGCATTCTCGGTGCCGGGCTGGATGTCTTCGAGCAGGAGCCGCTGCCGGCAAGTTCACCGCTGACGCGCCTGCCACAGGTCGTGGCGCTGCCGCACATCGGCTCTGCCACCCATGAGACACGCCGCGCCATGGCGCAGCGGGCGCTGGACAACCTGCTGTTGGCGCTGGCGGGGAAATCACCGCTGAGTGCGGTCAATGAAGCCAACTGGACGCGCCGGTAGACCGGTGGCCGGTAGACCGGTGGCCGGCATGCCGGTGACGCCGCCCCTTCGACACTTGGCTGCCAGACCAAAGTGCTGAGGGGAGCGCGGGCGAATTGCTCTATGCTCTGGACATGGATTTGGAACCATCCAAAAACGTCTCCACCCCGGCCATGAGTTCGGGATGACAACAAGAAAACGCCCAGGGAAGACGCCATGAAAGATCCCATCACGACACCGCCGGCCAAGGCAGATGCCACGGTGTCATCGCAGGCCCCGTCATCACAGGCCCCGCCATCACAGAGCGCCTCGAGCAGCATCACGCTTCAGGATATCGCGGCACATGCCAAGGTCTCGCGCAGCACGGTCTCGCTGGTGCTGCGCGAAAGCCCGCTGGTGGCGAAACGCACCCGCGAGAAGGTCCAGGACTCCATCAAGACACTGGGCTACGTCTACAACCGTGGCGCCGCCGCCATGCGCGGCAGCCGCACCGCGACCCTGGGCGTGGTGGTCTATGACATCGCCAACCCCTTCTTCGGCTCCATGGTCGCGGGGATCGATGCCGCCCTGCATCAGGAAGGCTATGTGTCATTTCTCGCCAACAGCGAGGATTCCCCTGAGCGTCAGCAGCGCTTCATCGAGCGCATGCGTGAACATCGTGTCGATGGCCTGTTGCTGTGCCCCGCCGAACACTCAGACCCGAACCTGATCCATCAACTGGCCGACTGGGGCATGCCCTGCATCCAGGTGATGCGCTATCTGGACGCCCCGCCCTTCGATTACGCCGGCACCGATTTCCGGCGCGTGGCCGAGATGGCCGTCAATCACCTCGTCAGCCTGGGCCATCAGCGCATCGCCTTCATCGGCGGCGCGGACCACTCGGTCAGTCATGACCGCTGGCTAGGTTATCAGGCCGCGCTGGATCATCACGGCCTGAGCTATCGCCGCCTGGTGCGCGGCAATGGCGTGACGCGGCGCGTCGGCCATGAGCTGATCAAGACCCTGATGCAGGAAAGCCCTCGCCCGACGGCCGTGGTCTGCCACAACGACCTCGTGGCCTTCGGTGCCATGCTGGGACTGCGCCAGATGGGGCTGGAACCCGGTCGCGACTGTGCCGTGATCGGCACCGATGATGTCGAGGAAGCCGAACTGGGCGACCCGCCCCTGACCAGTATCGCCACGCACCCCTACGCCATCGGGGAGCAGGCGGCGCGACTGGCATTGCGACGGATCGCCAATCCCGGCGGCGAGCGAGAAAGCGTCATCATGCCGCCGGAACTCAAGATACGCCGCTCCTGCGGGAGTCCTGACGACGCCATCGTCGAGACGCCTCGCCCGGACTGACGCCAACGCTTTCTCTGAACGGCGGGTCATGCCTGGAGAGCATCGGCTGGCCGCGCAACCCCCGAGCATGGACCGGCCGTCTGGAGACTGCCGGTCTGGCAAGCCGCAAGACTGCAAGACGGAAAGACAGAAAGACGCAAGGCACAACAACAAACAACGCCAAGGAAAACGCCATCATGCTGAATTGGATCAATCCAACTACGTCCACCCCTGCCATTTCCCAGCGCTCACCTGTGGGCGCCCGACTGTCCAGAGGGCTGAGCAAGGGGCTGGCCGTCGCGGCCACCACCGGCACCCTGCTGGGCGCCACGCTCGGCTTCTCGGCCAGCGCCCAGGCAATGGAGCTGCGCTTCGGCCACGCCGGCACCGAAGATACCGCCTATCAGCTCGGCGCCGAGCGCCTGCGAGACCTGCTCGCCGAGAAGACCGATGGCGACATCACCATGACCATCATGGGCAACTCGGTACTGGGCCATGAAACCGAGATGTTCGAGCAGCAGATGGCCGGCGCGCTGGACATGTCCATCGTCAGCCCCGGGCTGATCACCGACTTCTCGCCCACCGCCAACGTGTTCACGATCCCCTTCCTGTATCGCGATGTCGACCACTGGCAGAAGGTGCTGGATGGCGAGGTCGGGGAAGAAATCGCCCAGAAGATCAGTGACGAGACCGATGTGAAGGTGCTGGCCTATTTCGGTGGCGGCAAGCGTCACATCGTCAGCTCGCGCGAAGTCACCTCACTCGATGACCTGCAGGGTCTCAAGCTGCGCACCAATCCGACCAAGCCGTTGATCGTCGCCTGGCAGGCACTCGGGGTCGAACCGAGCGTGGTGGCCTGGAAGGAGATCTACACCGCCATCCAGCTGGGCGCGATCCACGGCCTGCTCAATGAGCCGGAATGGACACTGCGCATGCGCTTCCACGAAGTCGCCCCCAACATCGCGCTGTCCGAGCACGACATCACCGTGCGCCTGCTGACCATGTCCAAGATGTCCTGGGACAACCTGGATGAGCAGCAACAGCAGACATTGATGGAATCTGCGCACGAAGCGGCGGCCTACGCCCGCAAGGTGCAGCTGGAGCAGGACGCGGCAGCCCTCGCGGAGCTGGAGAAGCAGGGTGCCAAGCTGCATGAGATCGACCGTGAGCGCATGCAGGAGATCGTCGCCGAGCCGCTCAAGGAAGTGATCGCCGAGATGGGTCTGCAGGACATCTACGACAAGGTACGCGCCGTCAGATAAGGCATGTCAGGCGGGGCGCCTCACCTGCAGCCAACTCTGGCCTCAGGACAGGCGCCCCGCCACCTTCCTCTGCCCCTGGCGCACGTCACCTCGCGTGTCATCACTCTCGTGTCGTCGCTCTCCTTCCCTCGCACTCTTCTTGAGAGGACAGTGCCATGCCTTCTGTGCTCGCAGGGCTCTCACGCCTGAACCGGACGCTCGAACGTCTGCTCTATCTCGTCTTGCTGGTGCTGCTGGCAAGCTTCATCGTCTTCATCATCTATCAGATCGCCAGTCGCAACCTGGCCTTCCTGCCTCGCCTGTTCTGGACCGAGGAATTCAGCCGCTTCGCCTTCCAGTGGATGGTGATGCTGGGCACCGCCGTCGGGGTGCTGCATGCCGATCACTTCGTGCTCGAAGCCTTCCCTCGCGGCAGTCGCGCCGACCTCGTCACGCGCTGGATCCGTGATCTCGCCTGCCTGCTGCTGGGGGTACTGTTCATCGTCCACGGCAAGGACTTCGCGCTGTCGGGCCTGCGCCGCAGTGCCATGGCCTCGGGGCTGTCGATGATCTACGTCTATTCGGTGTTCACCGTCAGTGGCGTCTTCATCGTGCTGTTCAGTCTGCAGCGACTCTTGCATGCCTGGCTGTACGGCATGACCGCCATGGAAGCGGCACTCAATACGCCCAGCGAGGCGGAAGAACTGGCGACGCCGGAGGAGACGCAGGCCGTCCTGTCCCCCGTCATCGCCGGCCATGCGCATGACGCCACTGATCGGAGAACACTGCCATGATGCCAATGGACTGGCTCTACCTGATGCCCTGGCTGCTGTTCGGCGTGCTGGGCATCCTGATCGTGATCGGCATTCCCATCGCCATGGCACTGGTGCTGACGGCGACCACGCTGATCCTGCTGGACCCGCGCCTGACCTACTGGATCATGTTCCAGCGCATGTACAACGGCATGGATTCCTTCGTGCTGCTGGCCGTGCCGCTGTTCCTGCTCGCCGGCAACCTGATGAATGCCGCGAGGATCACCGACCGCCTGATCACGCTGTGCATGCGACTGGTCGGCCACTTCCGTGGTGCGCTGGCCCACGTCAATGTGCTGGTCAGCATGCTGTTCGCCGGGGTCTCCGGCTCCTCCACCGCTGACAGTGCCGGCGTGGGCACGGTACTGATTCCGGCCATGAAGCGCGAAGGCTATCCGGTCAGCTTCGCCGTCGCGGTCACCGCAGCCTCCTCCGTGATGGGCACCATCATCCCGCCGTCGATCAACATGATCGTCTGGGGTGCACTGACCAACACGTCGATCGCCGGCCTGTTTCTCGGCGGCATTCTGCCCGGCGTGATGATCGGCGTGGCTCAGCTGCTGCTCAATACCCGCTACGTGCGCCGCTACAACGTGCCGGTACGCAAGCGTGCCACCCTCAAGGAGCTGGCAAGCTCCGGCAAGGATGGTCTGCTGGCCTCGGGGATTCCGATCGTGATCATCGGCGGCATTACTCTGGGCATCGTGACGCCGACCGAGGCCGCGGTGATCGCGGTGGTCTACGCACTGGTGCTGGGCTTCGTGATCTATCGCGAGCTGGATCTCACCAAGCTGCTCAATGCCTCCACCGACACCGTCAGGCTGTGCTCGCTGTCGCTGTTCAGTCTGGTGGGCGCGGCCATCTTCGGGTATCTGATCAGCTTCTATCAGATTCCGCCGAAGCTGATGGCGGGCGTCAGCATCACGGACCCGACCGTGCTGCTCATCGTGATGACCATCGTGCTGCTGGTGATCGGCACCTTCATGGATGCCCTGCCCGCCATGGCGATCATGGCCCCCATCTTCTATCCGCTGGCGATGGCGGCAGGCGTGCACCCCGTGCAGTTCGGTGTCATCGGCGTCATGGCGCTGGGCCTGGGGCTGATCACGCCGCCCTACGGCCTATGTCTGATGATTTCCGCCAAGATCGGCGGCATCCCCCTGCTCAAGGCCATGGCGACCACCATGCTGTACCTGGGCGTGATGCTGGCCGTGATCGTGCTGATGATCCTGTTCCCGGAATTCGTGCTGGCGATCCCGCGCCTGATCGCTCCCGATTTCGTCTAGCAGCCCCCTGGCCAGACAGACCTGTCTGTCTGGCCTCATGAACAAGAACGGCCACCCCGGTCTAGACACCGGGGTGGCCGTTCTTGTTTGAGTGGCGTACCCGCCGTCAGGCCAGTCTTTGGGGCGCCAGCCGCTGGATCGCCAGCCGCTGGATCGCCATCTCGAGGCCACGGATTTCCGCCAGCCCTTTCATGCGCCCATACAGCGGGTACCCCGGGCGGGTCTCGCGGCGTGCATCGTCCAGGATGTGGTGGCCATGGTCCGGGCGCATCGGCAGGGGGGCTCCACCAGACGCCAGGCGGCGGCGCTCTTCTGCCACCAGCACACGGATGATCTCCACCATGTCCAGATCCCCCTCGAGATGCTGTGCTTCATGGAAGGAGCGCTTGTCCTCGCTGTCACGCCCGGTGGCTCTGAGATGAGCGAAGTGGATGTGAGAGGCAAAGCGGCGCGCCATGATGCTGAGATCGATATCCGGATTGGCACCGTAGGAGCCGGTACAGAACGTCAAACCATTGGCCGGACTGGGTACGACACCCAGCAGCCAATCAGCATCGACCATGCTCGAGACCACGCGCGGCAAGCCGAACATCGGCCGCGGCGGATCATCGGGGTGAATGGCCAGTCGAATGCCGACCTCTTCCGCCACCGGCACGATGGCCTTGAGGAAGGTGGCCAGATGCTGGCGCAGGCGCGCGGCGTCAATTCCGTCATAGGCCGCCAGCGCGGCGCGGAATTCCGCCAGGCTGTAGCCCTCTTCTGCACCGGGCAGTCCTGCAATGATAGTGCGGATCAGCCTCTCGCGACTGGCATCATCCAGCGTCTCGAGATGCTGCCGCGCGGCCTGCTGCTCCTCGCTGGTGTATTCGCGCTCGGCGCCGGGGCGCTCCAGCAGATAGAGATCAAAGGCCGCGAAGGCATCCTGATCAAAGCGCAGGGCCGTGCCACCTTCCGGCAGCTGCCAGGCGAGATCGGTGCGCGTCCAGTCCAGTACCGGCATGAAGTTGTAGCACACCGTGGTGATGCCACACTCCGCCAGATGGCGCAACGACTGCTGGTAATTGGCGATATGGCGATCACTGCCGGGCGCTGCCTGCTTGATGCTCTCATGGACGGGAATGCTCTCGACCACCGACCACCTGAGACCGGCCGCCTCGATCTGCGCCTTGCGCTCGCGAATGGCGGCCAACGGCCATACCTCGCCATTGGGTATCTCATGCAGCGCCGTGACGATACCTGTCGCGCCAGTCTGACGAACTTCCTCGAGCGTGATGGGATCCTCGGGACCGAACCAGCGCCATGTCGCTTCCATGTCATCTCCTTGACGGTCAAAAAAGGGCGGACAACACCCACCGACAAAATATGACAACTTGTATCAGGTGCTGCCATGCGACCTATGTCGCTGGCGATGACGAGCCGACTCATGTCGCTCCCTGACACCGACATGCTTCCTCACCGGAAAGCCGTATCGTGGGACTGGGCGAGACCACCTCTCGCACTGACACCCACAAAATAAATCCACTAATATCAATATATTGAGCGAAATGACGAGTAACGAGAGCGGAACGTGACGCTCGCGTGCCCCACGACGTCCTTCGCGTGCCATGCCGGTCAGCCATGGTGATGAGTGCCATTTTCGCTTCCGACACTAGACTTATTGATCATCCAAAGTTGTCAATATTTGTTTGATCAGTCATCTCAAGCCCCCTATAGTGATCTCGGAAACCCCATCAGACGCACGTGTCGACTGATCACTCTGGCCAGGCACGTTGCCGAGAGCCGAGCCTCCTTACCCATAGACTGACGACGGACGCCATATGACTGCCATTACTTCTACCGAGCACGCCAGCTACGCCGAGCTCTCCTCCGTGACCCGCGAGCGTTTGATGCGCGCTTCCACCGCCTCTCTGCACACCCTGCTCTTCAAGCGTGGCCTGCGAAACACCTTCATCCAGAACGTGGTGCAGATGAACCGCAAGACGACCCACATGGTGGGCCAGGCCTTCACACTGCGGTATATCCCGGCACGCGAAGACATCGACACCGTCGCCGCCTTCCGCGACCCCAAGCACCCGCAGCGCCTGGCGGTGGAAACCGTCCCGTCCGGGCATGTCATGGTGTCTGACTGCCGTCAGGATGCCTCGGCCGCCAGTGCTGGCAGCATCCTGCTGACCCGCCTGGAGTATCGTCAGTGCGCCGGTTTCGTCTCCGATGCCGGTATCCGGGATTCCGGCGCCGCTGCCGAGATGAACCTGCCGATCTTCTGCGCCAAGCCCAGCGCCCCGACCAACCTGACCAAGCACCATGCAGTAGAGTTGCAGGTGCCGATCGGTTGCGGCGGCGTGCCGGTCTTCCCGGGCGACGTACTGGTGGGCGACGCCGATGGCGTGATGGTCATCCCGCTTGAGCTGGCCGACGAGATCGCCGAGGAAGCCAGTCAGATGGAAGATTTCGAGGATTACGTGCTGGAGAAAGTCCGTAACGGCACGCCCGTGATCGGCCTGTATCCGCCGACCGACGAAGCACGCGCAGAATTCGAACGCTACATGGCAGCCAAGCAGTAATCTGCATGTCGCCCATACCGTCTTGTCCACGGTAACCCCGGACGACAGGTCACGCCGGCCTGTCGTCCACCGCCCCTCCTGCATCAATGCGTATCGAGTGACCACAACCATAACAACACTGGAGTCGTGCCATGCTCTGTCAAGACGATCGCCAAGACACCCGTCAAGCCAACTCACGTCGTCTCACGCCGAGCGCTCGCTCAAGGACCCGCTCCCGTTCACTGCTGGCGTTGCTCGCCCCGATTGCCCTGTCCGGCATGGTCGCGGCCTCGCCCTTCGTCAGCACCGGGGCCCAGGCCGACTATCCGGTGCGTGACATCCGACTGATCGTGCCGTGGCCCGCCGGCGGCGGCGCCGATGCCATCAGCCGCAAGATCAGCAATCTCGCCGAGCAGGACCTGCCGAAATCGATCTACGTCGAGAACATCGGGGGTGCCATCACCGCCACCGGCCTGATGCAACTCAGCAAGGCCCGTCCGGATGGCCATACCGTCGGCGTGATGACCTATGACAGCATCATCACCCTGCCTCGCGGCAACCTGGTGCCCGGCTACTCGCTGGACCGCATGATTCCCTTCGCTCGCATCACCAAGGAAGCGGACGCCATCGTGGTGTCCAAGCAATCCGGTTACGAGAATTATGAGCAGCTGATCGAGGCGGCACGCGCCAACCCCGGTACCGTGCGTATCGGTGTCGCCCCGCGAGGTTCCGGCCCCTACCTGGCAGTTCGCCGCCTGGAAGCCGCAGCCGGTGTCGAATTCAATGTCATCACCTATCCGGGCTCTTCCACCGCCGAAGCCGAGGCACTGCTGTCCGGCGAGATCGACGGTGCCATCTCGAGCCTGGGTGACTTCTCCGGCATTCTGGAATCCGGGGATGCCCAGGGCATCGTCGAATTCTCGTCAGAGCAGAACCCCGCCTACCCGGAAGTGCCGCCGATGAGTGAACTGGGTGGCAATCTCGAGACCGGCAGCTTCATCGTGCTGGCCGTGCCCAAGGGCACGCCGGATGAGGTAGTCAGCACGCTGGAAAATGCCTACCACACGGCCTACGAGACACCGGAATTCCAGAAGTGGATCACGGGCGTCGGCGTCACGCCCAGCTGGCTGGGCGGCGATGAGGTCAATGCCTGGATCGAGGATTACCAACAGAAGACCTTCACCGCCATGGATGAACTCGGCCTGTAGACGCGCCGGCAAGCGGCACCGCTGAGTGTCGATGCCACTCGACGTCTACCCGTCCTCCTTCACTTCCATCGTCAAGCGGCGTCCGGCAACGGGCGCCGTCAAGGAATTCTGTCATGTCCTCATCCGCTTCCCCTCCCCGACGCCACTGGTTGATCAGCGGGGCGACACCGCTGACGCTGGTCATGACGGCCGTCAGTGCGCTCTATCTGATCAGCGCCTTCCAGATGGCGCCGCCATTGGACAATGGCCGCCTGACGGCCTCGTTCTTCCCTGCCCTCATCGGGTGCATCGCGCTCGTGCTCTGCGTGGCCCAGCTGGTCAGCCAGCACCGCGCCAGCCGCGGCGCTGCAGCGGATGACGGCAAGGAGTCTTCCACGACCGACGGCGACGCCAGCGCACCGCTGTTCTCACCGGCGCTGCGCCTGATGCTGGTGACCGCCCTCTATATCCTGGCGTTTTCGCACCTGGGGTACCTGCTAGCGTCCGCACTCTATGTCTTCAGCGTGATGCTGCTGTTCTCGGGGCGTGAGAAATGGATCAGCAAGGCATTGATCGCCTGCGCCATCTCCGCACTGGGCTATCTGCTCTTCGAACAACTCTTCAATGTCCACCTGCCGACCTTCGAGCTGTCCGCTCTCGTCGCCACGAGTGGAGGATGACGCATGGAATTCATCGCTCAGGTATTTTCAAGCTTCGCCCTGCTGCTGGACCCGGTCATCCTGTTCTACGTGGTCGCCGGCTTCGTGATCGGCACCATCTTCTCGGCCATCCCGGGCCTGACCGCCACCCTGGCGCTCGCCCTGCTATTGCCGCTGACCTATAGCCTGGACGTGACTACCGCCCTGATGGCGTGTGCCAGCATCTACATGGCCGGCATGTGTGGCGGCAGCATCACCGCCACCACCATCAACATCCCCGGTGCGCCCTCCTCGATGATGACGGCACTGGAAGGCTATCCCATGCAACAGCGTGGCGAAGGTGCCCTGGCACTGGGTCATGCCTCCTTCGGTTCGATGGTCGGCGGTAGCCTCGGCGCATTGCTGTTGATCGTGCTGGCACCGTTCATCGCCGAGGCCTCACTGCTGGTCAAGACCACCGGCAAGTGCGCACTGATCGCCTTCGCGCTGATCGTGATCGTGGTCGCCCAGCGCGGCAACATCCGCAAAGCCGGCATCACCGCCTGCCTGGGTCTGATGCTGGCGACGATCGGGCTGGACGCCATGCAGCCACTGGCGCGCTTCACCTTCGGCATCAGTGAGCTGACTGCCGGGATCGACCTGATGCCGGTCATCATCGGCACCTTCGCCATCAGCGAGCTGCTGATCCAGGTCGGCAATCGCAAGAAGGACGCCGCCATCCGCCAGCAGCTCAAGGCCAGCCAACAGCTCAAGCGTCGTGATTTCATTCCGCCGCTGAGCGCCATTCGCGAGATCGGCATCGGCTGCTATCTGAAGTCGACGCTGATCGGCTACATGGTCGGCACCCTGCCCGGCGCAGGCGGTTCGATGGGCGGCTTCCTCGCCTACGTGGAAACCGTGCGCACCTCGAAGAAGCCCGAGAGCTTCGGCAAGGGCAATCCCCAGGGCATCGCCGCCGCCGAAAGTGCCAACAATGCCGTCTGTGGTGGCGCTCTGGTGCCGATGCTGACCTTCGGGATTCCGGGCGATCCGGTCACAGCCATCGTGCTGGGCGTACTGGTGATCAACGGCATCCAGCCGGGGCCGCAACTGATGGCGTCACAATCCGGACTGATCGCGCCGATGCTGGCCTCGCTGCTGTTCAGCGCCCTGATCCTGATTCCCCTGACGCTCTATCTGATGGGTCCCTACTTCCTGCGCATCGTCACCATCCGCAAGGACGTGCTCTACGGTGCCATCGCATTGCTGGCCGTCGTCGGCAGCTTCGTGGCCACCTACTCCGTGTTCCAGATGATGATGACGCTGGTGCTGGGCATCGTCGCCTACCTGATGCGCAAGCATGATTATCCGGTGATCACGCTGCTGCTCGGCTTCATTCTCGGCCCGAACCTGGAAGAGTTCCTGCGCCGCGCGCTGACGCTCTCCAACGGCAACCCGATGACCTTCCTCACCACGCCGGACAGCCTATTCTTCGTCGTGCTGACAGTGGTCTTCGTCTACTTCCTCGGTATCCGCAAGCCGGTGCAGCTCAAGCAGACGCCCCCCGAGAAGGCAGGCTCGACGGGCTGAACGCTCCTTCGCGCCTCGCACCTGCGAGGCGCTGAGTGATCCAGGCAAGAGTCGCCTGAAACGCTAGACGTCGGTGAAAGACAAGACAGCCCGCCATCCATGATGGCGGGCTTTTTATGCGTTATCCGTCATGTGATTGTCGAGAACCGCAGAAAGCCAAGCTCAGTTTCGAGAGCTGTCTTCATTGACTTTCTGCCGCTCACCTACCACAGCGCAATCCGCTCGCGCCTGACAGGCTCGTGACGACTCAGGAGAGGCGTCTGACAATAAATTGTGCAAGGATCTTGCAAACAGTTAGTGAGAACGATTAGCATTGCCAACCGTTAGATATAACTATTCAAGCAAGGGAATCCACGTGCATCTCCGTCTCCATCCGCTTACCGCCGCCGTCCTTTCCGCCAGCGCACTGACTCTCGGCGCCACGAGCCATGCGCTCGCCGACGACATGTCCACGCTTGTCGTCAGCGAAGACCGTCTTGAACAGAATGTCGTGATCAGCGCCGAAGAGATCGAAGAACGCCAGGCTCGTGACCTGGAAGACCTCTTCCGTGCCGAACCGGGGGTCAGTGTCGGTGGCGGCATCGCCATCGGCCAGAAGGTCTATGTTCGTGGACTGGAAGACACCAACCTGAACGTCACCATCGATGGCGCGCGTCAGGGTGGCTATCTCTTCCACCATACCGGCCGACTGACCATTGACCCTGCCCTGCTCAAGCAGGCGGAAGTCGATACCGGCCCTGCGACGGCGGATGATGGCCCGGGGGCGCTTGGCGGCAGCCTCCGCTTCGAGACCAAGGATGCGCAGGATCTGCTCAAGCCCGGTCAGGATCTGGGGGCACGCGTCTCCGTCGGTACCGAGAGCGCGGCGGACGCCACCTCCGGCACCACGGCGTTCTATGGTCGTCTGGGAGAAAATCTCGGTCTGATGGGATATGTCAGTGGTCGCAACAGCGATGATTATGAGGTCGGCGGTGGCGGTGAGCAGGAGCAGACCGCAGGCCAGCAGCGCGGCTACCTGCTCAAGATGTCTCTGCTGGACGTCAATGATCAGGACCTGCGCATCAGTGCCGAGCGCACGACCGATCACGGCACCTACTTCACACGCCCTCACATGCCGAGCTTCAGCAGCCAGCAGCCGACCTATCAGGAAATGGAGCGTGAGACCTTTACCGTCAATCACGCCTGGCACCCGGGCAATGACCTGATCGATACGAAGACCACCCTCTATCACACCACCCAGGAACTGGATCGTGTCGAAAGTGGCAGCACCAGCCGCTCCCGCGAATTCGGCGCGGATGTTCGCAACACCTTCCGTCTGAAGACGGGTGATGTGGCGCATGCCCTTACGACTGGCGTGGACTTCTATGATCAGGACACCCGTCGCTCCGATGACGCAGGCAGCTCTGGCCCCAACAACGAAGACACCTCACGCAACCTGGGAGTCTACGCCCAGAACCGCATGACACTGGGCCCGTGGGCTCTGTCCGTTGGCGCGCGCCTGGATGATTACGACAGCGATTACGGCGAGGCGGGTAGCGTCAGTGGCAGCGAGGTCTCCCCCAACGCGATTCTGAGTGTCGATGCCACTGACAACCTGACCCTGCATGCCGGTTACGGCGAGGCCATCCGGGGTGCCAAGGCGCGGGAAGTGATCCTGATCGGGGATGATGTCACCATCGCACAGGGGCTTGAGCCGGAGAAGGCGCGTCAACGTGAAATCGGTCTGGATTGGCATCAGCAGGATGCGTTGACCCAGGGCGATCGCCTCGGCTTCGCGCTGACCGGCTTCCATACCGATATCGAGAACTACCAGGCCTATGATCGCGGCAGTGATCCGGCGGTGCTCTACAACCTGGATGGCGACGTCGAGAGTCGTGGCTATGAAGCCAGCGTGAACTGGGGAGTCGGTGGCTATGACACCCGCCTGGGCTACGCCAAGGTCGTCATGAAGAACAACGACGGCGACCCGCTGGGTGACGAGATGAACATCGGTGCCTCCACCGGCGACAAGTGGACCTGGGATCACCAGTACCGTCTTGCGCACCACGACATCACGCTGGGCTACACCCTCAATGCGGTGGAGCGCCTGGAGCGCGTGACGCAAGGCGATGAGGAAAAGCCGGGCTACGTGACGCACGACATCCGCGCCCAGTGGACACCGGCCGCCTGGCAGGATCTGACTCTGACGTTGGCGGTCAACAATCTGTTCGACAAGCGCTACAGCGATCACAGCAGCTACCTGCTCAGCAGTGGCGACAGCATGCTGGAGTCAGGTCGTGACATCCGACTGGGTGCCAGCTACCGCTTCTGAGTCCGTCCGCTGTTTGCGGGTCAGTCAGCCGGTGCTCGCGATGCGTTGACTGTCAGATTGCCCCACAGGCCTGCCTGTGGGGCTTTTTCGTGTCCGAACCACCCGCCTTGCACCTGACGCGCCGGTGTCAGTCGGCCTGCTCGGTCTCGGCGTCCTGTTGCTTGGCCAGCTTGTGACCATCTTCTGACTGACCGATCTTCCAGTAGCTCGAGACATAGAAGTGGGACTTGGGAATCTCGTAGGCCTGCTTGAGGTGAGCACGTAGCGCACGCATGCTGCCGAATTCACAGGCCGCCCAGACAGAGATCTGACCTTCCAGTCTCGGCAACGAGGCAACCTTCTCCAGCAGCGGCTGGCCTTCCGGGTCTGGCTGCGGGTTGATCAGCCAGTGCAGCTCGATTCCCGGCGGGTGCTCAAGCGTCTGGATGTCAGCCGCATCCGGCACTTCAATGATGGCGTGCCCTCGGGCATCCGCCGGCAGTTCGGCCAGATTGACGCTGATCGCCGGCAACGCCGTCATGTCACCCGCCAGCAAGAAGCTGTCGGCCGCCATGTTGATCAACTTCCTGGGCCCCGGGCCGCCGATGGTGATGCTGTCACCCGGCCTGGCACTGGCCGCCCAGACAGACGCCGGGCCTGCCTCTTCATGCAGCACGAAATCGACATCGATCTCGGTCGCGCGCTGATGACGAATGGTATAGGTGCGCATCATCGGTCGCTCACCTTCTCCACGCGCGAAGACCAGCTTGATGTAGGCACTCTCCTGGTCTTCGGGAAGGGAGCCGATATTCTCGCCCCCCAGCGTCACGCGCAACATGTGTTCGGTGACACGCTGGGTACGAATCACCTCGAGGTCTCGCATCGCGGGCTTGGCCATCTCACGCACTCCTGTCGTCGTTGCCATTGGGCACATCAGCACTGAAATCCCCGCATGCGGAGACGTTGTCCATCATGCGAGTCGCCGTGTTCAGAAAGGCCGCGATCTCCTCATCACCGAGATCACCGGCCATGCGCTGGGCCGTCTCCTGTTCCAGCACCTTGACTCGCTCCAGCATGTCACTCCCCGCTGCGGATACCTGCAGCAGCTGACTGCGCCGGTCCTGCGGGTTCTGGTGTCGTGACACCAGCCCGCGGGCCTCCAGCTCGTTCAGGACGCGAGTGACACGCCCCTTGTCCTGCCCGAGCAGCTGCCCGACCTTGTGGGCGGTGCATTCGGGAACCCGGACGATGCTCTTCAACATCCGGATGTGCAGGACAGGCAAGTCGATGCCGTGCTGCTGGATGCCATCGCGCAGCTGCTTGCGATAGACGTGCATCAGACGATGCAGCACTTCATGCAAAGCGGTCGTTGCCATGGTCTTCCATCAGTTGGTTGCTAAAGGGCAACTATATGGGCGGTTGGTTGACACTGTCAACAAATATCCAAAGAAGACGTATTCTCATTGGCTCGCCCAACTCAGTCGCCCAACTCAGTCGCCCAACTCAGTCGCCCAACTCAGTCGCCCAACTCAGTCCCGCCTGGCAACTCCGCCACCCGGACGCATTTCATGCGCCATGAGAGGCGTGAATTCAACGACTTGTCCCATGGCCGCCACCCTCAGGAAACTGCTAATGTCGTGACTATCACTTCCGACACTCCACGAGGCATCAATGGCCGAACTCTGCCTGCTGTTTGACTCCGACGGGACTCTGGTAGACAGCGAAGTCCTGCTGGCAGAAGCGCTTGCCAGCACGTTACCCGGCTACGGCCTGCCCTTCACGGCCGCCCGGTATCTGGATCATTTCCGGGGCGTACGTTTTCGCAGCATCGTCGCGGAACTCGAGGCACATCATGGCGCGCTGGCCCCCGAGCGGCTGGATGAGATGGAGGCCCACATGCGTGCCACCCTCGAGGACCTGATGACGGCTCGCCTCACGGCCATGCCCGGCATGCCTCAGGCACTGGCGGAGCTCTCCGGCTACCCCTGCGGCGTGGTCACCAACGGGCCGGAACGCAAGGTACGCCTGGCACTGGATACCACCGGGCTGGCGCGCTTCTTTGACGGCCACATCTTCAGTGCCTACACCCTGGGCGTCTGGAAACCGGACCCACGCCTCTATCGCCTCGCCGCCGAGCAGATGGGGTTCGCGCCGCAGCGCTGCGTGGTGATCGATGATGCCGCCGTCGGCGTGAAAGCCGGGCTGGATGCCGGGATGCATGTCATCCACTTCGCCCACCATGAGGACGGCCTCGGCACGCCCTCCGGGGCACTGAAGATGCGCAGTGCACGCGAGCTTCCGGCGCTGATCAGAGAGATCTCGCAGCGCGTGGCACGCCTCGACCCCTGATCGGCCAGGGCCGGATTCCTGAAGAGCTGATGCACCGCGAACCGGCGCGCAAGACAAGAAAGCCCGCACGAAGGCAGGCAAGGAATGCAAGAAAGCCCGCACGGAGGCGGGCAAGGAATGTCGGGACAGGACATTCAGGGCAGGGTCATCTTTCGACAAGGTCAGCTTCAGACAAGGTCACCTTTGGGCAAAGACACGTCCTGCATGCTGCTGCATCAGGGGCGATGGCCCGAGTCAGTCACATGCATTTGCGCAAGGATGCCATCGCGGCGGGCAATGCTCGCACGCTTCTGAGGACGCGGCCTTTCGGCCCGAGCTGAGCGCGGAGGCAGAGTTCCGCGTGTCGTCCTGGGGGCTTTCCTGAGACTTGCTGCGAGTCTCTCTACAGGGCTTTCTTCAGGGCTTTCTTCAGGGCTTTCTTCAGGGCTTTCTTCAGAGCTTTCTTCAGAGCTTTCTTCAGAGCTTTCTTCAGAGCTTTCTTCAGAGCTTTCTTCAGGGCTTTCCAGAGATCTTTCGAGTCATCGAGCGCAAGGCAAGGACGGGCTTCGTCTTGAGTCAGCCATTGATGGTGTTGTTGCTGGTCGCCAGACGCTCAATCACTCGAAATGCGGGGCTTTACACGCTGTCGTTGAGCGCGTGCTCCACTCGAGTTGCAGAAACACTCTTGCCAGCATCATTGGCCTGATAGCGGGCTTTCATCATCCCACCGGCGGCACCGCGCACGCCTTGCAGCGGCTGCTCCAGCGCCTGCTGCACACGCCCTGCCGAGGTGCTCATGCCGGTAGCGGCAAAGACGGCCTGCCGCGTGGACGCCGCGTGGGCGTGATCCGCGATCAGAGGCTCGCTCAAGGCAGCACGTACCCGGGCATCGGAGACGCTATCTTCTGCGTGACTGAGAGTGCTGACCGCAGTGAGCATGGACAGGCAGACAAGGGGAACCAGACGTTTCATTCAGAGAGACTCCAAGTGGTGTCGAGTGAGCGCCCCAGCGGGAGCGGCACTCGGGTAGAGGACGGCCGAGCCGTCCAATGGTGCTTCGGGCATGGCAGAGGCAACCTCTGCACGCCTTACAGGTTGAACTTCACCAGGGTGACGATGCGTGACAGGCCCTGAGCGGCGGCCAGAGACTCGGCGGTATTGCCTTGCTGATCCGCAATTCCGGGGTCGGCCCCGGCATCGAGCAGATGCCTGATGATGGTTTCCCGCCCGAACAGCGAGGCCATCATCAGCGCCGTCTGGCCACTGGCATTGCGATGATTCACATCACAGTCGGTATTGGCCAACAGCCAGTCTGCCGTCTCGACATGCCCACGGAAGGCCACGCCCATGAAGGCATTGCTGCCTCTTTCATCCACGGCACAGGCGTCCACCCCATACCCCTTGAGCAGGGCCAGAGTGCTGGTATGCCCGTAGTAGGCAGCCATGATGAACGGCGTATAGCCGTGGGTTTCCGTGATCGACAGGTCTCCGCCCTGGTCGTGGTAGCGTTCGATGGCGGCGTTGTCGCCCTCACGCGCGGCATCCATGATGTCCATGCCCTCATCCGCCTGCGCCGGGAGGGCGAGCAGACTCATGACAGCGACGCTGAGCGCGAGCATCAAGGTGACAAGGTTCGTGATGGATTGCCTGATGGGGGCTTTCACGGTCAAGGTCATGGGACTCTCTCCTCGAGGTTGGTCCAGAAATCGGTCGGGAAGATGGCAGGGAGGCATTGCCCCCCTGCCCTGTCACGCGACGCGTCAGATCACTTCTGCTGCGCGTCGATCAGCTCCTCGACATCGTCCATGTCCACGTGAGCGACCTTGGCCAGACGCTCGCCGTATTCGTGGTCGGCCTGATAGAAGTAGCTGACCATGATATTGCGGATCTCGTCGTTCTTGACCTTGCCCAGATCCCCACCCAGCACCTCGATCAGGTCATCCTGATCTTCCTCGGAGAAGGAGCGATACAGCTCCCCGGCCTGAGCGAAATTCTGCTCCTTGCCGATGGGCTGCTGCTGAGTAGTGCCATTGAGGGTGTAACGCTTGTATTCGTACTGGCTGTCGTCCACCAGCGAGTCGGCGTTGCGGCTCGGCTGGTAGTTGATGGAGCCGGAACGCGGAGCGGAGTAGCCCGCGCCATCCTGATGGTTGTTGTGGACCGCCACCTTGGGGGCGTTGACCGGCAGCTGAGAGTAGTTGGCCCCCAGGCGATAACGCTGGGCATCGGCGTAGGCGAACAGACGCCCCTGCAGCATGCGGTCTTCCGACGGCTCGATGCCCGGTACCAGGTTGGCCGGCGACATGGCCGCCTGCTCGGTTTCCTGGAAGAAGTTGTCCGGGACGCGATTCAGCGTCAGCTCACCGACCTTGCGTGCCGGGATCAGGTCTTGCGGCCACAGCTTGGTAGTATCCAGCGGGTTGAAGTCGAAGCTGTTCAGCTGGCTGGGGTCCAGCGTCTGGATATACAAATCCCAGACCGGGTCATCGCCTTCGTCGAGATGGGTGTAGAGATCATCCGTCAGGTGATTGAAGTCGGTGGACTGCACCTTGGCGATCTCTTCCGGCGACATGCCATGGTTGCCCTGACGCGACTTCCAGGTGAACTTCACGTATTTCCAGTCACCTTCGCCATTGACGAACTTGAAGGCGTGGACCCCGGAGCCATCCATCTCACGCAGGCTGGCAGGCACGCCCAGCGGTGAGTACAGATAGGTCAGCATGTTGGTGCTTTCCGGGATATGGCTGAAGAAATCGAAGTAGCGATTCGGGTCCTGCAGGTTGGTGCGCGGGTCCGGTTTCAGGGCATGGATCATGTCCGGGAACTTCATCGCATCGCGGATGAAGAACACCGGGAAGTTGATGCCGACCATGTCCCAGTTGCCCTGGTCGGTATAGAACTTGACGGCGAAGCCACGCGGGTCGCGCAGAGTCTCGGGCGAGCCCTTGCTGTTGATCACGCTGGAGAAACGCACGAAGACCGGCGTCACCTGGCCCTTGTCCTGGAAAGGTGCCGCGACGGTCAGGTCGGTCAGATCCGCGGTGGCACGGAACTCACCGTAGGCCCCGATACCGCGCGCGTGAACCACGCGCTCCGGAATGCGCTCACGCTCGAAGTGCCCCAGCTTTTCCAGCAGGTGGTGATCCTGCAGCAATGTCGGGCCATTCGGACCAGCGGTCAGGGAGTCCTGGTTGTTGCCGATCGGCGCACCATTGGAACGTGTCATCACTTCCTGCTGCGCCAGACTGCTTGCAGAAAGCCCCAGCGCCATCACGGCTGTCAGGGTCTTCATGGGAAAACGTACGCTCAGCATCTCGGAAATTCCTCGTCAAATCAGGGAGTAACGAGGCGAGGAGTATTCGCGAGAAGTTCCCATAGCAAAAATAAATAATAGCTAACCCTGAAATAGCGAAAAACTAACATGATGCAGAATCAGCACCAATTACTTCCACTCTCAAGCAAGGACTGTGGCGTGGTTTCCTGTTCGCGGGCCAAGCTTGCCGCGTGTGCCTTGAGCCAGATGCCCCGATGACGAGGCTTTCACGCCAGAGGTAAGAATCGCCTGCCTTGAGCGAGAGCTTTCCCATGGCCTGAACGCCAGCAGAGCAGGCCACGATTGTTGCACCCAGTCATACAATCCAGTCATACAATCCAGTCATACAATCCAGTCATACAATCCAGTCATACAATCCAGGCATACATTCCTGTCATACAAACCCGTCATGCAATCCAGGCATCGCGAAGTCTCAGGTCATGGCCCATCGACACCCCGGAGGCACCCTGATTCGCTCCACTGCCAGAAACGACAACGGCCCCTCATGTTGAGGAGCCGTAAGTGAGGAGCCGTTGTCATCAAGTCTTGCGACAGATCTTTCAGCGCATCCAGCCACTACGCCTGGCGCTTCGCCTTCTTCGACTTGCGCTGAAACGCCGGCATGTCATCGATGACCAGCACCGGATTCAGCTCTTCCTTGGGGAAGTCATTCTTGAGCCAGCGCAGCATGGAGAGTGCCAGAATCAGCATCACCGGAATCATCGGCAGCGCCACCACGATGGTCGAGGTCTGCACGGTCTGCAGGCCACCCAACTGGATCAGCGCAACGCCGACGGCCGCGATCAGGAAGGCCCAGATCAAGCGGAACGAGCGCTTGGGCTCCTGATACCCGGAAAGCTTGCGTGAGGTCACCGAGGCCAGCACGTAGGCCGAGCTGTCCAGCGTGGTCGCCAGGAAGATGAAGCACAGCAGGATGAAGGCCACCGTGACCAGCTTGGCATACGGCAGGGTCTGCAGGATGCCTTCCACCGCCAGCGGGATACCGCCGCTATCCAGCAGCGCCTTGATGTCCAGCGCACCACTGATCTGCAGGTCCAGCGCGTAACCGCCCCACACCGCGAAGAACACCCAGGTGCCCAGCGAGCCGAACACCAGCTCGGCGATGATCAGTTCACGGATGGTACGGCCGCGCGAGATACGCGCCACGAACAGCCCCACCATCGGCGCGTAGGCGATCCACCAGGCCCAATAGAAGACGGTCCAGTCCTTCCAAAAGGTGGAGTCACCCGCCGGGTCGGTCCACAGGCTCATCGGGATGAAGTTGCCCAGGGTCTTGCCGAGGCTGTTGACGAAGCCTTCGACCATGAACTGCGAGTCACCGACGATGAAGGTGAAGGCCAGCAGGAAGATCGCCAGAATCACGTTGATGTCCGACAGAATCTTGATGCCCTTGGCCAAGCCGAACCAGACACTGGCCGAGAACATCGCCGTCCAGATGCACAGTACCGCGACTTCCAATCCGAAGTTGGCCTCAACGCCCAGGATGCCGCTGACCAGCTGTGACACCAGCGGGACCGCGAGCCCCAGCGAGGTGCCGACGCCGCCGACGATCCCGAACACGACGATGGAATCCAGCAGCACGCCCCAGGCGCCATCCGCATGGCGGCCCAGCACGCCGCGCGAGGCGACGGACAGACGCACGCCATCACGCTTCTTGACGTACATGGAGTAGGCGATCGGCAGGCCCGGCAGGCAATAGAAGGCCCACGGCGTCAGCCCCCAGTGGAACTGACCGAAGGCCAGCGCCCACTCCGCGGCCTCACGACTCTTGGCCGCCACGTGATAGGCCGGCGAGGTGTAATAGTAGATCGGCTCGACCCACGCCCAGTTGACGATCGCGATGCCCATCCCGCAGGTGAAGATCATCGCCACCCAGCTGAAGTAGGAGAAATCGGGCGTGTCTTCTGCCCCACCCAGACGGACGTTGCCGTAGCGGCTGAATGCCAGCCAGATGAGAAATCCGACGACGCTCAGACCGGCCACCAGATACAGCCAGCCGAACTTGCCGGTCGCGAAGGCGAAGGCGGCATTGATCAGCGCGGTGCTGGCCTCCGGGAACAGGATGACCGGGCCGATGAAGGCCAGGATGACCAACACGGCGGGAATGAAGACACGGGGGTCCAGATGATCGCCATCACTGGCGGGGGGAACGGCTTCTTGCACGACTACCACCTTAGTGAGAAAGCCCGAGCAAGAGGGGCGAGACGTCGCTCTTGCTCGGGCAGTTCGCTGTGTTCAATAATTTTTCGTAATGAAAAGAGCGCGGTATTATACATTTTTTTATTCCACGCGCATTATACTTTCCCGGCAACCGCGGGGAGCACGAATCGCGACACGGTATTTTCTCATGCATACATGAATTTCATTCATCAAACTTGTGCTGCACACTCCCCCTCCTGCCCTCTCCTTGCGCCTTCCTGGCACCCTTCTCGACAATATTTCCGCCAGACGCGAACAGGCCGCCGACACGTCAATGTCGGCGGCCTGTGGGTCTCAAACGCTCATGAGCGGCGAATGTCACGCATAATCCAGCACCTGACGCGGCAGTCTTTCCGCCCTTGCATCGCGAGGATCACGCCAGCCGATGCGCCACTCTCATGAGCGGAACTTCGACGTTCACCTCGTGTCACAAGACGACCCGCGCTTGAGCACTTCTCATGCACCTGGCTCGAGCTGACCCATGCAAGCTCAGAGTCAGATGAGTCGGCCTTGAGCGATCAGCACTGGCTGACGTGCTGAGTCACAAGAACGCCCCACCTCGTGAATCACGAGATGGGGCGTTTGAACATCCAGGGCGCCATCGATTGCCTGCAGCCGGCGGCCCTTGAGTGAACAAGCACCGCATGGCGGGTTCAGCTCGGCAGGTACTCCTCACTCCAGCTTTCGGACACCACGCCCTCCTCGATCAACTGATCGATCTCTTCATCACTGTGATCAAGCTCCCTGAGCACCGAGCGAGTCGAAGCGCCGTATTTCTCGGCCGGTGACAGCGGGTAGATGCGCCCACGCCGCGGACGGATGGCGTAGGGGTCAAGCTGGGTGATCTCGTGACCGCTGGGGTGGTCCGAGTAGACCGAGAACGAATAGCTGCCAGCATCGATCCCGGTCCGCTCGCCAGCCGGATGGACGTTGTAGGAACGCAATGTCTCAAGATTCTCACAGACGGCCGCGGCGATATCCGCCGCCTGCAGTCGCTCGACCCAGTCATTGGCCCGCGCGCTGATGAAACGCGGAGCCAGGTAGGCGGCACGCTCCTCACGCGGGATTTCCGGCAATTCTTCCAACCCCTCGACCTTGCGGAATTTCTCCAGCTCCGACTCATAGGCACTGACCAGCAGGATACCATCGGAGGCTGAATAGAAACGCGCCAGATCATCGTAGCCTGTCGCCTCACGACCGGAGGGCTCGTCAAACAGACTGCGGCGCTCATAGTCGTAGCAGAACGGCAGCTGTGCCAGACCGCTCAACGCCGACAGCGAGGTCTTGATGCGCGAGGTGCGGCCGGTCTTGAGCTTGCGATACAGCGCGGTGGCAATCCCCAGCGACGCGCCAAAGCCGCACATGACATCGATGGTGCCGACGTGAGCGTGCTCTTCGGGGGTATCCATGCTGCCGCCGAAGCGCAGCATGATGCCGGTAGTGGCCTGCACCAGGTCGTCATAGCCGAGGTAGTTGGTGCGCGGCCCGAGCAGCACGCCGCTGAAGCAGTCCAACTGGCAGAAGACGGCGTCCGGGTTGAGCTCGCGCATGGCCTCCTCGCTCAGGCCCATGGAGGCCACCTGCCGGTCGGTGGCATTCCAGACCACCACATCACTCTGACGAATCAGCTCATCCAGGATGGCGCGCCCGCGGGGCTGTCTGACGTCGGTCAGCAGCGAACGCTTGGAGCGCATGTGCGACAGGCCGAAGATGACGGTATTCCAGCAGTCATAGAACGGCTTGGCCGGGTCGACCTTGATGACCTCGGCACCGAAGCGCGCCAGATACGCCACCGAGTGCGGCCCGGCGATCACATTGCACAGGTCCAGGATCTTGACGCCTTCCAGCCAGCCATCGCGGGCATTGCGTGCCCGCACCCGCGGCAGCTTGGTCTCGATGCGGGTCAGCACCGACAGCGCATGAGTGACACTCACCCAGCGCCGCGGCCTGGGCGTCAACATCTCCTGGCCGCTGTCGGCCATCCATACCATCGGGCCGGGCTGGATCATCAGTCCGAATTCCGGGTCCTCGACCTCGACCATCAGGCCCGCCGTCTCGGCGTGGTCATCGTGGATCCACTCCTGCAGCCAGCGCTGCGGCGCGCCGGGGAACTTGCCCTTGCCGAAGATCTTTTCCCATTCCTTGGAGGTGCGCGTGAGGAAGACTTCCTTCATGCGCGCCGCGATATGGTCCGCCCAGGACTTGGGCAACGGATAGACGCCCAGCGACATGTCGGATTGCCATTCGCTGCTCGGGCGATAGGTATCCGGCTCCTCACTCATGCCTTCGGCGACCAGCTCATCGTAGAGGCCCAGTACCTTCAGGCAGCGCTTGGCGTGCTCGCGGTGACTCGGGCAGACCACATAGAACATGCGGCCATCCTTGCACTTGTAGCTGCGATAGAAGGGATCGAGCAGCTCCTGCAGCTCGTCGTAGTCGAGATTCATCGGCTGGCCCTCGATACGCCGACGCTCGATCTCCTTCTCGCGCTGGGTCTTGTAGCGCTCCGGCAGGCCCTCGATCTTGATCGAGTTGTAGCAGAGCCCTTCCATCAGCGCGCAGACCAGCGGCACCTCGATCTCGTCGCCCATGCCGGTGCGCTCACGGGCCTGCAGCGCCAGCACCACCGAGGAAGCCGCCAGCATGGTGCCATAGGCCGAGCCCAGCGGCAGCGGCGAGAAGGATGGGTTGATGCCCATCAACACGCGGTTGAGGCCCATGTCGGTGAAGACGCCGGAATTGGCGGCGATCACGCTCTCGAAGGCACGCCAGTCGCGGCGCAGGGTGTCATTGGAGGCAAAGCCGGGAATCGACAGCGTGATCAGCTCATTGCGCTCCTCCCGCAATGCCTCGAAGTCGATGCCCAGCCGCTTCATGACCCCGGGACGGAAGCTTTCGATCACGATGTCGGCCTCCTCGATCAGCGCCAGTGCCTGCTCGACACCCTCCGCGGACTTGAGATCCAGCGAGACGATCAGCTTGTTGCGATTGAGCGTGGCGTTGGCCGGCGACTGCCACATCGGCCCGCCGGGTGGATCGACGTGAACCACGGTGGCGCCCAGGTCGGCGAGGATCATGGCGACGGCCGGGCCCGCCATGTATTGACCGAAATCGATGACCTTGACGTCAGTCAGCGGCAGGCGGGTTTCGGAGTGGATTGTCATCGGTGCGGTCCTTCTGTCCGGGGGGCATGCGGGTTGCGTCAGCCCCGGTGAGCGTCATGTGTTGAGAGAGACAGGAAAAAGTGCACTCAGCGAGGCTTGGCGTCATCGCGCGGGCTGGGGGTCTCCAGCACCAGATGCGGTTCCAGCACCTTGCGCGCGAAGTCCTGGCGCAACCAGCGCACCAGCGACCAGGTCAGGATGAACAGCACCGGGATCATCGGCAGCGCGACCACGATGGTGGAAGTCTGAACCGCCTTGAGGCCGCCCAACTGGATCAATGCCACCCCGACACCGGCGATCAGGAAGGCCCAGATCAGACGCACGCTGCGCCTGGGCTCCTGATAGCCAGAGAGCTCACGCGTGGTCACCGACGCCAGCACATAGGCCGAGCTGTCCAGGGTGGTGGCGAGGAAGATGAAGCACAGCAGGATGAAGCTTGCGGTGATCAGCTCTGAGAACGGCAGCGTGGCGAGAATCGCGGACACCGCACCGGGGATACCGCCGTCGCTGAGCACGGCCGCGACATCCAGAGTGCCACTGACCTGCAGATCCAGCGCATAGCCACCCCAGACCGCGAAGAACACCCAGCAGCCCAGCGAGCCGAACACCAGCTCAGCGATGATCAGCTCACGAATGGTGCGTCCCCGCGAGATGCGTGCGACGAACAGCCCCATCATCGGCGCGTAGGCGATCCACCAGGCCCAGTAGAAGACGGTCCAATCCTTCCAGAAGGTCGAATCGCCCACCGGGTCGGTCCACAGACTCATGGTTACGAAGTTCGACAGCATGGTGCCGAGACTGTTGACCCAGCCCTCGACCATGAACAGCGATGGCCCGGCGATGAAGGTGAAGGCCAGCAGCACGATGGCCAGAATCACGTTGATGTCGGAGAGAATCTTGATGCCCTTGGCCAAGCCGAACCACACGCTGGCCGAGAAGATCGCCGTCCAGATCAGCAGCACCCCCAGATTGAGCGCGAAGGACGGCTCGATGCCGAGCAGATCACTGACCAGCCGTGAAACCAGTGGCACCGCCAGTCCCAGTGAGGTGCCGACACCGCCGACGATGCCGAATACCACCACCGCATCCAGCAGCACGCCCCACCACCCCTCGGCACGCTTGCCGAGCACGCCGCTTGAGGCCACGGAAAGACGCACGCCCGGGCGGTTGCGCACATACATGGAATAGGCGATGGGAATCGCCGGCAGGCAGTAGAACGCCCAGGGCGTCAGCCCCCAGTGGAACTGCCCATAGGCCAGCGCCCACTCAGCCGCCGCATCGCTGCCGGCCTTGACGTCGAAGGGAGGGCCGGTGAAATAGTAGATCGGCTCGACCCACGCCCAGTTGACGATGGCGATGCCGATCCCGCCGGCGAAGATCATCGCCACCCAACTGAAATACGAGAACTCCGGCGTGTCCTGCGGGCCACCCAGACGGACATTGCCGTAGCGGCTGAACGCCAGACCGATCAGGAACACGACCACGGAGAAGCCCGCCAGCAGGTAAAGCCAGCCGAAATTGCCGGTCGCGAAGGCGAAGGCCGTATTGACGGCAGCCTCACCGGACTCAGGAAACAGGATGATGGGAATGATCAGGCCGGCGATGACGAGCACCGAGGGCAGGAATACCCGCCAGTCAATCTCGTCGCGGGCCGTGTGGGAGGCGCGGGAATCGCGTGGCTGGCTTTCGCTACCGGAAGCCGCCTTGGGCGCAGAACTGCTCATGTTGATCACCGTTATTGTGGTTATGCGGTTCGGTGTTGAGACACGGGGAGTTCCCTGCGATTGGCGTATCGCAAGGTCTCCATGCATGGCGTATCGGCAAGGCCGTGATGTGGGTGGAGGAAGATGGCCGTTGTCAGGCCGATCTCGGCAGTGGCTCGGCCAAATCGGTACTGACAGCTGACTCCAGAATCCAGCCGGCGGCCTTCTCCGCGATCATCAGGGTCGGCGAGTTGGTATTGCCGCTGACGATGGTCGGCATGATGCCCGCATCCGCCACCCGCAATCCCTGGATACCGCGCACACGCAGACGACTGTCGACCACCGCCATCGGGTCATCCGCGCGCCCCATGCGCGTGGTGCCCACCGGATGGAAGATGGTGGTTCCGATATCGCCCGCCAGCCTGGCGAGCTCGTCATCAGTCTGGTACTCGACCCCCGGCTTGATCTCCTCGGGCTGGTAGCGCGCAAAGGCCGGTTGGGAGGCGATGCGCCGCGTGACCCGCAAGGAATCGGCCGCGACCTTGCGGTCTTCCTCCGTGCTCAGGTAGTTGGGCGCGATCGCCGGGGCCTGGCGCGGGTCGGGGCTCTGCAGACGCACCGAGCCACGGCTGGTGGGGTTGAGATTGCAGACACTCGCGGTGATCGCCGGGAAGGGATGCAAGGGCTGCCCGAAGGCCTCGAGACTCAGCGGCTGGACGTGATACTGGATATTGGGATGGGCGTAGTCCTCGCTGCTGCGCGTGAAAGCCCCCAGCTGCGATGGCGCCATGCTCATCGGCCCGGAACGCTTGAACAGGTACTGCATGCCGATGCCCATCTTGCCCAGCAGCGTGCTGGCCATGGCGTTCAGGGTCTTGGCATTGGTGACCTTGTAGACCGAGCGGATCTGCAGGTGGTCCTGCAGATTCTCGCCGACGCCGGGCAGGTCCTTCACCACCTCGACGCCATGTTGCTCCAGCAATGTCTTGGGCCCGACCCCCGAGACCTGCAGCAGATGCGGCGAGCCGATGGCGCCGGCACACAGCACGACCTCACGCTTCGCCGTGAGGTTGATGAGCTTGCCATCACGCACCACCTGCAGCCCGGTGCAGCGCAGACTGGAGGCGTCCTTCGCTGCGTCCGCCCCTGTGCCAGCTCCTGTGCCATCCCCTGCGCCCTGCTCGCCGCCCGCGAACCGCAGACGATTGACCTGGGTGGAGTGCCACAGGGTCAGGTTGCCGCGCTTGAGGGCCGGACGCAGAAAGGCCTTGGCCGTATTCCAGCGCCAGCCGGAACGCTGATTGACCTCGAAATAGGCCACCCCTTCGTTGCTGCCACGATTGAAGTCCTCGGTGCGCGGGATGCCGGCCTGTTCGGCGGCACTGGCGAAATCGTCCAGCACTTCCCAGTTGAGGCGCTGCCGCTCGACTCGCCACTCGCCACCGTGACCATGGAACTGGCGATGCTCGGGGCCGGCATCCCCGCCCTCGTCGAGGCGCGCGTGATCCTCATGGCGCATGAAGGCCGGCAGACATTGCTCCCAGCGCCACTCGCTGTCGCCGGTCACCTCGGCCCAGTGGTCATAGTCCCGCGCCTGACCGCGCATGTAGATCATGCCGTTGATGCTGGAACATCCCCCCAGCGTCTTGCCGCGCGGATAGATCAGCGAACGTCCATTGAGCCCCTTGTCCGGCTCGGTGCGGTACAGCCAGTCGGTGCGCGGATTGTTGATGCAGTACAGGTAGCCCACCGGAATGTGGATCCAGTGGTAGTTGTCGCGCCCACCCGCCTCGATGAGCAGCACGCGGTGGTCCGGGTTGGCGCTGAGGCGATTGGCCATCAGGCAGCCGGCGGAACCAGCCCCCACGATGATGTAATCGAATTCAGAGAGATCGTCGCCCGGTTTGACGGGGCGAGCGTCATGCTCGCCCCCCGGGGGTCGATGCTGATTGTTCTTGTTGTCTGACATGGCGCGTCCCTCTCCAGACAGCTGGCGTGTACTTTCCAATGACAGGAATGCAGATGGCGACGATGCTGATGACGCCGGTGCAGATGACCGAAAGTGTGAGCGACTTACTTGGCCGTCGGCATGGCGAATTCGGCACCGGCATCGATGGAATCCGACCAGCGCTGCATGATGGACTTCTGCTTGGTATAGAAACGCACACCCTCTTCTCCGTAGGCGTGGGTATCCCCGAACAGGGAGCTTTTCCAGCCGCCGAAGCCGTGCCAGGCCATCGGGACCGGAATCGGCACGTTGATGCCGACCATGCCCACCTGGATGCGACGCCCGAATTCACGCGCGACACTGCCGCTCTCGGTGAAGCAGCTCACGCCGTTGCCGAATTCATGATCATTGATCAGCTGGATGGCGGTCGCGACGTCCGGCACGCGGACACAGGCCAGCACCGGGCCGAAGATCTCCTCCTTGTAGATGGTCATGTCCAGTGTGACGTGATCGAACAGCGTGCCGCCCATCCAGAAGCCTTCAGTGCTGTCGCCACCGATGTCGTTGCCGGTGAACTCACGCCCATCGACGATCATCTCGGCGCCTTCCGCGACGCCTTTCTCGATATACCCGCAGATACGCTCATGCGCCTGGCGGGTGACGATCGGCCCCATCTCGGCGTCCAGGTTCATGCCGTCCTTGATCTTGAGCTCGCGGGCACGCTCGGCCAGACGCGGCACCAGGGTGTCCGCCACATCGCCCACCAGCACCGCCACGCTGATGGCCATGCAGCGCTCGCCGGCGGAGCCGAAGGCCGCACCGATCAGGGCATCCACCGCCTTGTCGAGGTTGGCGTCCGGCATCACCACCATGTGATTCTTGGCGCCACCCAGCGCCTGAATGCGCTTGCCGTGGCGTGCGCCGCGCTCATAGATCAGATTGGCGATCGGGGTGGAGCCCACGAAGGACAGTGCGCGCACCTTGGGATGATCAATCAGCGCCTCGACGGCATCCTTGTCACCCTGCACCACGTTGAAGACGCCATCCGGCAGGCCCGCCTGCTTGAGCAGATCCGCCATCATCAGCGAGGCGCTGGGGTCCAGCGGGCTCGGCTTGAGCACGAAGCTGTTGCCTGCCGCGATGGCGACCGGGAACATCCACATCGGCACCATCACCGGGAAGTTAAACGGCGTGATACCGGCGACGACGCCCAGCGGCTGGCGCATCGTCCAGTTGTCGATGCCGGTGCTGACCTGGTCGGTGAAGTCACCCTTGAGCAACTGCGGGATACCGCAGGCGAACTCGACGATATCGATGCCACGTGCCACCTCGCCCTGGGCATCGGTGAACACCTTGCCGTGCTCGCGGGTGATCGCCTCCGCCAGCGCGTCCTTGTGCTCGTTGAGTAGCGCAAGGAACTTGAACATCACCCGGGCACGACGAATCGGCGGGGTGTCGGCCCAGGCCGGAAAGGCAGCGTCGGCGGCCGCCACGGCAGCATCGATGTCGCTGTCGCGTGCCAGCGCGACCTGGCCGGTCACCTGGCCGGTGGCGGGATTGAAGACATCCTGTGTGGCGCTGGAGTCACCGTGGGTCACCTGGCCATTGATGAAATGGGCGATGGTCTGCTGGGGCGTGGTCATGGCGTGAATCGTCTCCGCTGGCGTTGTGACTGAAGCGTGCGCGGGGAGCATCCCGGCGGCTCAGCCATAGGGGCTGGTCATAAGGCTGGACATGAGAGCTGCTTATGAGAGCTGAATGCATGAAGGCTGTACCTTGAATCTACCCCGCCGGCCGGAACGTTCAATTGAGTTATTCTTGGGTGCGATATAACGATTGCTGATATCACGAACGCCCCCGAACGCAGACAGCCGCCATCGCTCACCAGCCCAGTCATGGCGGGGTTGCGGGCGAGTGAGAGCGTGGAATGGAATACGGCGGAGGGAATGTTCGAGCGTCAAGGCAGCGCTTTGGGTGGCACCGCTAGACCAAAGGGGAATAGGTCATCGGCGGGACGCTGAGACAAGAATGCAGGCGGCCTGGTACATGAACCATGTCGCTGTTGATCCTTCGCCCCCCTTGCCCAGAGAGCCTTCGATGCAGGATCTGTCCCGTCTTCACGCCTTCGTCACCGTGGCGCGCACCGGTAGCGTGTCACGAGCCGCCGAGGCCTTGCACCTCACCCAGCCTGCCGTCAGCCTCAAGCTCAAACAGCTTCAGGAAAGCCTGGGCCTCTCTCTGTTTGATCGTCACCCCCACGGATTGCAGCTGACCGCCGATGGTCAGGCCCTGCTCTCCAGCGCCGAAAGCACGCTGGCCAGTGCCCGCCAGTTCGAGCAGGCTGCCTCTGCCCTGCACAGCACCCTGCGTGGCACCCTGCGCATCGGCACCATCATCGACCCGGAATTCATTCGTCTCGGCAGTTTCCTGCGGCATCTGCTGGCACAGGCACCCGGGGTAGAGACGTCTCTGCAACATGGCATGAGCGGGTGTGTGCTCAAGGCACTCAAGCAGGATGAGCTGGAAATCGGCTTCTATCTCGCCCCACCGGGAGAAGGGCCGGGCGACAGCGCCCTCGACTACCGGGAATTGGCGCTGTTCGAGTACTACCTGCTGGCACCGGCGGGCTGGTCATCGCGGCTGACCGCGACCGACTGGGCCTCGTTGGCGGCCCTGCCGTGGATCGTCACGCCCCCCAACTCGGTACATTCCCGCCTGCTGGCACATGCCATGCGCGGCGTGGAGGCTACGCTGCATCGCGTCGCCCAGGTGGATCAGGAAGTCTGCATGCTGGACCTGGTACGCGCGGGGGTCGGGCTGTCACTGGCGCGTGATGTTCTGGCGCTGGCCGAGCGTCAGGAGCGTGGGCTCAATATCGTGCCGGACACCCGCCTGCCCTGCGCACTCAGCGTGGTATGGCGCCGTGACAAGGCCGCTGATCCCAGCGTTCAGGCGGCATTGCAGAGCCTGGCCAATGTCTGGCCGGCAGAGTGACCGGTGTCGTGCCAGGTTGCGCCCTTCGCGGGCCACGCCGGCCTCTTCTCTCTCCTTCTCTCTCCTTCTCTCTTCTTCTGTCTTCTCTCTTTTCTATGCGCTTAGCGCCACGCTCTTTGCCCTTCTCTCCTTGCATCCTCATGACCTCTCCACCTCCCATCACTGGCAGGATTGCTCTGAGCGGGACGCAGCGTTGCCTGTCTCGCCCGTTTTCCCCTGCGCCCACTGTCACAAGGTTACTCAAGGGTATGCGTGATATCTGATGTGCCCGAGACTGTGCGGCGTGTCATGCCGGTCACGACCGCCCACGCGACTGACGCAGCTCACATGACTCACACAGCTCACACGACTTACACAGCTACGGCGTACGGCGTCGTCAAGGAGGATGAGATGGTGGCCAAGACCGAGATTCATGCCCAACAGCAGACACTGCCGGGCACGGAGCGCCTGATGGAGCCACAGGCGATCTTCATCCGTGACGCCTATCGCGGCAGCGGCAAGCTCGAGAACAAGGTGGCGCTGATCACCGGTGCCGACAGCGGTATCGGTCGCTCCGCCGCCATACATTTCGCGCGCGAAGGTGCCGATGTGGCGGTGATGTATTTAAGCGAGGAGGAGGACGCTCAGGAAACGAAGCGACTAGTGGAAGCGGAGGGGCGCCATTGCCTGTTGATCGCCGGTGACCTGCGCGACGCCGAGTTCTGCCGCGACGCCGTGGCGCAGGTGATCGAGACCTTTGGCGGACTCAATGTGCTGGTCAACAACGCCGGTACCCAGTGGGTCAGCGAGGACCTGACCACCCTGGAGGATGTCCAGTGGGAGCAGACCTTCGCCACCAACATGCACAGCATGTTCTACCTGACCAAGGCGGCACTGCCTCACTTGGGAGAAGATGACACCATCATCAATACCACCTCGGTCAATGCCTATATCGGCCCGGATTTTCTGGTCGATTACACCGCGACCAAGGGCGCCATCGTGAGCTTCACCCGCTCACTGTCCAATCAGGTGGTCGGCCGCGGGATTCGCGTCAACGCCATCGCTCCCGGGCCGGTCTGGACACCGCTGCAGCCGGCGACACTCGGCGCGCATGACCCGCAGATGCTGGAAGACTTCGGAGCCGACACTCCGATGGGACGTGCCGCGCAACCCTGTGAACTGGGGCCCTGCTATGTCTTCCTGGCATCACTGGATTCCTCCTTCATCAGCGGCCAGACCCTGCACCCCAATGGCGGCACCGTCGTCAATGGCTGAGCGCTGAAGGCGCACTCGGCCTTTCTGTCCATGAAAGCCTGTCCGTGAAAGACTGTCCGTGAAAGCCGGTTCGTGAAAGTCTCACCCTCCTTAGAAGTGACAAGCGCATCCTGTTTCGCCAATGGCACGCTCGTTGGCAACCACCGCAACAGGGTGCGCTGACGCCCCTTGTCAGGCGTGAGCACGACGCTATCCTCAGGCGCTGGAATCCCTTATCCTTGAGCCTATACCACGTATCACAATGCATGATTCATGAGCGACTGACTCACTGACGGCGTCTCATCCCCCTCGATATCCTGTTCGCGAGACTCATGTCAGAGACTTGAGCAGCAGGCTGGAGTTTTCCATGATCGACTTCCATAACAAGGGCGTGTTCAAGCTCAAGCCTCACGCCGAATACGCAGAAAAGGTGGAAGCGTTGTTGTGTGAAGGGGAAGAGATTGTCGCGGCCTACAAATCGATGCGTGACGGGGTCATCTTTACCACCAAGCGCGTCATAGCGGTGAATGTGCAGGGCCTTACCGGGAGCAAGAAGGACTTCACCTCGCTCCCTTACAGGAAGATTGACGCCTTCTCGATTGAAACCTCCGGTACCTTCGACCTCGACTCGGAGCTCACGATATTCTCCTCCGCCCTGGGCACCGTCAGATTTGAATTTACCGGGTCTACGCCATTGACCGACATCTCACGACTCATTGCCCGTCATGCGTGTTGAGCCATTTCGCCATCATCGTACTTCTCTACGGACGTGAATGAGACTGCTGATATGAGTGATACCACCATCCAACAATTCGAAGAAAACATGAAGCGTGAGCTGGAGCGATATGTCCGCTCCTCTACTGCCCCCGCCAGCTCAAACTCTCCCGGCACCTCGCCGCGCGTTCGCCCTGAGGCACCACGCGCCAGAAAGACGACCACTCCGCTCAAGGGGCTCAGAGTGACACTGGGCGTCAAGCAGAAACGTCTGGCACTGGAAGAACCCTTCACGGTGCAGACCGACAGCATCTCCCGGGTGGAAGCGCGCATTCAGGCCGAAAAGGCCGCCCGCAAGGCCGGCTGGAAGATCATCAGTCACGTGATCGACTGGAATGATACCGAGCGGGAACCCGACGCTCGCTGATCCCCTGATCCACACACATCCGTGCATGATAGCCGAGCGCCAGGCAGCTATGCCTGGCGCTCCACCTCTTCTGCTTTCCTTTGCTTTGCCTGTCACTCAGGCGGCTGCACGCCCTTCCCTCGATGGGCAGACATCGTGCATTACCCGAGCCCCTACCAGCGGTCCGGCATCGGCGGTATCAATATCGCCTTGCCTTGGGCGAAAGACCGCATATTCCTCTCTCTCTCTCAGCAAAGCCTGCTCAGCAGATGCCAGCGCTATCCGTCGACCAAGACGGATCGCCAATCGATACACGAGCCCCAGACTGATCAGAGCGGCGCAGCCCAACACGAGCGGCGCAGCCCAACACGAGCGAGCCAGCCAGCCAGCACTGAAGCACCACCCTCAAACAGGGGGCGATCTAGAAGTTCCCTAGTGAAGCCTGTGGCTAACCCCCAGCACAACACGATGGCCATCAGAGGAAATATCGCGCCATGCCGGAGGTGACTGCGGGATCTGCGTTCGGGAATCTTCTCGCTTTCCCCACGCATGCAATACCGACTCCGCACGGGAGATGCCACCGGATCGTGATTGACTCGCCTTGCGAAGGCGAGCAAGGCAGCAAGCTCGTTGCTGTCGACTTCCGTACAGAGGAAGGATCCATTGCGAAACAGCAGGCCGACACGGCGGCCCAAGCATTCCGGAGGGATTCGCTTGAGCATGTCTTCACCAGAGATATCCAGCGCAGCGTCCCTGGCGCTCGACTCTTGAATGGCATGAAAATCCATCACGCAATGCAGCTCTTTCAGGTCCCATGTCATGATGGGAGCGCCAAGAGAGTCGCTCCCTCTGAGAAAGGGCACGATAAAGCTTGTGACTATTTCAAACTGTCTTCGATATCCAGCAATCTTCAAGGTAATTCTCCAAAGCGTCCGTACTTTTTCGATCCATTTGCCGTGCCATCATAAGCAACACCTTGTCTCCAGTGAAACTGATCCCGATAAGTTGCAGAGTAATTTCAAACTCTCATGTGCAGGCTCACGCATGAGATATCTTCTTGCCCCACAAAGCCGTGGATACGAATGATCTGATATCTAATGTAATTCGAAGCGGTGAATGTCCGAGAGCACCGCAGGATTCTCCTCGACATCAGGTCTTGCGCCTGGATCAGGCCCCCCCTTCTCGCTCGTGCAGCCGGGTATTGAGAGTACGGTCCTTCCCTGCTACGCAACGCCAGTCAGCGGCGGCTGCCACAATATCTTTTGTCTGGCCTACCTACGACAATGCCCCGTCCTGTCGCCAGAACGGGGCATTGTCGTAGAGGAATGAACGGCAAGTGAGAAATCGATGCCAGCACTTGGCATCAGGCCATCAGTAACGCGCTGCGTGACGACGCCAACGATAGAACGCCCCACCCAGACCTCCCAGCAAGATCATAGCGCCAGCAGCCAGCAGCCAGGGCATGGCCGATACCCACCACGGCGTGGAGCCACCTTGTCGCCATGCTGCTACCTGCTGGGCATCCACTGTCAGTTCGGCATTGCCGAACTTCTGCAGCACATGATTGCTGATCGCCGCAACCTGCGCATCCGTGAGCTGGTCTTCATAGGCGGGCATCGCGACATGATACGCCTCAGTCTGGCGATCCACTCCCTTGAGTATGGCCATGACCAGATTGTTGGCCTGTCCTCCGCGAGTCGCGGTGTTGTGAACGAGGGACGGATAGAAATGATCCTGCGTGCCCTGTCCATCTCGCTGATGACAACTGGCGCAGGCCGCCTGATAAAGACGACGTCCATCGAGAGTGTCAGCGCGTGTCTGCACCTGTGGGTCGTTACCCAATACAGGCTCGATCTCGGCAGGGTCTGGCATTGACGTCTTCTCACGCGGTTCATTGACGGCCAGTGCGGGACCAGTCTCGATAGCCGGCACCTGTTTCAGGTAAGCCGCCATGCTGGCCAGGTCCTCGTCAGTGAGATAACGCAGACTGTGATCTACAGCGTCCGCCATTCCGCCACCGGCCTGCGCCAGACCGGGAACATGCCCGGTCTTGAGATAGGTCGCCAGGTTCTCCTCACTCCAGCGACCGATACCGCTGGCCGCAGACGTGATATTGGGTGCGTGCCAGCCCTCCACATCGGCCCCTGCGAGATAGCGCGAACTGTCCTGAGCCATCAGAGCATTGCGAGGTGTATGGCAAGAACCGCAGTGCCCCAGCGTATCCACCAGATAGTGGCCACGATCCACCTTGGCGTCGTGTGAAGCCTGAGGCGTGTAAGGGTCATCCAGGAAAAGCAGATTCCAGAAGATCATGCCCGCGCGCAGGTTGAAGGGGAACGACAGATTGGTTTCTGCAATAGGCTCATCCACCGGCGCTACCCCCTGCTGGAAGTAGGCATAGAGCGCATGGATATCCTCATCCATCAATCCGCGATAGGCGGTGTACGGCATGGCCGGATACAGCTGTGATCCATCGGGGCGCTCGCCCTCGGTCAATACCCGTGCAAAGTCTTCCTCACTGTAATCCCCGATACCGTACTGGTTTGACGGCGTGATATTGCTGGCCACGATGTCGCCCAAGGGCGATTCGATGACGTAGCCACCGGCATAGGCAGGCCCATCGTCTTCCGGAGCGCGATGGCAGGCAGCGCAATCTCCGGCACGTGCCAGATATTCTCCTCGTTTCAGCAATGCCGACTCATCGCCTGCCGCGGACGCGTACGAGGACATCACAGGCAGCGTCAGGCCAGCCAGCAGCAAGGCCACTCGGGTCAAGGGGGCGGCAGATGACATGCTCATACCTCCCTCGCCAGAATATCGGCGATACGTATACTCAGGGCGACACCGGTCAGCGTAGGGTTGATGACCCCGGAAGCCGGAATCACACCGGTAGTGGCGAGAAACAGGTTGTCATGATCCCAGGAGCGGCATTCACCATTGACGACCGAATTCTCTGGCTTCTCCCCCATGATTACGGTCCCCATCAAGTGATCACGATTCTGCCACCCGCTATCGTCTTCAATGACGGTGCCGTTCATGATGCGCACGAAATTCGCGAAATCCTGCTTGGCAACTCGGGCGGCCTTGGTCAGATACTCATCGACACGGTAATCCACCTCCAGCGTGGGAATTCCCAATGCATCCTTGTATCTGCGGCTCGGGCGCACCGTGTTGTGTGAACGCGGCAGGGTCTCGAACGTCGTGGTGATCGAGACGTAGCGAGCGGCATCATGTCGAATGCGCTCGTCGAGTTCCGGCCCCACGATGAGATCCTCCAGCAATCGCCTAGTCACGGTCTCGTTGGGGACCGCATTGCCCAGAGCATGCTTGATCGCCGCGTGCTCGCGACGGAACTCGCCATCTCGCCAGTTGAATATCCCGCCTTGCTGAACCTGTCCCCGACCGGGCCACAAGGGCTCATCCGCGAGAAACGACAGACTGATGCCTGTGTGATCCATCAGGTTGCGGCCGACCTGATCGGAGGAGTTGGCAACCTCCGACATCAGCAGCAACTTCGGCGTCTCGAGCCCATGTGCGGCCACGATGAACGCCTTGGCCGTCAGGCGGACGTCATCACCATTGGAGCTGCGATAGTGCACCGCCACGATTCTGTCGCCTGCACCTTTTTCCAGCTGATAGGCCGTGGCATCGGTCAGTAACCTGGCTCCGGCACGCACGGCGTGATCCGCATGCACGTCGCCGCTGTACATGGCCCCGATGGGACACACGGGCATGCAATTGTTGTTGCCACTGCAGGCAGGCCTGCCATCCCAGGGCTGTACGGTGCGCGCGTTGGGCTCATGCAGAAACTGGTATCCCTCCGCGCCGATACGTGCCTTGAGACGCTGGAAGTAATAGGTCTCGCCTTCCGGCGGCACCGGATAGGGTTCGGAGCGCGGCGGCCAGGGGCGCTGATCATTGCCACTCTGGTCTTCGGTATCACTGCCGGAGACACCCAGCGCCTTTTCGGCACGTACGTAGTAAGGCTCCAGTTCCTCGTAGTCGATCGGCCAGTCACGCCCGACGCCATAGGTGGAGTAAAGCTTCATGTCATTGGGGGTATAGCGCCAGGTCGCGGCGGCCCAGTGCCAGGTCGTGCCGCCTACCAACTTGAGCATGCCTGGCCGAAATTCAAATTCACCGACACTGTCGATGTACTTCTCCTCATACGAGGTGGGCGCCCAGGGCTGATTGGGATACGGCGCATTGAAGTTCGACTTGCGGCCTGATGTACGGAAGTTCTCGACGATCTTCCAGCGAGGAATTCGTTCGCCTGCCTCGAGAATGATGACATCCTTGCCCTGACGCGCCAGCTCATAGGCAGCATTGCTGCCCAGTGCGCCAGAGCCGATGACGATCACGTCTGCATCATATTGCGTAGCCATGAGGGGTCTCGTCCTGTGAAGAATGGTAGAGCGTTGTTCGGGCGAATCTGATCGCGCTCAATCGGTCGCGATCGTCGCCGGGGGTGAGACCCAATAGTTGGTATGGCCCCGCGAGTACGTAGGGATGACCGTGGCGTCCAGTGTCGGTTGATACATCAGTGCACCGACATAGGTGACGAAGTGAGTATCATCCGTAGCGGAATGCCCCTGTACGGTGCCGGTATACCCCAGATACCAGGCAGCGATGATATCAATGGCGGTCCGGGTCACCGCTTCAGGTTGCTGCTCGGCAAAGGACGTGAACTGACGCATGTCCGTCAGTTCCGCCTCATCCATTGCTTGAATGAGCTGACGCATGCGCCGAGGGAAATCGGCATCGATATCAAGAAGACCTTGATAGGCACGCCCCGCCAGCCGGCTATTGAGCTGGGGGCGCATGGTGAGACGTTCGGACAGGGTGAGGAAGTCCGTGATGTCCTGTGGCGGGATGTCATCGGGCGTATCAGCCCATAGGCGCGTGGCCCATGGCATCAGGGTACTGGCGGATAGCACCGCCAGTCCCGTCAGCAACTGACGCCGATTGAGAGTGCGTGTCATGGTGAACCCTCGCGCGTACCTGGCGGATTTCGTCGTTATGCAAAACTAATAATATTCTTATATAAGAATATCAAATGTCTCACAACATCGCTCATGCCAAGGGAGGGCGACGCTACGCCACCGGTAAAGCTCTGCCGATAGCCTCACCCGCCCATTGTCACGCACAAGACATTCCCCCGCATGGCGGGCGAATGCCATAAATCTTGCTTCTCAAGCGCTTGATTACCGGATAATCCGCGTTCCGACAGCGCAACCTCAAGTTCTAGCGCCGAAAGACGACACTCAGATTGTTGGCCGGCATCTCGACCACCCTGTCGAGCGTCAGGCCGTTACGCTTCGCTTCCTCGATCACGGCTTCCAGATCGCGCACGCCCCATAGTGGGTTGCGGCTCTTGAGCTGGATATCGAAGCCTTCGTTGCTGGGTGCCGTGTGCTGACCTTCTCGCTTGTAAGGGCCGTAGAGATACAGCACGCCGCCCACCGGGAGGCGTCGTCCTGCCCGTGCCATCAACTCGGACGTGACGCGCCACGGAGAGATGTGGATCAGGTTGATCGCCACCAGCGCATCGCAGGCCACTTCAGGCCACTCGGCCAGCACATCCAGCGTGATGGGGGCCTTGAGATTGGCCAATCCGACCTCTTCGCGCCAGTCCGCGATCGACTCCAGTGCACGTGGGCTGGCGTCACTTGGCTGCCACTCAAGGTGAGGCAGACCACGCGCGAAATGCACGGCATGCTCGCCGCTGCCACTGGCCAGTTCCAGCACCTGACGACGCTCGGCGAGGACATCACGCAAGACATCGAGAATCACGTCACGATTGCGCTCGACCGCGGGACTTGCCAGCCGTCGGGAGTTCTCCAGTGCGACATCCTTCTGGGCCGCGTGGCGTGCTGGGGCCTTGGGGTGTTCCGGTAATGCTGACGAGGTCATGCCCTGCTCCATTGACAGACTGAGGCTGGTGATCATACCAAAGCGCCGCACCCCATGGGGCGCGGCGCTTGAAGACATGCAGGGAGATCGCGATGGCACGCCTCAGCGTGTCGGGGCCATCGTGCTGCGGGCCCTCCAGAAATCCAGCACTCGCAGGGGGTCCCCCACCTCATGGGCCTTGTGCTGGGCGTTGTGCGCCATGGCGCGGGTGGCATCCCGATCACTCAACAGACGCTCCAGCGCCCCCAGCCACTCTGCCGGGTCATCCCCGACCAGCAGGCCGTCGACGCCATCCTCGATCAGCTCATGATAGGGAGCGCGACGACTGTAGATCCCCACTCCGCCCATGCGCGTGATATCGAGAAAACGCCGCCACGACATGTCGTGATTGACCGAATCCGCCATCAGGGGCGCGAGACCGATGGCGATCCGCCGCCGCGAGCAATAGTCCTGGAAAGCCTCCCAGCCCAACGCCTCCATGGACTTGAGGCGCGGAATGTCACTCAGCGCCAGCGGCAGATGACGCCCCATCATCAACTCCACCTCGGTATCGTCGTGGCGCGTCTGGATATCGCGCAGTACCGGTGCCAGCGCCACGATATCGTCGCGATGCGCCAGGGTGCCATGAAAGCCGATGCACCAGTCCTGACTATCGAGATGGCGAAGGTCCGGCAGCGCCCCTGTCAGCGGCGGCGTCAGCAGGCTGACCTCGGGATGCAGGCCCGCCAGAGCGGTCTGCAACTGCTCGCTGACCACCACCACCTCATCCGCCAACGCCAGCAGGCGTTGCTGCAATTCACGTGCCTGCCTCTCGCTTTCCTCCTGAGGCTGCGCGGTGACGAGATCATGATCGAGCAGATAGCAGATGCGGCCATGCTGCTCGCGGTGAGCCTCCAGCATCTCGATCCACTCCTCTCCCAGGGTGCGGGCGATCAGCAGACAGGCACCGCCGAGGCGCGCCTGAGCCAGCCTGGGCGAGAACTTCCAGCGACGCGTCTCGAAACGCTCGACGCGAGTGCCTTCCTTGCGCAAGGCGCCCATGGCAGGCAGGAAGAAATAGATGTCTTCCAGTGCCAGAGCATCATCGCTGAGTACGATCCAGCGTGGGGTTGTCGGGAAGGCGGTCATGACAGTCTCCTTTACACGAGGCATTCATGGCACATACAGCATGTCAGGCGATCCTCTGAGTGACGAATCTGCCAGCACGGCATGGAAAAAACTCAGGCGCACCATAAGTGTAACGAATTGTAGCCAACCTACCAGTGCGGAATTGCCCCAAAGGACCCTCGACATCAACGAGTTAGCCCGGTGCCAGCCATCGGGTCATCATGACGACTCTCTACTGCGAGCCTTCCAGAACGCGACACTCTCATGAAGATCGCCGATCACACCTGCCTTGTGCCGAGCCCGCTGCGCCATGGCCTCAGTCGCCTGACGATCACCCAGCAACCGTTCGAGTGCCGCCTGCCATTCAGCGGGATCATCCCCCACCAGCAAGCCATCGACACCATGTTCGACGATCTCGGTATAGGGCGCCCTGCGACTATAGATACCAACGCCGCCCATCGCGGCGGTATCAAGAAACTTGATCCACGACTTGCCACGATTGAAGGGCGTCTCGAGCAGCGGAGCCAGGCCGATCTGAATACGCCGTGTTGCCTGATAATGCTGGAAGGCCTTCCACGGCAGAGCCTCTGGCGTTTCCAGACGGGCAATGCCGGCAAGAGCATCCGGCACATGTCGTCCCATCATGACCTCGAGGCGTACCCGGGGATCCGTCTCCATCACCGACGTGAGAGCGGGTGCCAAGTGTGCGATGTCATCACGATGCGCGCGCGTGCCGTGATAGCCGATCGTCCAGTCAGGCTGAGTGAAGTCTGCCAGTTCGATGGATGACGTCAGCATCGGAGGCGTCAGCAATGAGACATTGACGTGCTCATGGCCCATCTGAGCAACCAGGGAATCACAGCAGGCCACCACCTCATCCGCGAGCGCGAGCAATGCCGGTTGGCGTTCCGCCAGGCCACTCAGTCGTTTCACATACGCCTCGGGCAAGCCTGGTGTATGTTTCACGGAACCTAGATCATCGTCGATCAGATAGACGATACGACCGAAGCGCGCTCGATGACGCTCGATCAGCTGCACCCAGCGCTCGCCCAGAGACCGTACGATCAGCAGGTTGGCTCCCGCCAGCCGTCGCAGTGCCAGCCGGGCTGGCAAGCGATATCGGCGAGTCTCGAAGCGCTCGATGACGGCTCCCTGCCCTCTCAGCGCTGGGGCAGCGGATTCGAGAAAGTAGATATCCTCGGTGGGGCGAGCACCATCGCTGAGAACGACCCACCGCACGCCTGCCAAGGAGGAAGCTTCAGCCAACATCAGGATGTGTCCTGCGCACGCAAGGGCTCACGTGCCACGACATGCCATGAAGACTCGACACCACGCGCTGCGGCACGCTTGTCATCACGCGCACGCTCTGCCATGAGCACACGGTACTGCAGGCGATTGAGCCATTCCCCCCCCAGCCCCGGCAACGGCAGGAAGGGTGTCGTGCGACTCATTCCCCACAGCGCCAGTCGCGAACTTCCCGCCTCGGCCGGTCCACGCCCATGCATGCCGAAGGTATCAGCGATCAACAGCGTGTTGGCAGGCACCTTGAACAAGGTGGGAGGATTGAGCCCGAAGCGCTCCAGCGCCCCCTCCTCGACTCGGAACGAACCCCGCTGGGTATAGCGATTGGCGTGATCACGCGCTGTCAGGCTCATGTGATATTCCCAGTCCAGACGCCCCTGATTCAACTGGGTGGATTGCGGCACGAACATGAAGGGGCCGTTGTGCTCACTCACATCTTCCAGATAGAGCCAGAACTTCAAGGTGGGCTGGAAGGTATCCACGTGCAGGGACTTCTGCGGATCAGCCTCATCACTCTCCCGAGCACCATTGAAGACCTTCTCCAGATGCACGATGGGCAGACGACGGTGTCCTGCACAGAATCGCAGCAGACGCCTCAGCCGCGTGTCCGAAAGCACCTTGCGAGCCACCGGCAGCTCGCTCAGGGTCTCCGGGTCCAGCAGGACACGATGGGTGCGAGTGTCTCCCTGGCAGCATTCCCGTACCTCACCAGGGCCGTGCTCATGCACGCGCTCAAGCTCCGCCTTGAGTTGAGCGAACACCTCTGGCGACAGGAAATCCTGTTTGCACAGATATCCCTCACGCAGGTAAGCCTCACGCTCGTCCCTGGGCACACCACGGCTGAGCATTGCCATTCGCCAGCGCATGACTCGGGACGCTGCCTTCACCCGCCAGACATGCAGACCGCGGCGATTCAGAGACTCACTTCCGATCAGCGGATTGGCGATGAAGGATTTGGCACCGGTGAATAGCGCAAGGCTCCACAGAGGAGCCTTCAGAAAGCGCAATGAACGAGACATGGCATTCCTTGTGAAACGACAATTCTGATAACAGGCAGGCCCAAGCCGCAAGACACCTCAACGCAGGGAGAAGTCTTCATGCACCAGCGTCAGATTAGGGTTATAGGCCGGATCATTGTCCAGCTGTTCCGCCCAGGTAGTGCGCATGTAGTCACACTCTGACAGCCAGCGAGCACGTTTCCTGGGTGTGTCATCCGCACCGCGTGAAATCGACTCGTGGTGATACAGCTCGGCATAGGGCGTCCAGAGATTGCGGTAGCCTGCCTCCCGCACCTTGAGACATAGATCCACATCATTGTACGCAACCGCCAGATGCTGCTCATTGAGGCCATTGACCTCTTCGAAGACCGAGCGACGCAACAGCAGGCAGGCAGCAGTGACTGCAGACAGATTCTGGATCGATTTCAGCCGTCCCTGGAAGCCATCCTCCTCACGATGGAAGAAACGATGCGCATGACCGGCGATGCTGCCAAGTCCTAGAATCACCCCAGCGTGCTGGATCGTACCATTGGGATAATAGAGCTTGGCACCGACACAACCGATGTCCGGACGGCATACCTGCGACACCATTTCCGTCAGCCATTCGCCATTCATCGGCTCGATATCATTGTTGACCAGACCGATGATATCGCCGCGCGCCTCACGGGCGCCGAAATTGTTGATCGCAGAATAGTTGAACGGCGCATCCCAATGCAGCACGCGCACACGTTCATCGCATCTGGCGACGTCACGCATGTATTCAAGTGTCCTCGGACAACAGCTCTGATTGTCGAGAATCAACAACTCGAAGTGTCGGTATTCAGTCTGCGCAAGGATGGCATCGACACAGGGCTTGAGTATCTCGACGCCATCCCGAGTGGGCACCAGCAAGGAGACCAGTGGCTGTGACTCCGGCAATCGCCATCGCACGCGCACATTTTCTCCGGTTCCGTCGTTGGCCTCCTTCAGCACCTTGCCAGGCTCGGCCACTGCCGTGACAGCATGGCGGGTGAGATAGTCGCCGACACGTGCCAGATGCCGTGTCCCGGTATCCTCCGGGCAAGTCTTTGTCGAAAGAAGATGCCGCTCGGGCACATGAACGAGGACCTGAGGCACTCGCCATATCAGCGACTGGTGACTCATGCGGGTCGACGCGATCATCTCCAGCGCCAACAGATGGATGAGATCAGTGGCCGTAGCCGTCAGGATATCCTCTGCCTCGAGAAAGCCTCGACAGGCTTGCCACTGTTCACGGGACCACAGCCCCAGATGCCCGAGATACGGTGTGGAAAGCAGCAGATCCGGGTTCCAGCCAGGCTTGAAGTTCGGTGAGTGACGATGTCCGTCGCCATCGATGCGGTCTTCATCGCAATACAGAAAACCGGCCTGCGGTTTTTCCTTCATCAGCCGCGCAAAGCACGTCAGCGCATCAGCAGACAAGGTGGCGCCCGTCGTCATCAACCCGATCCAGTCACCCACTGCCGCACTGCTGATAGCCGCCAGCGGATCCGTGAAGCGTCCAGTGGCCTGCTCGGGCTCTGCCAGCAACGTGATACGCTCATCGCTCGCGCAGCAGGCAGCCAACCAATCGTGCTTCTTCAGGGCCGTATCCGAGGCAGATACCACCAGCTGCCAACGTCGGTGAGTCTGCGCGATCAGGCTTGTCAGGCTATCGCCGAAAGCTTCCCGGCCGATATCTTCATTGACGATCATCCCAAGGCTGAACACCATGCCGGAGGTGATCACCGGCGCGATATGATCGGCCACCTTCGCATTCACGAGGCCTTGCCCCAGTGATTCGACCATGTCGATCCACTGTTGGTAATTGTGCTTGGAGCAAAGACTGATAAAGGTACTGTCGTAATGGCGAAGCGCCACGACTGACCAGCGCTCCCCCGTCTGCTGCACTTCCTGTTTGATAGCCCGGGTGACCTGCTGCTTTGGCAAGCCGCGGAAATGTCGGTGCGCCGTGACCAATCGCTGGATCAGACGGTCTCGGGCAAAGGTGGGGGTCAACCAAACCAGTCTGAAATGCTTGAGCCGGAAAGTCCCTCGCCCGTTGATGGGGCACAGAGTAATACGCCGGACTCCGCGTGGGACACGCAGCATGCGACGGGTGATCTTTCCCGCGCGCAGCGGCAGCTCTACCGTGTGAATTCGCGTGTCAGTCTGGAAAGTGATGACCGCAGCGGCGCCCGTGATGGAGCGCTCCATGTCAATCTCGACCATGTTCCAGCCGGGTATCGGCTTTGGGCCTTCCCAGAAAAAGGCTGATGTGCTGGTTAGTGAGCGCCACTCCCCATCGTCAAGAGGCACTAGGTCACTGACGATTCGCAGGTAACTCGGTACGCGAATATGCGTTAAATGTAGCGCATGAAGCTTAGAATATAAAATCAAGGTTTTAGAGATAAATAATTTCGTTATATCAATCAAGTGTTCACCAAGAAAAATTAATGTGAATAATTCCAGCTAGACGGGTAGCTCGCCATTTATTCTTAGTACATCGTTCAATCTTTTATAAATTATATTTATAGCTTGTCCATTAGGGCGTAGCAATTGTGCTTTCTTTATGAGTATGAAAGCATCAGAATAATACTCATGCTTTTCAAAGTACAAAGCCAAGGTACGAAGACGATCTGCTTCTTCATATTTATCAGAAAGAATCAAATCGCTTGCACGTGAGTCTAAATGCCCTAGAAAACGTGGTTCATCAAATGGTATGTTGAGGCTATCCAATAACTTGAGTACAGAATAGCTTATATCTCCAGCCTTGTACGACTTAATAGCACCAGCTTTAATTTCACTTATACAAGCATAGGATTTAGACCGAATGAAATTCAAGGGTGTAAGTATATTAGCACTCATTTCAGCCATAGGAGGGGTATCAGACATACTCGGAAAAAGCTTGTTCATATCAATACTGGGAAAATGATTAACTATGTCTTCAATCTCAGATATATTTTTATCGTATATAGTGCTGTAAATTTCCGGGGGTAAATTCGATAACCCCAAAGAACATTCGTGTTCGTGAGAGTCAGAAAATTCTTGCAGTAATAAGTCTATTTCTGCCATGGTTCCAGGAGAGATATTATCGCCAACAATATTGATTAATCTTTTTAAGGTGAGAGCCGAAAAAGCGTAACTTTTATTAGTAACACTCTGCTCATTAATTAACCTAGAATGATAATCCTCACATAAATCTATTTCATGCAGAAATATATTTAAAACACCTGGGCTATTATTAGTTACAGGCAGATAGTTCCTGAAAGAACACCTTTCAGATCCATAGTGTTTTTCCCAAATTAATAGGGGGTTTAAAAATCTGCTCAACATGCCATCTTTTAATGCATTAGCTATAACTACCGAAAACTTCCTTTTTTCATTATGACGTTTAACAGCTTGATTGTAATTCGCTATAAGGAACTCAAGTGGAGATCTTATAAAACCAATAAATTTTACTTCGACGGGAAAAATAATGTGGCTAAATTCAGATGGCAAATTATAAAAAGCCTCTGATGAAAGTAACAAATTTAATTTTTTTTTCCTAGCAGTATCGAACCAATGATTTATTATGCCCTGAGCTCGTGAATATTCTTTGCTTCGTAAAGCGCGCGCAATATCCATATGCCCCCCTGAAACAGAGTTTCTATCTACAGGATGCTCTGGATAGTAATAACCAAGGTCTTGTAGCTTCAACCTGTTATCTAGACAAAGCCGCTGTATGGCAGAAGAACCAGTTTTAGGAGACCCTACATGTATATATATTTTAAGTTCATTCTTTACATTCTTACGAATGCTGTATAAAGATGACTTTTTCTTAATGAAATTAATCATAAGCCTTATCTCACTATAAAAGGATGTTTAGTGGTTCTAGAGACTGCAACAGCATAAATTCTTCACTTAGACCGCAAACATCCATTACTTTTATTTAACAGAAAGCAACAATTTCGTTTTTACGCGGACAAAATTATATTACAGCATGAAAAATATTTCTTACGGATAAAAAACACTAGCTAATTGTTTAATAAATTAAATTGTGTAGCTCTACAAAAAGAAGCAGTGTTTATTTTAAGGGGGCGAGGTTACATAAGTAGGAATCTTAGTGTAGTACTCAAATCTCAAATCAGAAGGGGGTTATTTATGATCTTTACAATACAATCAACTAAAGTGCTATAACTATTTTATTAACCTACGTAGAGCTCCTCAGTCATGTAAAATAGAACGCAAAATATTAGATAGTATATTTAAACAAACCCGATAATGTGCCACTAAACACTAATAACCAGAAAAGTATGTAAGGATTGCAATAACAAAAAGTATAAAATATTCAACCCTAACAAATAGTTGTTATACAATTCAGCATGCTGTAGGTAAATTAAAAACTGTACTTATGATTATTATTTATAACCTATCGCAACGAGTATTTTTCCTACATTTTGAATAATGGATTAAAAGTAATCTTAACATTATCCATTAACAAAAAGAAACTGTGAAGAAAATTTCATATTATGCGAAAATAAAGGGCAAATCGATTTGTGTGTATAACTCAATTTTTAGATTCTAGATAGAGAAATCACAGACATTCCGTAATTTTCCCTTTATATAACTCTAGCTTGTAGCTTATGAATGGACCGTCTGGACGTAAGAGGCTAGCCTGATACATCAATCTATAAGCTGTATGTATATCCCCCATGTCTTCAAATGACAAGGCTAAATCACGAATCACATTAGCCTTATGATTCTTTTTCACAGAATCATTTAGTCTAGAGAAACGCTCTTGCAATGGTATTTCTGGTGTTAATAAATCTACTTTTAATAAATTCTCGCTTATGGGGATAGTATCAAACTCAAAAGCATTATCTACATTTACTTGATTCGTCAAAGTTAGTTTATATTCACCAAAGAGCTCCTCATTATATAATAGAAAATCAACAACAAAACCAACATCATTAATTGAGTTACAGTGTCCACGACTCATTAAAATATCATGCTTAACCTGTTCATCACTTGATGTATAACCGCTTATAAAAAAGCTAGCTTCGACTGGGATAGGTTGCTGTAAAGACTCATGATAATACCCTTTGCCTACTAAACCATACACATCATAACTTGCATATTCATTACCTTTTATTTTTATTCCATGTGGTTTGTCTTTGGGGTTATAATAACCTAATGATAGCAACTTACTCCCATGAAATCTTTGAGGTATTTTATACTCATACCAATGCTCTTCCAAGCGTAGATAATTGAACTTCAATAAAGTATTTTCGAAGGTTTCAATATTTTCTTCCTCTACACCATCTACGGCATTAGCAGGAACCACTAAATAAGGAATTTTAGTTAAATCAAATATATCGGAATTACTATATTTGAAATCGTCTACAACTTTACTGCAGCATTCAATAATTGTCCGAGATAAATAAGCGGATATATGGGGCTTGAGATGCACATCATCTTGATATGCACCCCAGCCGAACCCAACATTATTAAGATCTAATACAGAATGTCCAAAATTTTTAGCCAGTTCTTTTAGTTGTAAATACCTAGATGCTCTATAACCAATATTATATATAGGGAACATTAAATTCAAAACAGGTTTATTTAGCAAGCTTAAAAGAGAATAAAATACTTTCACATGTTCTATATACCAATAATCTAGTCCAGCTTCAGAATATTTAGGCAGGTAATAGTTTACATCATTGACGTAATTTTCGATAATCAAACAATCACATTTTTTTATCTCATTTATATTTAACAACAGCTGCTTTATATGAAAAAAAATTGGATTTCTACCACTACAATAGCTTGTTATATTTAAATCTTTATGGGACTGCATTTCATTTAGATAACCTTTTTTCATTACTGAATTACTTGTACCTAGTACTGCAATTTTCATAGAATTGGTCACCCTATAAAGATTATGGATAAAGTAGCCTGAATAAATGGCCATTTAAAAACTTGATTACCAGGATTCATAGAATAACCGCGCACGATAAGCCGTGAGATTCGCCGCTACGCCACCACTGTTAGTTATGATCCCGAGCAGGCCCAGAGACCCTAAGTAATCATCGGCGCCGTACCGCCAACAAGTGGACAAAGCGCCTGCCGAGCATGATGGCTAGCATTGCTGACCGGCTACGTGAGGAGTGAAGCCCACGGCAAATCAGTGGCTTCATGGCGCCCTTGGCCGGCGTTGGTGTTTGTCATCAATGGATCTACTCCTTAATCTGAGACGACAAGGAACGGGGTGGTGATCTTTGGCAGCATCTCCGTCAGCCCAAGCGCTGAAATAAGCACCGCGCACAAGCCAATAGCGCCTGGTTGAGGTCGATGACCGACGCTTTATCGGCCACTATGAGGGCGATACCGTGATACAGGGCCACAAGCAATCAGACTTGGCCGCACTGATCGAGAGTCGCAGCGGCTATCTACTAGCGGGCACGACTGCCCAGGATCTCGGCCGAGGTGACGCAAGCGGTCATGATCCGCTTGTTAAAGCAGCGCCAAGATCGATCCAGACTATCACATTGGACAACGGCTCGGAACTCCCCGGTGGCGAATCAGTAACGGCGGCGATGTGATTCTGTGATCCTTACTGCTTCGGGCAGCGTGGGGCCAACGAGAACACCAATGGCCTGATACGGCAGCGCTCCCCCAAAGGAACGGATTGCCGCCAGATCAGTAATGCAAAGTGCGTCGAGAAGCTGAATGACCGTTCTCGAAAACGTCGCGGTTATCGGACGCCGGCGCAGGTGTTTTTGGGCGAATACTCAGGAAGCCTAGATACAGTAGGTATCTGCGCTTATTACTTGAGTTCAGAGCTTTTAACAAAAGACAGAGTATAAATTGAAACCAGAAATTCAGCCATTATATTGATACAAAATTATATTTGCTTAAAGAGAATGTGTAGTATTCATCAGACATAAACCTATAGCTGAAATTTTAAAATAGTAATAGAGATGTATTTACACATTAATTACCAAGAATGTATAGATATATAAATCTAATACAGATAACGATACAGCAACCAAAATTTGCATTGGCTCCATAATATTATAGTGCGTGCTTACACAAGGCGATACATCCAGTAATTATTCTAGACACTGGCCTTTAATTAACTACAATGTTACTACATATGGTTTTCGTTGCATGTGAATCATTAGAAATAATAATTTCTATTTTATTAGTGCCAATTTGCACAACGTTTTTAATTGATATGACAAACCCGCCCAAACCAGAGGACAGGTTACTTTTTTTTAAATCGGTCCTTCTAGCAAGCGCAACTACATAAGCAAAATTTATATCATTGATTTTTACAGTTATTTTACATGGGTCGCCGAATTTATCTACAGCCCAACCCTTAATGAGGTCAGTATCAAAAACTTCTATATGGTAATTGATATCTTTATTGCTTTTAATACTTTTTTTTAGGAAACTGTTATCAATTACATCATACTTAACCTCTGAATCTAACAAGTATTTTTTGAAATATCTATACGTTCCATTGCAATAAAAATCAATATTGCCATTATCAAATAGCTCAATATGTGGAACACTCTCAGAGCTTGACATTATTTTGCTACCATTTTTCAACCTTATAATCTCTTCAATATAAAGCTTAATGTTAAAATCATCAGTCTCAATTGATTTAAGAGATACAATATCTTCTACATTAGTATTGTTCTCTATAAATCCTCTAGCTTTTAATTTACGTATATTTGCATTAATTCTCTGTGTTGCTGACAGGTTATTCAAGTGTAAAATGAAGAAATTATGCGTAGAATTATTTATACCTATATTTTTGACCAACTGGATATTGTGATTAATAAACCCAGTTATATTTGCTTTGCATCCAATTATCGGCTTCCCCCAAGCCCGACCTTTCATGAGGTCATCATCAGACTCTCTAATTTTAAACTTATTTTCGATACCTGGTAAATTACTAAGCCAAGTACCATATATAACATTATTACGACCTTGCTCCATTAACTTATCTACTAAACGGCTATCAGCTATACATTCATCATTATTTATATATACTAATCGCTCGTCAGCATCCAAGAATGTATAAAATTGTGAACTTTCTTGTAGTGATTCATAAAGATGTTTAAACTTTTCCACATTATGCAGATCATTGTGGAAACTCGAAAACCTTATAACTAGGCAATGCTGACTCAATTCTTCTAGATATATATTATAATCAACGCCTAATGAGTTATTGTCAAATATAATTATTGATTCACTAGTAACTATTTTACTATGATGATCAATAAATTTTTTTAGCATATTAAGGTCATCTTTAATTTTAACGATGATCTTTAAAGGAAGTTTTTTTTCTTTAATCAAACCATTTACTAAGCTTGTATCTTTATCCCAGCTATATATATTCATTATGGTCTCTGACAAACATGCGTGATATTTATATAATGAGTCCAAGCTATCAACAAGATAAGCTTTTCCACAATATTAATACGAAAAAAATTATAGACATGAGATACAACCTCATAGTTTACTTTAGTATGAGGCTATATCTCATCATTAACTGTAACTTACGATATTAAGCTATACTTGTTATCCTTGATTTTCGTTTTTGTTAGCCACTCCCCACCACTTTATCTCAATATCTAATTTTTCAGATAGGGCTCTACGACAATCATCTGAATAGATATCCAGCTCTAGATAATTAGTCTTGTCAGAAAAATACTCATTACATACACTATAATGGTTTTCAATCCAACGAACTATATTTTCATCACTACCCACACCTGCAGGTAATCCCGGGATTTCACTTTTCTTTATTCTTTTGTCATAATTATTCCAACGTTTAAGACTACTAAGTATATCTTTTGCAGGTCTGCGATTTAAAATAAAAAGGCAATTACTGTGCTTGTCTTGGATTGCCTTTATTATTTTAAAGTCTAAATTCGGCCAATAATTTAATTTCTCATGAGGGAGACATACATCGCCTTGAGTAATACAGTCATAGTCGCTAAGATACGCTAATGGATCTCCGGTCGCATTATAAGCATCATAAATCAATTTACCACAATAGCCATTATCGACAACCCAATGTGCAGTTCTCAATCCAGACATTTTTAATGCTTTATCGATTGTAGTCGTACCGGATTTTGGGAATCCTAAAACAAAAATCTTATCGTATTTCATAGTCATCTCATTCACCAATAAGCGGGTTGCGGCCGATCTGGCTTACCAGAGCGCCCCATTTCAGAATCTGGGCTTCATCAAGTGCCTCATCGCCCCTCAGGACGTCCGGCATTCCGAGGGCGCGCCACTTATCCATCGGATGAAGAATATGGAAGGTCGCCAGGCCCATGTCGCCAGGGCGCTGTGCATCGGCCACGACATTGTCACCGATATGCAGATGGCGCCGTCCCTCTTCACCTGCCAAGTCCTCCTTGACCATCGCCCACATGGTGCCACTGTCCTTGCGCTTGCCTTCCTCGCTGGACACCATCAGACGGTAAGCCGCCGAGATACCGGCCTTGCGCAGCATCAGGCCCACCTGGTCACGCGTGTAGTAGGTATCGGAGATGACCCACAGCACATGCCCTGCAGAGCCGAGATGATTGAACAGCTCCACCATCTCGTCCTTGGGCTTGATCATCGCGAGATCCAGCTCGAATTCCCGCTGCATCCAGCCCTGGGCGACGCCCTTGCTGACCGCGTACACCTCCGCCAGTTCGTCATAGATGGCGTCGATCCGGATGTCACCCTGGAAGTTGGCCCGCTTGCGCAGCGTGAACTCCGCCTCGTTGCGTGTCTTCACGAAATCATGGGCAGAGGTGGCGATTCCCTGCTCCACCAGCCACTTGCCCAGCTTGAGCTTGGCATAGTCCGGTACGGTGAACTCGCGACGCACCAGCGTATCGAAGACATCGAAGCTGATGATCTGATGTGCCTGGATGGCCGGCATGTGCTGCTCGATGGAGCCGTGATAACTCGCGGTGATGTAACTCTGGTCTACCGTGAACTCCCCACCGGACGGGTAATAGAAGAACTGCCGATACCCGAGACTTTCGGCCTGAGCGCCCAGAATGCGTTCAAGCGCATGCAGCTTGGAGCCATCGTTGGGCAGGGGTTCATCGGGGAAGTCTTCGTACTTCCAGCCCTTGCCGATGATGCCCTCAAGCGCCTGTGGGCGGGCCCAGAACATGCCACCTGCGGGATAGCTCAGGAAGTCGCTGACGTGCTCGATATCCAGCGCCTGCTGCCACTCACGCATGAAGCCCTTGTTCATGGTCTGATGATTCACCCAGCTGGGCATCATCCAGAATGTCGTCGGGTAATAGACCCCCAGGGTCACATCTTCCGCAAAGGCATTCAGTGCCCGCTTGACCACGGACTTGTCACTCAGCAGGAATTCCGTCAGGTAATCCGCCCATTGGGTCTGTTCCCGTCCTGAATACAGTGACTTCTTGGAGTGCAGGTGACAGAAGAGGTCGTACTGCGCAAGCACATCGCCATACTCGACCAGCAGCGGCCCGAAGTTGCGCCCACGATTGGGCACATGACGAATCTCGACACGTCTGACGCAGGCATGCTTCTCGAACGTCTTGCGTGCCAGGGATTCATTCACCCCCTTGGCAAGCGTCAGCAGGACATCCACCTGGATCGGCATGTCATCGAGCGCATGAGCGAAGCGCTCCAGGAAATCCTCGTAGAAGACATGCAGGCAGACCGCCATCTTCAACTGACTGGCCGCCTCGGTGAGCGTGGTATCCAAGGGCATGCGTGTCTGAGGAACCCAGCGCGGCGTCAGGGGCACATGCTGGCGCCCTTCCTGCTTGCCATTTTTCAGATAATGGAACAGCGGGCTCTGCTGGTCATAGAACACGTCCATGTACATGCGATGGTAGCTTTCCCCATCGAATGCCGGTGAAGGATGGATCGGCGCGAAGCGTGACTTGTGGAGATAATCCTTGAAGGCATGTGCCGGCGAGGAGAATTTCTGACCATAGCGCTGCTGATACCAGCTGGCATCGAACAGGCCCAGGGCTTCGGCTTGCTCGAATTCGCTCCGTTGCGCCTTGGAAAGCGACGCGGAGTTGCGTTTGGAAAAGACATTGAAAGGTTTCATTAAAGCTCTCGATCAGATGTTGAAAAGGACCAACGGGTTCAAGATGCCATTGCCCGAAAAGTCATCGTCGACGAAGAACAGGTGCCACGCGCATTGCGGAATGGCGCCCTGTCGTGTCGCGAAGTTTTCATACATCTGCTCGACCTCCTCCGGCGTGAAGCTGACCCCCGCCGCCAACCACTCCGCCACCTGCTCGATGGCGCCATCGAAGACTTCCTGCATGTCCTGGAAGTGACGTTGTGTCGCCGCCTGGCGGCCATAGCAGAATTCGAAGCCACCATCGCTGTCCTGACGGACATCCACCACCTGTCCATGCGGCGCCGTCATCAGCGATTCAAACAGCAACGAGCGATCCAGCATCTGATAACCGTCGCCCCAGCTGACGCCCTCACGGAAGACACCGGCGAGATTGGCTGTCGCCCCACCCTGCATGGACTTGCCTGGCTTGGTCGCCACATAGTAGAGACCGAAGGTCTCGCGCTGGAGCATGCGCGTCAGCAGCTTCTGGATCGTGCCGGAGTATCCCAGATCCAGCATGACCGGCGCAGCCCCTTCCGTCAGACCCAGCGTCTTCAGATAGGCCATCACGCCCTGTCGTGTCGGTGCGACCAACGCCTTCAATCGCTCGAGATGCGGTGTCAGCCATGTAACGACATCTTCCTGCTGCTCAGGGAGCTTGACGTGCATCTGCAGCAGTTCGACTGGCAGTACGCTGAAGGCCTCATGCATCTGCAAGCCGAAACGCTTGCGCATCAGGTCCAGCATGCCGCCCTCGAAATCATTGCCAAGCGCCAGGGGCCAGAGGAAGGCTTCCCCGAGATTGGCCCGGAACAGCAGCGTACGAGAGACCTTGAGATACCGTGGTGAGTGCTCGAATGTCACCAGGTTACGTGCCTGCAGCTGCGTCAGAAGACGCTCGAAGCACCAGCCCTCACGGGCCAGACATACCGGTACTCGTCCCGCACCTTGTGCTTCCACTGCCTTTGCATACACCAGGAAGGCCGGCCCCATGAAACTGGCACCGAATTCCCTGAGTGCCTGACGAGTATTCTTCATCTTTTCACCAATCCATTAGCCTGCGAGCTGGAGATTTTCCTGACTGGCATGATGCCGTTCATATCATTCAAAGACAGCGGCTGACTCGAAAGATTCACCAGCTTCATCCTTGCCCGACAGCAGCGGCGCTTCGCCATTCACCAGCGGCCATTCGACCCCGACGCTGGCGTCATTCCATTTCAGTGAGTACTCATCCCCCGGGGCATAATAATCCGTGCACTTGTACTGGAATTCCGCGGATTCGCTGATGACATAGAAGCCATGGGCGAATCCCGGCGGTACCCACAGCATCTGCTGGTTGTCTTCGCTCAGATGGGCGCCGACCCACTGGCCGAACGTCGGGCTGCTCTTGCGCATGTCCACGGCCACATCGAAGACTTCCCCCTGGGTGACACGCACCAGCTTGCCCTGCGGCTGATTCAGCTGGTAGTGCAGGCCACGCAGAATGCCCTGACGGGATTTGCTGTGGTTATCCTGCACGAAGGTGTAATCACCGCAGTGCTCGACGAATTCGCTCTGGCGAAAGGTCTCCATGAAGAAGCCGCGCTCGTCACCGAATTTTTGTGGGGTCAGCAGCACGACATCCGGGATGGCGAGTTTTTCAAAATTCATGCGGTATTCGCTCCTTGTAGGGGACAGATATCACTTCAACAATCACAGGACTCGATGCCCTGCCGGCCTATGGCACGACAAGGCTCAGTCTCGAT
>NZ_BLWJ01000007.1:0-224604 GCF_013374055.1 Cobetia sp. 5-11-6-3 | reverse complement strand
GCCGCCCAGCGTGTCCAGCAGTCCGTCAGCCAGGACGTCGTCGTCGGCACCGCCCAGCAGGCCCCGACGGCTCAGGCCACCTTCGCGGAAACCGGCAAGAGCGTCGCGGCAGGTCGTGTCGAGACCGCCCTGACCCAGTCGTCCATTGAAGGGCACGGCAGCGCTACCGCCAGCCGTGAACAGGCCTTCGACAATGACGCTGGCAAGAGTGTCGCCGCTACCCGCGTTCAGCACGCCCTGAGCGACAGCAACGTCTGATTGACCGTCATCCCTGACCTGCATTTCCAGGTCTGATCATCACTTCATCTTCATCGAGGAAATCATCATGAACACTCTCAAGACCCTGATCGCCGCTGCCGCTCTCGCCACCGTCAGCACCGCCACCTTCGCGGCTGATGACAGCCCGGCTGCCCAGCGTGTCCAGCACAACGTCAGTGAAAGTGTCATCCATGGTGCCGCTCAGCAGGCACCGACAGGCCAGGCGACCTTCGCGGAAACCGGCATGAGCACTTCGGCAGGCCGTTTCCAGATTGCCTCCGGTGACGACGAGATCCGTGGCCATGACCGCTCCATCCATCTGCAGGAATTCGATGTCGCCAATGATTCAGGCGATAGCGTTGCCGGCACCCGTGTTCGTCACGCCGTGAGCGACGTCAACGTCTGAGACGCCCGATGTCTGCGTCAGGCGCTTGCAGGCCAGGTGTCTGCACTGACATGACCTTTTTCAATAGGAGAACCCCCATGCAATCTCTCAAGTCTCTATTCGCCATTGCCGCATTGTCCGTTGCCGCCACTGGCGTGGCCTCTGCCAATGACAGCGAAGCCGATGCCCGCGTACGTGCCACCCTCAGTGATCGCGTGATCATGGGTCAGGCACAGCCGGTCACTCAGCAAGCCACACTGCACCATGATGATGTCGTGAAAACCGGCATGAGTGTCGCTGCCAGCCGCGTCCAGACATCCATCAGCAACGCCGGCATCCAGGGCACCACCCGTGCACTGGCAAGCGATTCGGCGGATTACGTCAACGATGCCGGCAAGAGTGTCTCTGCCACACGCGTCGAACATGCCTTGAACGAGAGCGCGTAACCGCTCGCGGCAACGCAATAGTCCCCGACTCTGCAAGACAGCCAAGGACGCCGATATGCCATCGACCTACCTCTGTCAGTTGCTGAATGGACCCACTGACCATCACGTTGTCTCCTGATGGTCAGTGCTCCAGAGAACAACTCGTGAGAGAGAAGAACGCTTGAGCAAGTGTTTTGACCCGAACGCAAGACCGCACTCGTCGTCAATGGCAGAACCCTTGCTCAAACGCTTTCCTGTCCTGAATGTCCTGTCCCGACATTCCCTGCCCGCCATTGGCGGGCTTTTTTTTGGCTTTTCGACGCTTCATGTGGATGTGACTTCATCCAGCACACGAACCACGGGGCTGTTGATCAGCGAGATCATCGCAATGAGGTCCCGTGAGAGAAAGGGCGCCGTGTGGTCGTGGTGACTCGCCTTGCATGAGAAACGCCCGCCATTCGGCGGGCGTTTCTCATGCAAGGATTTTCTCTTGCGTGGCGCTCGGATCAGTGAGCGCGAGTCAGGCGCGTGGCCAGCCACCAGCCCAGTAGCATCGTCAGTAGAAAACCCGCCAATGGCAGACTCATGGCGCTGCTGGAGACGATGGCAGGCCCGGGGCAGTATCCGCTCAGGCCCCAGCCGGTACCGAACAGGGCCGCGCCGAGCAGCAGGCGACCATCGATATCGCGGCGTGTAGGCAGTTGGAATCGCTCACCCAACAGGGGAGTGCTGCGTCGCCAGGCGAGGCGATAACCGATGAAGGTGGTGATGACCGCCCCGCCAAGCACGAAGATCAGCGTGGGGTCCCAGTCTCCGGCCACGTCGAGAAAGCCGACGACACGCGCGGGGTCGGTCATGCCGCTGAGTGTCAGGCCGAGGCTGAAGACCAGCCCGGTAATGAAGCCGGTGACAGCTTTCATGGTGACTCTCCCAGCAGATGTCGGGTCACGAAGACCGTCAGCATGGCGATGGCCACGAACACCCCCGTGGCCACCAGCGAGCGCGGGGAGAGACGCGCGATGCCGCAGACGCCGTGGCCACTGGTGCAGCCGCCGCCGATGCCTGTTCCCAGGCCCACCAGCAGGCCGGCGAACATCATGCTCAGCACCCCGCTGGCGGGATCGCCGATCAGCGCATCCGTGCCCTCGGCCACATTGCCCCAGTCAAGATTGAACAGCACAAGGAGCAGCGGGCCGCTGATCAACCCGAGCACGAAGGCGATACGCCAGCGGCGGTCCGGGCCTGATTCCAGCAGCGCGCCCCGCGTGATGCCACTGATACCGGCGATACGTCCCAGAAAGGCCATCAGCATCACTGCCGAAAGACCGATCAGAACGCCGCCGGCGAGTCCTTTCATGCTGCTCATCATGTCCATGTGGTTCGTCCTCGTGTCGCGGTCATCCTGCGTTGCGACGATGATATGCTCGTGCCTGGCGAGCGCCAACCGTCATCGGCCACCGACTGCTGAGTCTGCTGGTCATGACATCTGCCCATCGGGTGGCCTGAGCGGATCCGGTTGACCCGACAGCCACGGAAAGGCCCGCCTCGAGCATCTCGGGGCGGGCCTTTCCGTGGCTGTTCTACGTGTGGGCAAGGTCAGACCAGCTCGCGGTGCTCCTTGCGAGCGCGACGACTGTCACGCACCACGGCGCCGCAGATCACGGCGAGTACGCCAAGAGCCGCCGGGGCGCTTGTGGCAAGCATCCCGATCAGGTCAGGGACTCGTCGTAATGGCCGACCTTGTCGGTGATGGTGGTGAAGTCAAAGCGCGGCTGGCGGCTGGCGAGACTCCAGGCCGATGCTCAAGCGCTGGAAGATCGCCTGAGTCGCGCCGCTCATCTTATGACGTGCGGGCCCGTCTTCAGCGAAATCTTCGCGCCTTCGGCTCAGGACTGGGGGAGGTCCCAGTAAGGCGGGCTACCGAAGTACTCGGAGAAGTAGTCCAGAAACGCCCGGATCTTGGGGGCCAGTTGTCGGGAGCTTGAATAGATCGCCCAGATACCGGTCTCGTTGACCAGCGGTGTCTCGGGCAGCACTTCCACCAGCTCGCCCCTCGCCAGATGACGATAGAGACTCCAGGTCGAGGAGAGGGTGATGCCCAGGCCCGCGGCGCAGGCATCGCGCACCGCTTCGCCATTGTCGGTCCGTATGCGGCCCTTGATGCGTATCACCTCGACGCGATTCTCGTGCTGGAAACTCCATTGATCCATCCCGATCAGCGTCAGGCATTCATGGTGTTTCAGTTCCGCAGGGCGGGTTGGAGTGCCATGGCGCTGCAGGTATTGCGGAGAAGCACACAGGATACGCTTGTCCGGGGCCAGGCGCCGCGCGATCAGACTCGAATCCTTGAGAGCGGAGTTGCGGATGGCGATGTCGAAGCCGCCTTCCACCAGATCGACGATGGTATCCGTCAGGCGCAGATCCAGCTCGAGGTCCGGGTAGCGTGCCAGAAAGCCGGCCAGCCCGGGGATCAGATGCATGCGTCCGAAGGAGGCCGATGCCGTGATGCGCAAGGTGCCGGTGGGGGTGGTGGTGCCGGCACCGACGGCAGCCCGCGCCGCCTCGGCACTGGCCAGCACCTCTTCTGCGTGGGGGAGAAAGGCGCGACCTTCTTCGCTCAGTGCCACATGACGCGTGGTGCGATGCAACAGGCGTACCCCCAGACTGTCCTCGAGCTTGCGCAGGTGAGAGCTGGCGACGGCGGGCGACAGTCCCAGGTCCTCGCCGGCCTGACTGATGCTGTTCACGGCGGCGAGACGGACGAACAGCTTCAGGTGCTCAAGATTCATGTCATCTCCCCCCGAGGCGATGGTGTTGTGGACTGATATTCAACAAAATATAGAAACTGATTGTATCAACTCGCCGTTTATTGTTCATGCCGAAGATAATTACCATGGCATGAACATTCACGCAGGAGTCAGACTCATGAAAGCGATGCTGGTGACGTCATTCGGTGGTCCCGAAGTGTTCGAAGCGGCGGAAATCGCCAAGCCCCAAGCGGCGGCAGGTCAGGTACTGGTGCGTATCGCCGCCACCAGCATCAATACCGTCGACACCATGATTCGCGAGATGGGCGCAGAGCTTCCGCTGTCTCCGGCACTGCCGGCGCTGCTGGGCATGGACTTCGCCGGTACTGTCGAAGCCGTGGGCGAGGGCGTCGAAGGCTACGCCATAGGGGATGACGTCTATGGCTGTGCTGGTGGCCTGGCCGACCTGCCGGGTACGCTGGCCGAGTACATCGCCGCCGATGTTCGCCTGATCGCCCACAAGCCGAAGTCCCTGAGCATGGTGGAAGCCGCGGCGCTGCCGCTGGTCGGCATCACGGCCTATGAAGGCCTCAAGCGGGCCAACATCCAGGCCGGTCAGAAGGTGCTGGTTCACGGTGGTGCGGGGGGTGTGGGCCACATCGCCATCCAGCTGGCCCGTCACTTCGGTGCCGATGTCGCCTCTACCGTCGGTCGTGATGAGCACGAGACGCTGGTCGATGGCCTGGGGGCCAGTGCCATCAATTACCGCAATGAGCAGGTCGCCGACTATGTGGCCAGGCTCACCGACGGCAAGGGCTTCGACATCGTGTTCGACTCCGTCGGCGGCGCCAACCTGCCGACCTCCTTCGAGGCTGCCGCGCTCAATGGCCATGTCTCGACGACCGTGTCCTTCATGGACATCGATCTGACCACCGCGCACTTCAAGGGCCTGTCACTGCATGTCGTCTTCATGCTGATCCCGATGCTGCATGACTTCCGTCGTCAGGAGCACCACGAGATTCTGGCCGACATGGCGCGTATCGCCGATGCCGGCGCACTCAAGCCGATCATCGATGATCAGGTCTTCCCGCTCGCGGAAGTGGGCCAGGCCCACGCGCGGCTGGGCAGCGGTCAGGCAACCGGCAAGGTCATCGTCGAGGTCTGATACCGTGACCGAAAGCCACATTGGCAGGATCATCCTGACACTGCGCTGGCACAGACAAACGACAGGGTGTGGCCATACGGCACACCCTGTCGTTCGCGTCTCAAGCGTCGTGGGACATATCAAGGAGAGAGCACATGAAAACCATTCTTATCACCGGTTCCACCGATGGCATCGGCCTGGTCACGGCCAAGGCCCTGCTGGAGCGCGGCCATCGCGTGCTGATCCACGGGCGTAGCGAGCAGAAGGTCAATGGTGTCGTCGCCGAACTTGCGGCGCTGGCCGGGGCTGAGCGTGTCGCCGGTTTCGTGGCCGACCTGTCCGACCTGGTCGCCATCGACTCACTGGCAAGCGATGTGCTGGCGGCCAATGCCAGTCTGGATGTCCTGATCAACAATGCCGGTGTCTTCCAGGCACCCAGCGTCGTGACGGCGGACGGTCTCGACCTGCGCTTCGTGGTCAATACCCTTGCCCCCTATCTGCTCACCCAGAAACTGGCGCCGGCACTGCGTCCGGCCGGGCGGGTCGTCAATCTGTCCTCGGCGGCTCAATCCCCCGTGGACCTGAAGGCCCTGACCGGCGAGGTCGCGTTCAACGACCACTACGCGGCCTATGCCCAGAGCAAGCTCGCGATCACCATGTGGACCCGCATGCTCGCCCAGGACTGGGAAGGCCAGGGGCCTATCCTGATCGCGGTCAACCCGGGCTCTCTGCTGGCCAGCAAGATGGTCAAGGAAGGCTTCGGCGTACCGGGCAAGGATCTTGGCATCGGTGCCGATATCCTGGTACGTGCGGCACTGGATGAGGAATTCGCCGGCGCCAATGGTCAGTACTTCGACAATGACGCCCAGCGTTTCGCACCGCCGCACGCCGACGCACTCGATGATGCGCTGTGCCGTCAAGTGGTCGCGACGATGGAGAGAATGCTTGACCGGATTGGCCGCTGAGTGACTCCGACCAGAGGGCAGCGAGCTGGAGTGCCCTGTCTGAAGACGAAACGCCCACCCCGAGAGTCTCGAGGCGGGCGTTTCGGCTTCTGCGCGCGGACCGATCAGACCAGCTCGCGGTGCTCCTTGCGAGCGCGACGGCTGTCACGTACCACGGCGCCGCAGATCACGGCGAGTACGCCAAGGGTCAGCAATGGCCAGATGAGGACATAGGTGGCAAACAGGAATGTCATGGGCGTGTGTCTCCTGAAATGTGCAGTAGGAAAGTCCCCGGCGACGCCAAGGGCCGCCGGGGCGCTTGTGGCAAGCATCCCGATCAGGTCAGGGACTCGTCGTAATGGCCGACCTTGTCGGTGATGGTGGTGAAGTCAAAGCGCGGCTGGCGGCTGGCGAGACTCATGATCACACAGACCAGGGTGCTGGTGCCGTAGGCCGTGAGCGAGGCCAGCAGCACGGTGTAGTCACGCAGTTCGCCTGTCGCGAAGACGACCATGGCCAGCATGGCCAGCACGCCGGCGACCAGTCCGGCGATGCGACCGAGGAAGCCGAAGACCATCAGGCCGATGATGACGCCGCCGCCGATGCTGGCGAGCAGCTCGAAGATCAGCCCACTGATACCCTCCAGCGGCACCCACTCGAAGCGTGCCATGCAGAACACCACCATGGCGACCAGGACGGAACTGGTGAAGGCCAGGTTGGTGATGCGATCCCAGAAGCAGCTGGCGATCACCGGGAAGACGATGGCGCCCCAGAGTGCGCCGACGAAGACCAGCATCACCAGAATATCCAGGGAGAAGCTGGCGAAGACGATCCCCAGCACGGTGGCGATGATCATCGTCAGACGCCCGACCAGCAACATGCGTCGAGGGTCGGCCTTGCCGCGGGCGATGTTCTTGCCGTAGACGTCCGCCATCATGATCGCCGAGAGTGCCGAGAGGTCGGAGTCAGCGGTGGAGGACAGCGAGCCGATCACCAGGATGAAGAACAGGGCGATGAAGAAGGGCGGCAGGTACTCCGACACCATCTGCGGAATCAGGTTGTTCATGTCGCCATTGAGCGGCTCGACCCCGAGGGTCAGCGCCATCAGACCGATCATCCCCAGACCGATCACGATGGCACCGTAGCCGACGGTAGCCGTGATGAAGGTCGGCTTGATGTGATCTTCATTGACCGCGAACAGGCGCTGGGAAATCGTCTGATTGCCGATGGCATACGCCAGCACGGCCACGAAGAAGGGCGCCCCCTGATTGAGGATGGCATCAGTCGAGAAGAAGTCGGCCTGTTGTGGCGTGACATGCTTGAGCCCTTCCACCAGCTCCGAAGGGCCACCCATGGCAAAGAACACGGCCGGAATGATGACGATGGCGATGGCCATCAGTGCCACCAGCTGGGCGAAATCCGTCAATACCGAGGCGCGGAAGCCCGACCAGAGCGTATAGCAGAGCACTCCGACCCCCGCCAGGATGACGCCTGTCTGGAAGGACAGCGGCGACAGCACCGAGACAAGCGCACCGGCGGCCGTGAAGTTGACCATCAGGCTGATGATGCTGCCCAGCACGTTGGAGAAGGCCAGAATCAGCTGGCTGCTCGAACCGTGGCGTGCATGGATCAGCTCGCCCAGCGTATGGGCGTTGGGGGCCAGCTTGCGGAAGCGGCGGCCGAAGGGATAGATGAACAGGATCATCAGCGCGCCCCAGAATCCATAGTGGATCGGGCCTGACACGCCATAGGTATAGCCGGAGGTGGCAGCGGCATAGAAGGAGGCGGCCCAGATCCAGGTGGCGGTCATGCTGGCGGCGCCCATGCCGAAGCCGACACGGTGGTTGGACACCATGAACTCGTCAGCATCTTCCTTTTTCTTGCGAATGGTGAGAGTGATCAGGTAGGTACCGCCATAGAAGGCGATCAGCAGGAGAAGAACGGTAATGGTCGAGAATTGATAGAGAGAGTCGTTGTTCAAGTACGGAGCCTCCAATGGATGACAGAACACCTGTTGACCTGAGCAGCGAGCTGTTCAGGAGTGCGGTGATGAGAGTCATGAAAGGAAGGTTCTGAGCCGTCTTGCCTTGAGATGGTTGTCGTGTCCAAGGCGTCTTCGTCTGGTGAACAGGCAGACCCTGTCACACTTGCGAGCTACGAGGTGTCAGCACTTTCCAGGGAAGAAAGTGCGGGGTGGCGGGCGTCGTGGCATGCACTTGCCCTCATCAGCGTAATGCTGCGTCATGGATTCCCTCTCTTATCGATAATGTCGAGGTTTCGACAGTCTTTCGAAAATACTGGTGATCCAGTGGGTCGCGAGTCCTGGTGCTTTCGGTGAGCGTTAAGATTGAGTTAATGAAGGCTGCATACCTTAGTGTCTGGTTTGCGACATGTCCACCCTTGACAGATTCCAGCAGATCGCTCTCAGGTATTGCCTGAACTCCAGGTCCATAAAGATGGCGTCATGCCCAGAGGTATCTGGCGTTTTATTGAATCTTCATTCAATATAAATCAAGTGTAATTCTTGGTGTTTCAGGACGTCAAAGTCTGTCATTTAATGTCATTGAACTGTGTGAATTCCCCTTCTTTTTCTCGTGATGCCTCTCGGATCTTTGAGGGATTTTCTCTGCCTCATCGTGGGGTTTCATGTTGATGGATATTCAATGATTTCACGCAAGTGATTGTTTAAAAGGTTGTTTGTCTAAAATTGCTCAGCGTTCGGCCAGTTCTCATGAATACTGTGATGACGAGGAGGGCGCGAGAGGAGTACGAAGAGAGGGCGAGAAGAGTGCAAGGAGAGGGCGAGAGGAAAACAAGGAAAAAAGGGAAGGCTGTCTCGACGGTTGTACGCCACCTTGCTGGCCGATGAGTCAAAAAAACCGCCCCCTGAACGGGAGCGGCAAGATGATGTTCTCAGTGCAGAGCACGTCACTGAGGGGCGTCTTCAGCCCGCCGGGCTCAGGATGCGGATATCGCCATCGGCAATCCAGTCACCGGCGTTGTCGCGGAAGCGCTGCATATGTTCGGTCTCACGGTGGGCCTGCAGCGCATCGTGGGATTCCCAGGCTTCTACCACGGTGATGGTGTCGTGGCGTGGGTCGTTGTCCTTGTCGGCGGCGCGCTCGGAGTCCAGGCACGGGTGGTAGGCGTGGCAGCCATCTTCCTCGCGCACGGTGGGCGCGACGGCGCAGAGTTCATTGAAGACATCCTGAACGTGACCTTCCTTGGCGGTAACGGTGGCGATTACCCAGATCATCCTGACTCCTTGTGACGGTGTTGACCGCAGTTGTGGCAGGGATTCTCGTGATGAGATGTCCTGACTATGTGGAGTCGTTTCTGGCCACTGCAAGGGGCGGCGGCTGACTGCCGGCATGATCTCGCGTGATGCGCACACCAAAGCGCCGGACAGCAGGGCTGTCCGGCGCAGTTGTCACCAGGCAATGATCCGTGGATCAGGCCGGGAAGGCGATCGATCAGGACGGGAAGGCGAACTGGGCGCCTTCACGCAGACCAGCGGAAGGCCAGCGCTGGGTGATGGTCTTGCGGCGAGTATAGAAGCGCACCGCGTCCGGGCCGTAGGCGGACAGATCGCCGAACAGCGAGCGCTTCCAGCCACCGAAGCTGTGATAGGCGACCGGCACCGGCAGCGGCACATTGATGCCGACCATGCCGACCTGGATGTGATCACTGAAGTAGCGGGCGGCTTCGCCATCTCGGGTATAGATGCAGGTGCCGTTGCCGTATTCGTGATCATTGATCAGCTGCATGGCGGCTTCCATCGAATCGGCGCGCACGACCAGCAGCACCGGGCCGAAGATCTCTTCCCGATAGCAGGTCATCTCCGGGGTGACGCCATCGATCAGGGTGCCGCCGACGAAGAAGCCGTTCTCGCCGCCTTCGACCTGCGGATTGCGGCCATCGACCACCACCTTTGCGCCTTGCTGCTCGGCGCTATCGATGTAGCCCACCACCTTGGCGCGATGCGCCGCGGTGATCAGCGGGCCGAAATCATTGCCCTTGTCGCTGTAGATACCGACCTTGAGGCCTTCCATCTGCTGCTTCATCTGCGCGATCAGCTTGTCGGCGGCGTCATCGCCCACGGCCACCGCGACGGACAGCGCCATGCAGCGCTCACCGGAGGAGCCGAAGGCGGCGCCATTCAGTGAGTTGGCCACGTATTCCATGTCGGCGTCCGGCATCACGATGGCGTGGTTCTTGGCGCCACCGAGGGCCTGACAGCGCTTGCCGTTGGCGGCGGCGCGGCTGTAGATGTACTCGGCGATCGGCGTGGAGCCCACGAAGCTGACCGCCTGGATGCGCGGGTCATCCAGCAGCGTATCGACGGCTTCCTTGTCGCCATTGACGACATTCATGACGCCGGCCGGCAGGCCAGCCTCCATCAGCAGCTCGGCGATGAACAGCGTGGAGGTCGGGTCGCGCTCGGAGGGCTTGAGGACGAAGGTGTTGCCGCAGGCGATCGCCATCGGGTACATCCACAGCGGCACCATGGCCGGGAAGTTGAACGGCGTGATGCCGGCAACGACGCCCAGTGGCTGGAATTCGCTCCAGGAGTCGATGCCCGGGCCGGTATTGCGGCTGTGCTCACCCTTGAGCAGTTCCGGGGCGCTGCAGGCATATTCGACATTCTCGATGCCGCGCTGGAGTTCCCCCAGCGCATCGTGACAGATCTTGCCGTGTTCCTGGCCGATCAGGCGGGCGATCTCGTCGGCGTGCTCTTCCAGCAGCTGCTTGAAGCGGAACATCACTCGGGCGCGCTTGATCGGCGGCGTGTTGCGCCATTCCGGGAAGGCGGCGGCGGCGGCCGCGATGGCTTCCTCGACGGTCGCCTTGCTGGCCAGGCGCACCTGACCGCCGACCTCACCGGTGGAGGGATTGAAGATGTCCTGGGTACGGCCTTCGCTGTGATCGAGGTTGCCGTTGATGAGGTGACCGAGCGTTTTCATTGTTGTGGGCTCCATGAAATGACTTGCAAGAAAAAGGGCAGTGATGGGGCTGGCGTCGATCGCCAGTCCGAACGTGATTGTCAGTCCTGAACGTGATTGTCAGTCCTAAGCGTCGATCATCAGTCCTGTGCGGCGAAGGCATCGCCCAGGGCATTGATCAGACGATCCAGTTCATCGTGCTCGGTGATGAACGGCAGACCCAGCTGGATGGTGTCGCCGCCGTAACGCACATAGAAGCCGGCCTTCCAGCAATGCATGGCGATCTCGTAGGGACGCCGCGCCGGCTCGCCGGGATAGGCCTCGACCTGCAGAGCACCGGCCAGGCCGTAATTGCGGATGTCACTGATGTAGCGAGTGCCCTTGAGCTCGTGCAGCTTCTTCTCGAAGACCGGGCTCAGTTCACGGACACGGGGGATGAGCTGGTCATTCTCGAGCACGTCGAGGGCCGCCAGCGCCGCGGCACACGCCACCGGGTGACCGGAGTAGGTGTAGCCGTGGGGAATCTCCATCATGTAATCGGCGCCGCCGTTGTCCATGAAGGTCTGGTAGATATCGCCCTTGACGACCACGGCACCCATCGGCACCGCGCCATTGGTAAGCTGCTTGGCGACATTGAGGATGTCCGGTGTGACACCGAATTCCTCGGCGCCGCTCATGGCGCCCATGCGCCCGAAGCCGGTGATGACCTCATCGAAGATCAACAGGATATCGTGCTGGTCACACAGCTCGCGCAGTCGCTTGAGATAGCCCACAGGTGGCGGCAGCACGCCGGCGGAGCCTGCCATCGGCTCGACGATGACGGCCGCGATGTTGGAGGCATCATGCAGCGCGATCAGCTCCAGCAGCTCATCGGCGCGCTCGGCACCGGTCTGGGGCATGCCGGGGGTGAAGACATTTTCCTTGAGCAGGGTATGCGGCAGATGGTCGGCATCGACCCCCTGGCCATAGAGCGTGCGGTTGGCGCCGATGCCGCCGACGCTGAAGCCCCCGAAGTTGACGCCGTGATAACCCTTGCTGCGACCGATCAGCTTGGTCTTGGTCGGCTTGCCTTTCTTGCGCCAGTAGGCGCGAGCGATCTTCAGTGAGGTATCGGCGCTTTCGGAACCTGAGCCGGTGAAGAAGACGTGATCCAGCCCCTCGGGCATCAGTCCCGTGATGCGATGTGCCAGCTCGAAGGCCTTGGGGTGGCCGTACTGGAAGGATGGCGCGTAATCCAGCTCGCGCAGCTGTGCGCTGACCGCTTCGGCGATCTCCGGGCGGCAATGGCCGGCACCGCAGGTCCAGAGACCCGACAGGCCATCGAATATCTGGCGTCCCCGAGAATCCGTGAAGTAGGCACCCTGCGCCTTGGTGATGATGCGTGGGTCCTGCTTGAACTGCCGATTGGCCGTGTAGGGCATCCAGTAGGCGTCAAGTTGTTCCTTGCTCAATCCTGCCTGGGCGGAAGGGGATGTGTCGAAGGCGGTCATGATGTCTCCCGAAGAGTGCTGTTGTTGTTGGATCTCGGCTCCTGTCTGGCTAGATTAGAAAGCCCTTTTGATAAGATAAATGCCGTTGTCTTTATCTTCAGGAAAGCATTTACTTAACTTTCCATGTCGTGGAACTCAGGAGGGCAGACCATGCGCAAGGACGGCATGAGAGGACAGCTTGGCGATGCCGATCTGCGCTTGCTGCGCATCTTTCGCAAGGTGGTGGAATGCGGAGGCTTCTCGGCGGCCGAGATCGAGCTCAACATCAGTCGCTCCGCCATCAGCATGGCGATGAGTGACCTGGAGACGCGGCTGGGCCTCAAGCTCTGCCAGCGGGGTCGCAGTGGTTTCGCGCTCACCAATGAGGGAAGAGACGTCCATGAAGCCGCGATGCAGATGCTGGCAGCGGCGGAAGGCTTTCGCACGCGCATCAACGGACTGCACGCCTGGCTCAAGGGCGAGCTGAACATCGGCATCACCGACAACCTGGTCACCATGCCGGAGATGCACATCACTCACGCCCTGAGCGCGCTCAAGAAGCACGGTCCGGAAGTGAAGATCAACATCCGCATGATCCCGCCCAATGAGATCGAGCGCGCCGTACTGGATGGGCGATTGCATACCGGGGTGATCCCGACGCTCAAGACGCTGCCGGGACTCGAGTATCGCTCGCTCTACGAGGAAACCTCCTGCCTTTACTGCGCGCGGGGCCATGTGCTGTTTCGCGAACCCCGGGAAGGCGACACTCGCGCGCGCGGACGCCCGGTGGGGCAGGAGGAAATACGCCAGCATGATGCCGTGCTGCCTGCCTACGCGCAGACGCCTGCGATCAAGGCGCTGCACGAGCCGCTCAAGGCCGCCGCTTCCGCGACTGACCGCGAGGGCATCGCCTTCCTGGTGCTTTCCGGGCGCTATCTCGGCTATCTGCCCACCCACTATGCCGAGCGCTGGGTGCGCGATGGCCAGATGCAGGCGCTCAGCCCGGTGGCCAACTCCTATGTCACCTATTACAGCGCCATCACGCGTAAGAGCCGCCCACCCAATCTGGTGCTGGAGCGTTATCTGACGGAGCTGGATGCCCTGCGCCAGGCGAAACCGACACGGAAAGCGCCAACTACCCAGGAGGGCCGGTCATGAATCAGCACCAGGGGAAGTGGGCCATCCAGGGGCGGGGAGACTGTCGGGATCATCAGGCGCGGTGAAGCGGATGACCTATTCGTTGTCGTCGTAGTGAATGATCGACAGCAGCTGAATCGGGACCTCGTTCAACTTCTCGGGGCCATGCGGAACGCCGGCATCGAAGGCCAGGCTGTCGCCGGGGCCCATGTCATAGAACTTGTCACCATGACGGTAGGTGAGATGTCCTGACAGCAGATAGATGAATTCATGCCCGGCATGACAGAAGTTGGGGAAGACTTCGCTGGCATCATCCATGGTGATCAGAAAGGGTTCGTAGCGCTTCTTGGGGCCTTGTTTGTAGCTCAACAGTTGATAGGCATGGCCGACTTCCGTGCCGGTGCGTACCACCTGCATGCCTTGCCCGGCCTTGATGTGCTGGGCACCACGCCCATTGACATCGTAATCGCTGAACAGCTTCGAGATCGGCAGACTCAAGGCATTGCACAGCTTGTTTAGGGTATCGAGACTGGTGGATACCTGGGCGTTCTCCACCTTGCTGATCATGCCTTGACTGACACCGGCGATACGCGAGACGTCAGAAATCTTGTAGCCCTGCGAGACGCGCTGCTGCTTGAGCGCGCGTGCGATGTGCTGCTCAAGTCCGAGACGCGTCTCGTCAGCTGCCGCCGTGATGGTGTCTTTCCTCTCTGATTGCGCAGCGGGGTCGGTCGCTGGTTCACGGGGCAGAGTGTCGGAGCTGTCCTGTTCCGACTTCTCGGAGGGAGCGGGGGATTTTCGCGGCATGATGACTCCTGTAGCGGAGAGGGTGGCAATGGGAAGGGGATGGCCGGCGAGGACGCGGCATGCCCTTGTGAGGCATGCGGCGCATCGGCTCGCGAGCGGGGTATGGCGTGACATTACCAACTTTGCCGTCAACCCTCATCCTTGATGTCTGCCAAGGGGGCGGGAGTACCTTTCGAGAGTCCTTCTCAATCACCTGGACTGGGTGTGAGGCAAGAGGCCTCCTCGACGTCACGTCGAGGAGGCCTCTTGCGTCTTGCGTTCGCAATGCGTCCTGCCACTTCACCCGGTTGTCACTGCAGGTCTTGCAGTGCCCGACATGGTGCGTGTGCTCAGCCGCGCGCCAGTCGCTTGGCCTTTTCCGGGTCATCGAAGGGCAGGGAATGGCTGATGGCCGAGAGGCTGGTCTCTCCGTCAGTGCCGGTCTTGAGGGTCAGCGGGGTGCCATGCTCGGCATAGCCGGGTTCGAGACGTGCCAGCGCCATGGAGCGATCGCTCAGGCGCGAGTACATGCCTTGGGTGATGACACCGACACACTTGCCGTCGGCGTAGATCTTGTCACCGATCTGGGCGACGTCTTTCGAGTCCAACAGCACGCCATAGACCTTGACGCGCTCCTTGCCCTGCAGCGCGAAGTGTTCGCTGGCGCCACGGAATTCGGTCTTGCCCGGCGAGACGGTGAAGTCCAGGCCCAGCTCCCACAGGGTGTCGCCCACCGGCTGGTCGGGATACGGGTAGGTTTCGGAATTGTCCGCCGGGTAGAACAGCAGGTGGCTCTCGACCCGCAGCCAGTCAAGGGTGCCAAAGCTGCACGGCTTGATGCCCATGTCGGTGCCATCTTCGAGAATCTGTTCCCACAGAGAGGGAGCGTCCTTGGCCTTGCAGAAGATCTCGTAGCCACGCTCGCCGGTGTAGCCGGTGCGCGAGATCATCACGTGGTAGCCGAACAGCTGGGTCTGCAGATGGTGGAAGTAACGCAGCTCACGGATGCCCGGCACATGACGCTCCAGAAAATCCACCGCGACCGGCCCCTGCAGTGACATGTCATGCATGTCGTCATCGAAGGTCAGGCTGACGGCGCGCCCCAGGGCACTCTTGGCCAGCATTTCATTCGCGGTGCCCGTGCCGTGCACCACGAGGTAGGAGTTCGGCGCCAGACAATAGACGATGCAGTCGTCGACGAACTTGCCGGCCTCATTCAAGACGCTGGCGTACACCGATTTGCCTGGATACAGCTTGGACATGTCCCGCGTGGTGACGTAATCCAGCACGGCCTGGGCGTGCGGGCCATTGCAGTGGATCTTCTTGAGCCCCGAGACATCCATCAGACCGGCGCGGGTGCGGATGGTCTCGTGGTCATCGGCCGTGTCCGAGACGGCGTAATTCCAGGCGGTGCCCATGCCATTCCAGTCTTCAAGCTCCGCGCCCAGCTTGCGGTGTTGTTCGGCCAGTGCCGAGATGCGCCATGAATTCGCCATGCGTCCCTTTCTCCTGTGAGTCGTGCTGCCTAGCGTAAGTGGGTGGTGCCGTAGTCCTGCTGGTGCTGGCGAAGATGGCGCGCAAGACGCGCATTCGCCGCAGGAGGTGTTGTTGTTCTGTTGCCTCTTCAGGCGCCTATTCAGGCGCTTCACAAGGGCTTGTGCCTGCTGCTTGCCTTGCCTGATCGCATGAGTGTCGATTCTTGAAAGGAAAGAAACATTCCTCATGGTTAAGCAAGGGGCTTGCCAATTCCGTCAAAGGCCATGGACACGGCAACCCTTGAGCGGGTCAGGCGCTGATTGGCAGCACGAATTCGGGCGTGAATATCAGCGCTTTGCGTCATGCTGGTGCGAAGAGGGGGCTTTGGGCGCCGAAATGATGCCTATTTCGAGAAACGGGCAGGATTTCACTCAGGATCACCTGACGTTTCCGGTGAGGTAAAACGCCTATGGAAAATAAATTTCCATACAAAACAGGAGGTTGATGAAAAGTTAAGGGCGACAGCTGACGAAATGGCATGCTGCATGCTTTTCTTTGAGGGAAATAAAGTTGACCAGCAGGAATCACAAAAACTCGTTTCATCCGCTATCTTGGCGTGGCGTGTCACCACAAGGGGTCAGGTTTCCCGGGGTGGCAGACAGTGTCGAGGGAGATGGAACCCGGTCCGCTCTCAGAGGAAACCCAGATGTCACCCGAAAAGGCGCAACAGTTCATCAAGGATCACGATATTCGCTACTTGCTGGCGCAGTTCGTGGATATTCATGGCGCTGCCAAGACCAAGTCCGTGCCGGCCAATTGCCTGATGGATGTGGTCGAGAAGGGCGCCGGCTTTGCCGGCTTCGCCGTCAGTGGTCTCGGCATGTCGCCGGAGGGGCCGGACTTCATGGCGCGGGGTGATCTGAGCTCGCTGTGCCTGGTGCCGTGGCAGCCTGGCTATGCGCGCATGGCCTGTGATGGCTACGTCAATGGGCAACCGTTCGCCAACGACAGCCGTGTGGTACTGCTCAAGCAGCTGGAGCGCCTGAAGGAGAAGGGCTGGACACTCAATAGCGGGCTGGAGCCGGAATTCTCGCTGTTCCGCCGCGGGGAAGCGGGTGAGCTGTTGCCGGTGGATGAGAGCGATACCCTCGCCAAGCCCTGCTACGACTACAAGGGTCTGTCGCGTTCGCGTGAATTCCTCGAACGGCTGGTCGAATCGCTGCAGGCGGTGGACTTCGACGTCTATCAGATCGATCACGAGGACGCCAATGGCCAATTCGAGATCAACTACACCTACAGCGATGCGCTGACCTCGGCAGACCGCTTCACCTTCGTGCGCATGGCTGCCGGCGAGATCGCCAATGATCTGGGCATGGTGTGCTCCTTCATGCCCAAGCCGCTGGCGGACCGCCCGGGCAACGGCATGCACTTCCACCTGTCCGTGTGTGATGACACCGGCCGCAACCTGTTCGGCGATGACTCCGATTCCCAGGGCATGGGCCTGTCGCCGCTGGCGTATCACTTCCTCGGCGGTCTGCTGGCGCATGCCCCGGCGCTGTGTGCCTTTGCCGCGCCGACCGTCAATTCCTACAAGCGTCTGGTCGGCGGCGGCAGCACCAGCGGCGCGACCTGGGCGCCGGTCTTCATCGCCTACGGGGACAACAACCGCTCGGCCATGGTGCGTGTGCCCTACGGTCGCCTCGAGTTCCGCCTGCCGGACGCCGGCTGCAACCCCTATCTCGTGCACGCCGCCATCATCGCCGCGGGGCTGGATGGCGTGGCGCGCAAGCTGGATCCGGGCACGCCCCACAACATCAATCTCTACTCGCTGACCCCGAGCGAATGCGCCGAGAAGGGCATCGAGACGCTGCCGCAGAATCTCTCGCTGGCCATCGATGCGCTCGAGGCGGACAGCATTCTGCGCGAGAGCCTGGGCGAGGGGATCTGCGCCGAGTTCATGCGCCTCAAGCGCGAGGAATGGCAGGACTACAACGCCCAGGTCAGTGAGTGGGAAGTCAAACGCTACGCCGAATTCTTCTGATCTCATCCGGCGGCGCTCGCGGATCTCGCGGGTCATGTCAGACGAGGGTCGCCACTGTCACCACCACGCTCAAGACACCAGGCAGGAGACGCCTCCTGCCCGTGAGAGGACATCACCATGTGTGGAATCGTAGGGCTTTATCTCAAGAACCCGGCGCTGGAATCGCGCCTGGGGGAGCTGTTCGAGCCGATGTTGATCGCGATGACCGATCGCGGCCCGGATAGCGCCGGCTTCGCCATCTATGGCGACGAATTTGACGCTGGCATCAAGCTGACGCTGCAGAGCGATGGTGTCGATGAGGATTGGGGGGCGATCGCCAAGGGCCTGGGCGAGCAGGTCGGCACGGTGGCGGACTGGTTCAGCAATGCCAGTGTCGCGGTATTCAAGATCGCCGGGGAAGAGAGTGCCGTGCGCAGCTGGCTTGCCGACAGCGCCCCGCAGATACGCGTATTGAGCGTGGGGCAGAGCATCGAAATCCTCAAGGCGGTGGGCCTGCCGGCGCATATCGCCAGCCTCTATGGCCTCAAGGGCATGCAGGGCAGCCACATCATCGGCCATACCCGCATGGCGACCGAAAGCGCCGTGACCCTGCAGGGCAGCCACCCGTTCTCCACCGGGCGTGACCTGTGCCTGGTCCACAATGGCTCGCTGTCCAACCACAACTGGCTGCGCACCAAGCTCAAGCGTGAGGGCATCAGCTTCGAGACCGACAACGATTCCGAAGTCGCCGCCGGCTACCTGACCTGGCGTCTGGAGCAGGGCGACAGCCTGGAATCCGCGATCACCGGCGCCCTGAAGGACCTTGATGGCTTCTTCACCTTCACCATTGGCACCCGTGATGGCTTCGCCGTGGTGCGTGACCCGATCGCCTGCAAGCCTGCCGTGATCGCCGAGACCGATGACTACGTGGCCATGGCCTCGGAATACCGCGCCCTGGCCAGTCTGCCGGGCATCAAGGATGCCCGCGTGTGGGAGCCGGAACCCGGCCGCCTGTATCTGTGGGAAAAAGACACCGCCCGTTCGGAGGCCGCGTAATGATGAAGACTCACGATCTGGCCGTTGATGGGCTGCGCGAATTGAACCAGGCCTTGCACGATGCCGACACCCTGAAGGACGCGCGTGAGTGGCGAGTGGTCAATTCCGACGGCGCCCACAACATCGCCTGCGGCATCAATGACGCTATCAGTGTCGATATCGATGGCCACGCGGGCTACTACTGTGCGGGCATGAATCAGAAGGCCAGCGTCACCATCCACGGCAACACCGGGGTCGGGGTGGCGGAAAACATGATGTCCGGCTGCGTGCGGGTCAAGGGCGATGCTTCCCAGTCCGCGGGCGCGACCGCCCACGGCGGCCTGCTGATCATCGAAGGCAACGCCTCGGCGCGCTGCGGCATCTCGATGAAGGGCGTGGATATCGTCGTCAAGGGCAACATCGGGGCCATGAGTGCCTTCATGGGCCAGGCGGGGCGCATGGTGGTCTGCGGCGACGCCGGCGAAGGACTCGGCGATTCGCTCTATGAAGCGCGACTCTACGTGAAGGGCACGGTCGCATCGCTGGGCGCGGACTGCATCGCCAAGGACATGCGTGCCGAGCACCTGGAAGAACTGGCGGAGCTGCTGGCGAGTGCCGGAATTGATGAAGACCCGGCCAGCTTCACGCGTTATGGATCTGCGCGTCAGCTCTATCACTTCAAGGTCGACAACGCCTCAGCCTACTGATCAGGATGCCCAACATGACTGACGAAACTCAGACACAGCCTTACAACCCGGCACTGCGCGAATCCGCCACCTTCGGCCGCGATGTCATCCATGAGATCCAGCGCGCGGCGGAGACGGGAATCTACGATATCCGTGGCTGGGGCGCCAAGCGCAAGGTGCCGCATTTCGATGACCTGCTGTTCCTCGGCGCCAGCATGTCGCGCTATCCGCTGGAAGGCTATCGCGAGAAGTGCGAGACCGAAGTCGTGCTCGGCACGCGCCATGCCAAGAAGCCGGTCGTGATCAGCACGCCGGTCACCATCGCCGGCATGAGCTTCGGGGCCCTGTCCGCCCAGGCCAAGGAAGCCCTGGGGCGTGGCGCCTCGGAAATCGGCACCTCCACCACTACCGGCGATGGCGGTATGACCCCGGAAGAGCGCGGCCAGTCCTCGCGCCTCGTCTATCAGTATCTGCCATCACGTTATGGCATGAACCCGGACGACCTGCGCAAGGCCGATGCCATCGAAGTCGTGCTCGGCCAGGGCGCCAAGCCCGGCGGTGGCGGCATGCTGCTGGGGCAGAAGATTTCCGAGCGAGTCGCGGGCATGCGCACCTTGCCGCAGGGCATCGACCAGCGCAGCGCCTGTCGCCACCCGGACTGGACCGGCCCGGATGACCTGGCGATCAAGATTGCGGAACTGCGCGAGATCACCGACTGGCAGGTGCCGATCTACGTCAAGATCGGCGCGACCCGCACCTACTACGACGTCAAGCTGGCGGTGAAGGCGGGCGCGGATGTCATCGTGCTGGATGGCATGCAGGGCGGCACCGCCGCCACTCAGGATGTCTTCATCGAGCACGTCGGTATCCCGACCATGGCCGCCATCCCGCAGGCCACTCAGGCACTGCAGGAAATGGGCCTGCACCGTGAGGTGCAGCTGATCGTCTCCGGCGGGATTCGCAACGGCGCCGATGTGGCCAAGGCCATCGCACTGGGTGCTGATGCCGTGGCCATCGGTACCGCCGCCTTGATCGCGCTGGGCGACAACCATCCGCGTTACGCCGAGGAGTATCAGAAGCTGGGGTCCGCCGCCGGTTTCTATGACGATTTCCAGGATGGCAAGTGTCCGGCCGGTATCTCCACCCAGGACCCGGAGCTGAGCCAGCGACTGGACCCGGTCGCGGCCGGCAAGCGTCTGGCCAACTACCTGCGCGTGCTGACGCTGGAAGCCCAGACCCTGGCACGTGCCTGTGGCAAGTCACACCTGCATCATCTGGAGCCGGAAGATCTGGTCGCCCTGAATGTGGAAGCGGCCGCCATGGCACGTGTTCCGTTGGCGGGCACCAACTGGGTGCCGGGCCAGGGCGGTTACTGATGGCACGATCTCTATCGTGCGTGTGCCATTGCGCATGAGAGCGATCGTGCATGGCTGCCATTGCGCATGATTGTCATGGCAAAGCTGCGAAGCCTTTTGTCAGCAAGATCGCCGCAATGTTGTCCAGGAAAAATGTCGCAATGACAAGAACTCTGCTCCGGTTGATGTAGAAAAATATGACCTGACGATATTGAGTCATCAAAGCGCCTCACCCTTCGGTGAGGCGCTTTCTTTGGTGGTGAGTAAAATCAAGGAAAAAGGCCAATATCATGCAAGCGAAAGTGCATCAGAATGCTGACGGTGGAGAAGCGCGTAGTGTCGTGTCGATTGTGAGATCGTGATTCTCCCAAGATAAAGTTTTTCCATTCTTTCAGCATCTTGAAGACATTAAATGAGAAATATGTCAGGCGTAGCGATTGGCTTATGAGGTGAGGTTGGGTCAGGGCAATAATGGTGAATGCAAGCCGATATTCATGAGCTTTGTGTTCTGTTTTGGTGCGTGAATACCTCTATTGATTTTTCATATGTGAAATGGGGTTTTCAGACGATTTTGCCGGGCATGCGGGGTAATGATTTTGCCGTCAATGGCACGAAATATGCTCAAGAAATGGAGTGGTAGTCGAATGCACGTCATCGTCAAGACGGCGGCATTACAACAAGGACAATTTCTCAGAGCAGGGTCGTGTCATGAAAAGCCCGCAATCATCCTCTGTCACTGCCGGGATTCGAAGTCGGCAACACTATCCACGCATCGAGGCGCTGCCCGATGCCCAACGGTATCTGGTGGCATGCCAGTCTCCCGAGAGCCTGCCAGGCACTGGAGAGGCGGCGGGCAACGCCCGTCAGCAACTGCAGATGCATTGTCAGCTGATCAGTACGCTGCTGGGGCAGCTCGGTAGCCGCGAGGTGGGAGGCGCCGTGCAATCCGCTCCGGCAACAGAGGCGTTGCCCAAGGGGCTCGCCGACAGCGCCCGCCTGTATCGCTGGTACGACGTCGATGATCGCCCCCTGGCCTGCGATGCGCTGGCGGGTGCCATCGGCGAGGTAGGCGCGGCGGGGTGTCTGGTCATCATCGGCAGTGAGCATTTCGTGTGGCAGGTCGCCAATCTGGCTCAGCAGCAGGGGCTGCTGCTGGATGACATGGTGATGTTGCCGGTGGCTGCCCTGGGGCGGCATGTGTTCTGCGTGCACTGCCAGCAGGTCAGTGAGCACGTCATTCACTCGCCGTCAGCCTGTGATGGCTGCGGCCTGATGCTGGAAGTGCGTGATCATTTTTCCAAGCGTCTCGGCGCCTACATGGGCGTGCGAATCGATGCGGAAGCGCCGGGAGAGATTCCCTCACAGGAGGAGGTGGCACCATGTCTCGCTTCATGAAGGCGCGGGTCGCCGCGGTCGATCAGCTCAGCAGCAGCGTGCGCCGTCTCACTCTGGTGCCTGCCGATGAGGCCTCACCCTTCACGCCGTTCTCGCCGGGCAGTCATGTGGTGCTGGGCATTCCGGGAGAAGGGCGGGTGTGTCGCAACGCCTATTCATTGATCAGCCCGCCGGATGATCCCTCGCAGTACTGCATCGCGGTGCGTCGTCAGCCGGTCTCGCGTGGGGGCTCCGAAGCCATCCATTCCCGCGTCAAGGTCGGCGACGAGCTGGAGCTCAGCCCGCCGGCCAACCTCTTTCTGCCGCACTGGCAGGCGCGCCATCACCTGATGCTGGCAGGCGGCATCGGCATCACGCCGTTTCTCTCCTACCTGCCGGAATTGGAGAGGCGTGGCGCCAGCTGGGAGCTTCACCTGCGCAGCCAGGACCTCGACGTCGCCCGCTTCCCGGAGGCCGCGCCCTATCTGGCGAGTGGCAACATCACCCAGCACCGTCTCGAGCGTCCGAATCTGAAGGCCCTGCTGGCGCGTCAGCCCGACGGCACGCACGTCTACCTCTGCGGCCCGCAGGCCATGATCGATGCCGTGAAGGACGCGGCGCGCGAGCTGCACTGGAGTCTCGCGCGCATCCATCACGAGGTCTTTGCCGCCCCGGAACCGGGGACTCCTTTCACGGCCGTGGCGCGCGGCAGCGGCGTGGAAGTGACGGTCGGTGCCCAGGAATCCCTGCTGGAAGCGCTGGAGCGCAGCGGTGTCGAGGTGACGAGCCTGTGTCGCGGCGGGGTCTGCGGACAGTGTCGGGTCGAGATGCTGGAGGGGGAGGCGGAACACCGTGACGCCTTCCTCGATGAACAGGAGCGGGCCAGTCAGCGCTGCATGATGCCCTGCGTTTCCCGGGCACGCAGCCAGCGGCTGGTGCTGGATCTCTGAAACCGTCTTTCGCGAGATGGACCCCCAAGGAGCAGGAACATGCAATTTTCCCCGCGAGATGACCAGGCGTTCCATGGTCAGTTCACCTTCAAGAACTCCGACTACGCCATCCAGCGTTTTCCCTTCCCGTTCCCGGAAGATGAGTACCGTTACTCGGTCAATATCGAGCCGCATGTCTTGCCGGGCAAGCCGGGCTCCATCACCGAGCACATGCTGGATATCGATGAGCACTACCTGAGCGAGATCGCCGAGCGTGAGCGGGTGCTGGCCAAGGACCCCAGACGCTGCCTGGTGATGCCACACATGCAGCCGGCAGCCTGGGACTTCCTGGAATTCGTGATGACGCACTACGCCCGGGACTATCCGCAGGCCTTCAGTTTCGAGCGCGACGGCGATGACTGCGTGTGGCGCAACCATCTGCTGGGGCTGGAGCAGGCCTTTTGCATGGGTGATGCCACCAGCCTGCCACTGCCGCCACTGGACTATATCGGCCGTCAGATGCAGGGCGATATCGCGCTGCTCGACCAGCGCGACGGTGACCTCTTCATGGACGCCGGCATGATCACCTGTCCGGCGGACTGGTCACTGGCCTTCGATGCCGGCATGAGCTTCAAGCAGTGGCATGGTCCGGTGCCGCTGGCGCATGAGATGGGCGTGTTCGATCGCGCGCTCAAATACCTGTGCGCCATCCAGGTCGGCGGGCCGGTGCGACGCCTCAACTGGACCATGACCATCCATCCGCGCATGGACAGCTCCCCGGAGACCTATGCCGAGTGGGGCAGTGATCGCACCACCATCACCGCCGAAAACGCCGGTCGTGATGTGCATCTGCGCGTCGAGCTGCAGACGCTGGTGCGCATGCCGCGTAGTCATGCGCTGTTCTTCGGTATCCGCACCTATCTGATCAGCCTCGAGGACCTGTGTACCAACCCGGTCTGGCAGACGCGTCTGCTGAAGGTGCTGCATACGCTGCCGCCGGAGCTGATCGACTACAAGGGACTGACGCGCTATCTGCCCAGCGTGCTCGAGTGGCTGGAAGCCCGCGAGGCAAGCGTGGCGGCCATGGCCGAAGCGACGGCGCAGGCAGCGGTCTAGGCCACGCTCTCGGCAAGCTGCTTCTGGCAGACAGCTCCTGATAAAGAGCTCTTGATAAAGAGCTCTCGGCCAACCGCTCTCGGCGCCGAGGGCGTGATAGGGAATGGATCGCAAGCCACTGACCACAGCGCTTGCGGATAACAACAAAGGGGAAACGCTGGTGAATATCGATGTGCTGCAACTCAGCTACGCGCTGGATACGTTCTACTTCCTGATGTGTACCGCGCTGGTCATGTTCATGGCCTGCGGCTTCGCGATGCTGGAATCCGGGCTGGTGCGCTCCAAGAATACCGTCGAGATCCTGACCAAGAATGCGCTGCTCTACGGCATCGCCTGTCTGGTGTTCCTGGTGGTGGGCTACAACGTGATGTATCCCGGTGACAACGCCATCAGCAGCGTGATTCCGGGGCTGTCGTTCATGCTCGGCGCTGACAATACCCTCAGCGACATCAGTGCTGGCGAAGGGGCGGTCTATTACTCCAGCATGGCGGACTTCATCTTCCAGGCGGTGTTTGCCGCCGCGACCATGTCCATCGTCTCGGGGGCCGTGGCGGAACGCATGCGCCTGTGGCCGTTTCTGATCTTCGCGGTGGTGATGGTCGCGGTCATCTATCCGGTGGAAGGCTACTGGAAGTGGGGCGGCGGTTTCCTGGATGCGATGGGCTATCAGGACTTCGCAGGCTCGGTGGTCGTGCACATGGCGGGCGCGGCGGCGGCATTGGCGGCGGTGCTGCTGGTCGGTCCGCGCAAGGGGCGCTACGGCGTGGACGGCAAGGTACGTGCCATTCCGGGTGCCAATTTGCCGGTCGCCATGCTGGGCATGTTCATCCTGTGGATGGGCTGGTTCGGTTTCAATGGCGGCTCGATGCTCAAGATCGCCAGTCTCGATGATGCCAACAGCGTGGCGCGTATCTTCGTCAACACCAATGCCGCGGCCTCGGCAGGGATGGTGGCCGCGGCACTGCTGTCACGCGCGATGTTCGGCAAGACTGACATGACCATGGTGATGAACGGCGCGTTGGCCGGTCTGGTCTCGATTACTGCCGAGCCGTTGCTGCCGTCTGCCGGCCTTGCGGTGCTGGTCGGTGCGGTAGGCGGCATCATCGTGGTGCTGTCGGTGGTGGGACTGGACCGTCTCAAGATCGATGACCCGGTCGGTGCCATCTCCGTACACGGCTCCGCCGGCCTGTGGGGCATCATGGCAGTGCTGTTCTCCAATCCGGACGCCGCGTACGGTACCCAGATCCTGGGCACGCTGATCATCTTCGTCTGGATGTTCGGCGCAAGCTTGGTGGCGCTGCTGGTGATCAAGAAGGTCTGTGGTGGCCTGCGTGTCAGCGAGGAAGAGGAACTGGAAGGCATGGACATGCACGAATGTGGCATGGGGGCCTACCCGGAATTCGTGAACATGTCCTCCCCGTCACAGGGAGAAGGCACTGCGTCCGGGCATGCCGGCAAGGCGAGCGCTGCAGTTCCGGCTGCGGTGCTCAAGGGGGCGGCGCGTTGAGTCTGCCCCCCAAGTGCTGGATTCCCCGAGTGAGGTGAGTCCTGTCAGCGTGTGATACGAGAAGGCCCGCCAATTGGCGGGCCTTCTCGTGTTCCAGGGGGAGCGTAAGGGGAAAGGGTGGGCAAGGGATGGGGAAAGGAGGGGGAAACAAGAGGGAAACAAGAGGGAAACAAGAGGGATGATGGACGTCCCGGGAGAACAAGCAGCGACCAGCAGGAAACTGCCTGTCAGCGGCGGTGCAGTCCCCCCAGCTCATGATTGATATGGCGGGCGCAGTCCATCAGCGCGCCGCGCAACAGCAGGCGCCGGCGCTCGTCGGCCATCATCGCATCGGGGCCCGAGATATTGATGGCGCCCACCAGATGGCCGGTGTGGTCATAAAGCCCCGTGGCGATGGCGGTGGCGTAGTCGGAGCGACTTTCCACCCATCCCTGGCGGCGAGCTTCCTCGATGGCATCCTTCAATGCCGGCAGGTTCTGGGGCGCCGGCGGTGGGTAGTCATCCAGGCGGATCTGGCGGTAGAGCTGCTGCAGTTCATCCTCGCCCAGCACCGTGAGCAGGATGCGCCCCATGGCGCTGACATGACACGGCAGACGGGAGCCGATGGGGATGTTGACCGACATGCGCTGTGCGGCGAAGGCGCGGTAGAGATAGATGGCATCCGTGCCCTCACGCACGCTCAGGTGACATGACATGGTGGTCTGATCGCGCAGGGTGTCCAGGTGGGGTGCCACTACCTCGACCAGGTCACGACTGGCCAGATAGCTGAAGCCCAGCGAGATGACCTGTGGCCCCAGTTCATAGGTGTTGCGAGCGATCTTCTTGAGATAGCCCATGTCGGTGAGGGTGATGACGATACGGTAGATGGCCGAATTGGTGGTGCCCAGTTCCTCGGCGAAGTCATTGGTGGTCAGCACCTTGCGCCTGCTGCTGAACATCTCGAGGATTCTCAGCCCGCGAAACAGCGCCGGCACGGTGTAATCATTCTCGCGAGCAGGCGCGGTCGAGAGCGATGGGTCATCGGTCACGACATCCTGCCTGGAAGGGAGCGAGGCGTGGGAATCGGGCATACCTGGTTCCTTTTGCTGCGTATGGCGAGCCGTAGGTGAAACGCAGTCTCCCCGTCGCTGCCTGGAAGTCAGACAACGACGGGGAGCGGGTGACAACGTGAGAGGCATGCGCGAGCGGATGCCAAGGTTGCGTCGCAATCGCTAGCCGTGATGATGGGCCAGCAGGGCAGCGGCTGTCACGGTCTGCCCCGAGTATTCGCGCATGGCATCGAGCATGACGCCCCACAGATAGTGGCTGGAGGCGATGTCGAACAGCAGGTGGAAGCAAGGGCACTGATGGCTTCCCACGTTGACGATGATGGCATTGGTGCGTGCCACCGAGGTCTGGGCGACGCTTCCCGGCGGGAAGGCCTCGCTGCGCAGATCCACTCCACACAGCTTGGCCATCAGGGCGGGCAGGGTGATGCCGCTCAGGCTGAACCAGGCGTGGGAATCACGCCGTGGCAGGGAATGCACGCGCATGCCCTGGGCCAGCGCTTCATCCGCCTGCGCCATGAGCGGCAGCTCGGCCACGCCCGCATCGGGAGTGATGGCCGGCGTCAGTTGCAGAAACTCGCCCACTGACAGCCTGACCAGCCAGCTGCCATCCGTCTGGAGCCTTGCCGTATTGGGCGTATCCGGCACCGTGAAGCCCAGCGAGGCCAGCCAGTCGGCGGCCTCGCGGCCGCGGACGCCTGCGCGTCCCAGGGCGCTCATGTCGGCGAGCGCACAGTGGCTGGTGGCCGGCGTCATGTCACTTGAGCTTTCGGCGGTCGACGCGCCAGTGAGGCTTGCCGGCAGTGCACAGCGCGCCAACGCCGTGGCGCCATCCAGGTGGACCGTCATTGATGTCGTCATTTCACAGCTCCTGGCGGGCAGACTTGGGATCAAAGAAGGGCAGTGCCACGACCTCGGCCTGGACCAGTACGTCGCCCTGGGTGCGGATGGTGATCTTGCTGCCGGGCGTACTGCTGTCGATTCCGGCGTAGGCCAGGCCGATGATGGCACCCAGCGTCGCGCTGTATTCACACGAGGTCACGTTGCCGGTGATATCGCCACCGGGCTTGGCGGCGTCGGCGCTCTGCTCCCCGCCGCTGAGCACCAGCTGACCTTCCAGCGGTTGCGGGCTGTCCTTGGGCAGCATGAAGCCGACCAGCTTGCGGGTCTGGGGCTGGGCGGCAAGAATCTCGATCGCACGACGGCCGACACAGAAGGGCTTCTTGTGGCTGACAGCCCACTCAAGGCCGATCTCGCCGGGATGGCTCATGCCATCGGTATCCTGACCGATGATGATGTGACCTTTTTCGAGGCGCAGCAGACGCTGGGCCTCGACACCGAAGGGGCGGATACCAGCTTCCTTGCCCGCCATCATCAAAAGATCCCACAGCGCTTCGCCGAAACGGCTCGGCACGTGGATCTCGTAGCCCAGTTCACCTACGAAGCCGACCCGCAGCAGGCGGGCGGGAATCCTGCCCGATGTGCCCAGCAGCTCGGTCTCGAGATGGCCGGTGCGCAGCTCCAGATAGGGGAAGGCCTGGGGGCTCAGGTCGATGTCGCGACACACCTTGCTCAGCACCTCACGGGCCTTGGGCCCGGCCAGATTGACGGCGCAGTAAGCGGCGGTGACGTTGGTGATATCGACATCGAGTCGCCACTGGGCATTCCACTTCAGCATCTGCTGGTAGACACGGTCCACGCCGCTGGTGGTGGCGGTGACATAGAAGTGTTCCTCACCGAGGCGGCACGAGACGCCATCGTCGATGATCACGCCTTGCTCGTTGGCCATGGTGGCGTAGCGCGTGCGACCCACCGGCTGCTTGAGGAAGGCGAAGGTGTAGAGGCGGTTGAGCAGCTCGGCGGCATCCGGCCCGCGCAGCTCGATGCCACCGAGGGTCGAGACATCGATCAGGCCCACGCCGTTGCGCACGGCCAGCGCCTCGGTCTGCATGGCGTCATTGCGCTGCTCGGGGCGGCCATAAAAGGCCGGGCGCGCCCAGTGGCCGGCCGGCATCATGCTGGCACCGAGAGCCAGATGGCGCTGATGCATCGGTGTCTGGCGGTAGGGGTCGAAACTGCGACCGGCCAGCAACGGCAGGGGTTCGGCCACGAAGGGCGGGCGCGCGGTGGTCACGCCGGTCTCACTGACGGTACGTTGCGTGGCCTCCGCGACCAGGCGCGCGGCTGGCAGTGCCGAGTGACGACCCTGTGACGGGCCCATGCCCAGTGTAGAGAAGCGCTTGACCAGCTGGATGTCGCGGTAGCCGTGGCGGGTGGCATTGAGGATATCGCGAATCTGCAGGTCTTCATCCAGATCGACGAATTCCTTGCCCTTGGGGTGCGCGAACAGCGGCCAGCCATGCTGACGGAAGGGACGTGATGGCGTGATGGCTGCCGGCTCATTCGCCTCCGGCGTGACATCCACGACCTTGCCTGCGGCGGCAAGCCCAGCCAGTGCAGACCTGGCGGCACGCTGGCCATCGGCGATCACGTCCTTGAGGTGATAGAGGCCATTGGCGGAGCCCGCCATGTGCAGGTGTGCCGGCAGGCCGCTGAGGCTGAAGCGTGCATCGTCATCCAGATAGGAGAGCTTGGCACCCGCCTGGCAGGCCAGCTGATAGACCGGCATGTAGCCCGCCGTCATGCAGACCAGATCACAGGGGATCACCTCTCCCTCGGTGGCCAGTTCGCCGCGCGCGATGATCTTGCGTACCTCGACGCCCGTGACGTGATGCAGCGACTTCTCCGCCTGCGCCTCGAAGATGGCGTGCTCGAGCTTCAAGGCGATGCCGCAGTGGCGCACCGCATCGGCAAGGCTTGCCTCATCGGGCTGGGCGCGCATGTCGAGCAGCGCGACGATGTTGACGCCGTGCTCCATCAGGTCCAGCGCGGCCAGATAGCCATCATCGCTGCCGGTGATCACCACGCCTTGCTTGCCCGGCAACACGCCATAGTGCTGCATCAGGCGCTGGGCGGCACTGGCGAGCATGATGCCCGGCAGGTCGTTGTTGCGAAATACCACCGGCTGATCGAAGGCGCCGCTGGCGAGAATGCATTCCTTGGCGCGCACCTTGTAGAGGCGCTTGCCGCGGATCACCGGCAGGTAGTTGTCGGTGAACCAGGCATTGCAGGTCGCTTCGGTCATCACGTCGATGCGCGGATGCGCCGTGACGGCCGCGCTCAGCGTCTGCAGTGTCTGGTTGGCCTCATGGCCTTCGGCGTCGAAGCGCGCATAGGTCAAGGCGCCGCCGAGCAGACGGCCCTGTTCGACCAGCAGCACGTTGGCGCCACCCTCGGCAGCCCCAAGCGCCGCCGTCATGCCCGCCGGGCCGGCGCCCACCACCACCACGTCGTGGAACAGATAGGCCTTGTCGTGATAGTCGCCACGCACGTCCAGATTCAAGGTCCCGAGCCCGGCCTTGCGGCGAATCAGCGGCTCCCAGTACTTCCAGACGCCCTTGGGCTTGTAGAAGGCGCGGTAATAGAAGCCCACCGGCATGAATTTCGAGAACTTGCCCAGTCGCATGTCGCGGTCATTGTCCAGACTGCCATTCACGTTCTGAGCTGTGACCTGCAAGCCGCTGCTGATCTGGCGCTCATCGCCCAGCACGTTGGGCTCATCCGGCAATTGCACCAGGGTGTTGGCATCCTGGCCGGCAAAGGTCAGGGCGCCGCGCGGGCGGTGATACTTGAAGGAGCGCGACAGCAGCCAGCGGCCATTGGCGGCCAGGGCGCTGGCGATGGTGTCGCCGGCAAAGCCCTGATAGCTCTTGCCGTCAAAGCTGAAGGTCACCGGCGTGTCACGGTCGATCAGTCGGCCCATCGGGGCTGGCAGACGTGCGCCTCGGGTCATGGGGACTCTGGCGTTCATGCGCGTTCTCCCGAGCTATCCGTGGTGTGCAGTGGAAACTCCACGCGCTGGGTGAAGCGCTCGGAGGGATCGAAGGTGCGCAGGATCTCGTCGGTCACGGTGTGACGCTCGGCGAGAAACCAGTAGCTGGAGGCGGCGTGCATCCACCATTCGGTGACGACACCGGCGGTGTTGTCGCTGAAGAAGACGTAGTCGGCCCACTCGCGATCACTGCAGGTATCGGGGTCTGGCATGTCGGCAAGCTCGCCGCCATACACGAATTCGCTGATATTTCGGGGCCCATTGAGTGGGCAGGGCATGATCTTCATCGCGGAAATCCTTGACCGTTGTTCTTGTACATCCAGCGTGGGGTGCGCATTCCCGGGCAGTCATCGAGCCTTGTAGGTCGAGCCGTCGCGAGGCATCAGTGGCTGGCGGCAGTCGCGCCCATCTCGTTGACTTGACGGAAGCGCGCGAAGCGTTCCAGCGCGAAGGGGGCGATCAGGTCCGGGGTCTTGCCGCCGGAGGCGACCAGTTCGGCCATGGTCTTGCCGCAGATCGGCGTCGCCTTGAAGCCCCAGGTGCCCCAGCCGGCATCCAGGTAGTAATTCTCGACGGGGCTTTCGCCCATGATCGGGCTGTAGTCCGGCGTCATGTCGGTCGTGCCTGCCCATTGGCGCATCAGGCGGGCCTGGGACAGGAAGGGGAACATCTCCAGCGCCGCGGCGATCAGGCTTTCCTTGAGGTCCAGCGTCGAGCGGGTGTTGTAGAGCGGGTAGGGGTCGGAGCCACCGCCGAACACCACCTCGCCACGGCTGGTCTGCTGCACGTAGCAGTGCAGGGCCGAGGAGCTGACGAGCGGATCGAGAAACGGCTTGAACGGTTGGGTGACCATCGCCTGCAGCGGGTAGCTGATGATGGGCATGGTAAAGCCGGCCTTGCTGGCGAGCACCGAGCTGTGCCCGGCCACCGCCTGCACCACGCAGCCACATTGCACGGTGCCGCGATTGGTCTTCACCGCGCGGATCTTGCCGCCTTCGACCACGAGGTCCTGTACCTCGGTGAGCTGGTGGATCTCGACACCGCGCTTGGCGGCCTCCTTGGCGTATCCCCAGGCGACGGCATCGTGCCGCGCAGTGGCACCATCGATATGCCACAGGCCCGCCATGACCGGCAGGTGGCCGGGGTCCAGGTTCAGGCTCGGTACCAGCTCGCGGATCTGCTGGCGATCCAGCATCTCGGTGCGCCCACCGAAGTGGGTGTTGACCTCGGCGCGCTGACGGAAGGCCCGCACGGTGGAATCGGTATGCGCGAGGGTCAGCTGGCCACGCTCCGAGTACATGATGTTGTAGTCGAACTCGTTGGACAGTCCCTGGAACATGCGCACCGATTCGCTGTAGAAGCGCACGCCTTCCGGGGTCAGATAGTTGGAGCGAATCACCGCGGTGTTGCGCGCGGTGTTGCCGCTGCCCAGGTAGGCCTTTTCCAGCACGGCGATATTGGTGATGCCGTGATACTTGGCCAGATAGTAGGCGGTGGCCAGGCCGTGTCCGCCGCCGCCGATGATGACCACATCGTAGCGGGACTTCAGCTCCGTGGGCGGTGGGAGGTCGACTTCGGCCGGATACTCGGAGGACAGGCCGTACTTGAGCAGGGAAAAGGGCATCATTCACTCCCGGTACGCGCAGGCGTACCTCTAGTGGTTCAGGCCGACTGGCGACGCGCGGCAGTCAGGGTGTTGGCAAGCAGGCAGGCGATGGTCATCGGGCCGACGCCCCCCGGGACAGGCGTGATGGCACCCGCGATCTTGCTGACCGCAGCGAAGTCCACATCCCCGACCAGTCGCGTGCGCGCCTTGCCGGTAGGGCTTTGCTCGGCGGACTGCGCGATGCGATTGATGCCCACATCGATGACCACGGCGCCGGGCTTGATCCAGTCAGTTCCGATCATGTTCGGGCGACCGACGGCAGCCACCACGATATCGGCCTGGCGGCAGAGTTCGGCGGGATTCTGGCTGCGTGAGTGCAGCTGGGTGACGCTGCAGTTGGCGGCCAGCAGCAGGCTGGCCATCGGCTTGCCGACGATGTTGGAGCGCCCGATGATCACCGCATGCAGGCCGGAAAGATCCCCACCGCGCTCGGTAAAGGTGTCACGCAGCAGGCGCATGCAGCCGGTGGGCGTGCAGGGCGCCAGGGCATCGGCCCCTTGGACCAGCGCCCCGACGTTCATGCGATGGAAGCCGTCGACGTCCTTGGCGGGATCGATGGCCTCCAGCACCGCGTCTTCCTGGATATGCGACGGCAGCGGCAGCTGGACGAGAATGCCGTGCACATCAGCGTCGGCATTGAGCTTCGCTACCAGCGCCAGCAGCTCGGCCTCGAGGGTCTCGCTGGGCAGGATGTGCTCGAAGGACTGCATGCCACACTCGACGGTACGCTTGAGCTTGTTGCGCACATACACCTGACTTGCCGGGTCCTCGCCGACCAGCACGACGGCAAGCCCCGGTATCACGCCCTGTCGTGCGAGGCCGGCGACCTCTGCCGTGACTTCCTCCAGCAGTCGCGCCGAGGCGGCCTTGCCATCGATCACGGCGGCGGTGGGCTGTGCGAGTGTCTCGTCCACGATCGCGGTGGGTGTCGCTTGGGTATTCATGACTGCGCTTCCTCCCTTGGGTGACGGCCGATGATTCACACGTGGTCTGTCTTGAAGGCTTGTGTGACGCCTTGCTTGAAGACTTATTTGACGCCTTACTTGAAAATCACGGTGCGATCATTGGCGAGGAAGACGCGGTGTTCGATGTGATAGCGCACGGCATTGGTCAGCGCCTGGGTCTCGGTATTGCGGCCGGCGGCAACCAGGTCATCCGGGGCGAAGTTGTGCTCGACCCGCTGTACGGCCTGATCGATGATAGGCCCTTCGTCGAGGTCTGCCGTGACGTAGTGGGCGGTGGCACCGATCAGCTTGACCCCGCGGGCGTGTGCCTGGTGGTAGGGCTTGGCGCCCTTGAAGCCCGGCAGGAAGGAGTGGTGGATGTTGATGGCGCGCCCGGCCAGCTTCTGGCACAGCTCATCGGAGAGAATCTGCATGTAGCGCGCCAGTACCACCAGTTGAGTGCCGGTTTCCTCGACGATGTCCATCAAGGCTGCTTCCTGGCGCGCCTTGGTGTCCCTGGTGATCGGCAGGTAGACGAAGCGGATGCCTTCGCGCTCGACCATCGGGCGCAGGTCCAGGTGGTTGGAGACGACCGCGGTGATCTGCATGTCCAGCTCACCCTTGCGATAGTGGTAGAGCAGATCATCCAGGCAATGGTCGAACTTGGAGACCATGATCAGCACCGGCATCTTGTCCTTGCCACCGTGGATCTGCCACTGCATCTCGAAGGGCGCCGCCACATCTTCAAAGGCCTGACGCATACGCTCGATATCGCCTTCGATGCCCGTGTTGAAACGGAAGCGTGCGCGCAGGAAGAACTGCCCCTTGTCCTCATCATCGTACTGCGCCAGCTCACTGATGTAGCACTCGTGAGTGGTCAGGAAGGTGGTGATGGCCGCCACGATGCCGGACGTCGCCGGGCAGCTGATGGTGAGGATGAAGTGATCGTCTGAGGTGCAGGTCGCGTGAGGCATTCTGGGCTCCGATGTCGGCAGAAAGGCATTGTTGTTGTGATATGAAGAATCTCATTCACTGACGTGGTTTCGATTCGGTTATTTCCTGTCAGTGACTTAATTTTCTTCTCAAGTAAATAACAATGTTTTTCTGGCGCTGGGTCAAGCCTGATCGACACGTCGACCGGTGTTAGTGTCCATGAAATGAAGACAATGATTCACTGATGAATCTTTACCGCTTTTGGGGATCGTGGAGCAGGGTAAAGCCATGAGGCGGGCGAGGGTGGGACAGGTGCCTGATGAGACACGCTCGTCTCGAGTTGGCTACAGCCTGCGAGCAACGTGAAAGGAATCGTCATATCCCGGTTGGGCAATTGCTGGCTGCAATATCAACACGTTAGTGTGCACTCATTGTATGCCTTGAGGTGTGACCTCTTGAGCGGTATTCCTGCAAGACAATGAGGTAGACACGATGCGCACATTGACGATCGCGGCACTGATGGTGGCCAGCATGGCCGGTTCCAGCGTGGCGATGGCCGGCAACCCGGTCGATGATGGCCATGCTGCCAAGTCCCAGTACACCCAGCACAAGGACAGCGTCAGGACCTCTGCCCAATCCCACAAGGCGGCCGCTTCCGGGCAGGTGGCTGACAAGTCCTCTCACGTTGCCAGCAAGGCCCACGATGCCAAGTCCAAGGTGAGCAACAAGGCGAGCGATGCCAGGTCCAAGGCGAGCGATACCAATTCCCGCTATCAGAAGAAGAACTATGCTGACGTGCTCAAGAACGAGCGCCACTGATGGCATGACGCTTTTGCTCGGCACGGCTTGAGTCGGGCAGTTGCCCGCTGTTGACAAGACCCCCTGAAGCCTCCGGTTGCAGGGGGTCTTTGCATGCCGGGCACGCTCCTTGAGATCCGCGCCTGACTGGCGCGGCAGGCGGTGTGCCTCTGGTGTGCGTCATCAGACGCTGACGTCGCGTGTTTCATACGCTCGCCTCGACAAGATGCAAGCATTCGTCAAGCGAGCCTGACTGGCTTGCGAACATAAATATCAAGGAGTTAGTGTGCCACCACCCTGTCTCCCTGGACCCTGGTCTTCAGGTCAGGAAGGGGACAATTCGCGAGTAGAGAGGAGTAGGTACGATGCGCAGGATGACGATTGCAGCACTCATGGTAATGGGCATGGCTGGCTCCTCAGTGGCAATGGCAAATTCCTACACTGATGCGGCGAAGGACAGTGCCAAGTCCCAGTACACCACAGCCAAGGACAACGCCAGTTCCAAGGTGACTTCCCGGACTGACAGTGCCTCTTCCAAGGTCAGCTCTGCCAAGCACAAGGCAAGTGACAAGGCCAGCTCTGCCAAGGCCAAGACAAGTGACAAGGTCAGCTCTGCCAAGTCCACCAAGTCCAGCTACGAAGACAAGTTCAAGTGATCTGATCCCCCTGGATTCGGGGGAGTCATGTGACACCCAGTCCCCGTCAGCCTCAGGCTGGCGGGGGCTTTTTCGTGGGGGGATCCCCAAGGCCGCGCAGGAGTCGTCTCTCGCCGGGAAGTGCGTTCTGCCCGGCACGCCATGAGGAGAATGAGCGAGCCGGACGGGCATTGGCAGATCAGTGGTCCGAAAAGGTCTCGACCAGATGCTGGGCGAAGGCCTGCACGCGGCGTGGTTGAGCGCGGGCGGGCGGGAACAGCAGCTGAAGCGGTGAGGGCGGAGCAGCGTGCTCCGGCAGCAGCTCCACGAGGCGACCCTCGCGCAAGTCATCCGCCACGTCGACTTCCGATTTCAGGGCGATACCAAACCCTTCCAGACACCATTGACGCACCAGCTCCCCATCATTGGCGATGCGATTGCCGCTGACGGTGACGATCTGCGGCACCTTGTGGTTGCCGAAGTGCCATTCATTGTCGAGGCTCTTGCCAAAGCGCATCACCAGACAGTTGTGGTGCTTGAGATCGGCCGGCGTCAGCGGTGCGGGGTGCTGCGCCAGATAGGCGGGAGAGGCACACAGCAGGCGACGTTTCTGGCCCAGATGACGCACGCGCAGCGTGCTGTCCATGATGGTGCCGAAACGCAGCGCAAGATCGATCCCCTGACTGACGATATCGATGTAACTGTCCGACAGCAGCAGCTCTATCTCGATGGTGGGGTGCTGACGCTGAAATTCGGTGATGGCGCGTGACAGGGCGTTGCGACCCAGATCGCTCGGTGCGCTGATGCGAATTCGACCGGTGAGTGTCTGGGCGCCCAGGCGGATGCGGGTCTCAAGCTCCGAGACACTGTCGAGCAGACCACGGGCTTCTTCCATCAGCGTGCGGCCCTCTTCGGTCAGGCTGATGGCACGTGTGGTGCGGTTGAGCAGCACCACCCCGTAGTGCGCCTCCAGTGAAGCCAGACGCTCCGATACCGTCGTCGGCGACAGTCCCGTCTCGCGCCCCGCGGCGGTCAGGCTGCCTTTCTCGACGATGGTCAGAAACAGCGCGATGTTGTCCAGTAGCATTGTGCGGTTTTTCCGAATTATCTTTGCGAAAAGGGGATGTTTATACGGACAAGGCTTGTGACTAGGATGATCACATCGCTTGAGCAACTCAAGCCTTCCTGACACATCACGGAGTTCCTTCCATGTCCCAGTTGACCATCATCGCCAATATCCACGCCAAGCCGGACCAGATCGAGAAGGTCAAGGCGGCGCTTCTCAAGCTGGTGCCGATCACCCGCGCTGAAGAAGGCTGCCTCACGTACACCCTGCATCAGAACAACGAGAATCCGGCACATTTCACCTTTCACGAGAACTGGGTCTCGCGTGAGCTGTGGCAGCAGCACATGCAGGCACCGCATCTGGAAGAGTACGTGGCAGCGACAGAAGGCGCGGTCACTGAGTTCACCTTGCAAGAGATGACGGCTTTCGCCTGAGGTGTGGCCTTCGGGTGATAGGTGGTCCTGATATTCCACGCAGGCAATACAGGCTTGCTCGCCAGCTCATCGGCGCCGCGGCGCTCAAGGATCTCTCCCAGCTCTATATCGGCAATCCGCGTCTCAGTGAACTGGAAGATGGACTGCGCCGTCGCGCCTGATTCTTTGCGCCTGATTCGTCGCACCTCAATCTCTACAACCCCCGGGCGATGACCACGTCATCGTCCAGTCTCTCTATCTCATCTTCATCGACCCTGCCGGCCCGGCGCACAGCGCCAACCGGCGGGCTAGGAGTCCCCATGCGTTTTTCTCGCCTCAAGACTGTCATCTTCATCGCCTCGCTGGGCGTCAGCGCTGCCTCTACCGTGCAGGCTGATGCCACAACGGCTGAAGCCTCCGCCGACAACCACCAGAGCGCCGCAGCCAGTGCCTGGAGCCACGCGACCCTCAGTACCTTTGCCGAGTACTCGGACACCCGCCCCGGCAATATCACCTTCACGCCGGATGGCCGCCTGATCATGTCCCAGCAGCCACTCGATGCTCCGGCACTGCGCGTGGTCGAGATCACCCAGGACGGCAAGCGTGTGCCATTCCCGACCCTGGATTGGGCCGATGGCCCGGCAGAAGGCGAGGTCGGCATCGCGTCAATCATCGGCGTACATTCCGACCGTCAGGGCGTGGTGTGGATGCTCGACATGGGCAGTCAGGACAGTGCGCCCAAGCTGGTGGGCTGGGATACCTGCAGTGATTCGCTCAAGAAGGTGATCCCGCTTGGGGGAGACAGCGTGCTGCCGATCTCCTTCCTGCAGGATTTCGTCATCGATGAAAGGCGCGGCAAGATCTATATCGCGGACATGACCTTCACTGCCCCCGCCTCCCACATGAAACCGGCCTTCGTGGTGGTGGATATCGCCAGTGGCAAGACGCGCCGTGTGCTGCAGAGCGATGAAAGGCTGATGCCGGTGGCGCATGACATGGTCATCAATGGGCGTCTGATGGCGGCCAAGGGCGATGGTGATGGCGAGGGAGAGCAGAGTGGCGGGCCGAAGCCCTGGTACCTGGGCTTGAACGCCATCGCCTTCGATCCGGAAGATGACGTCGTCTATTTCGGTGGCGTGAACGGCAGTGAGATCTATCGCCTGCCAGCGGCTGAGCTGGCCGATGACACTGCCACACAGGCGGAGCTGTCGAGCGCCATTACGCATTACGCCACCAAGCGTCCCAATGATGGCTTCATCTTCGACGCCAGTCGCGGCGGCATCATTGCCGGTGACGCAGAGCACAATGCGCTGACCTTCTCCTCTCCCGAAGGCATGTCGGTCATTGCCCAGGATGATGAGCGTCTGCGCTGGCCGGATGGCTTCGCCTTCGCGCCCGATGGCAGCCTCTACCTCACCACCAATCAGCTGAATGCTCACCCGGCGCTCAATCAGGATGTCGATGGCAGCGACAAGCCTTACTACCTGCTCAAGCTGACACCCGCCAACTGACAGGCTCTGCTGGCGGCAGGCGAAGGGCTTGTCTGGCCAGTCCTTCGCCCTGTCTTGCCTGTCAGCGTATTTCCCCAACGCAGGACGTGTCTGATGACCGTCCTGCGTTGTCGTCTCTTGCCCTTCGCCTCTGTAGCCGACGACCCGCTGGTGTCTCCCTGGAGGCAACCCGCAAACTCGCTACTCATTATCCGCTTTATCCGGATTAACTTTGCGGATATGGGTCGTTTTTACGCTCAGCCCATGGAGTTAGCATGGTGTCATCGCTTCACGGCAAGGCCATTCAGCGCTGCCGTGACTGACATGATCTCAGGAGAGACTTTGATGAAAGCCATTGGTTACTACGCTGCCGGTTCCATCGATCGTGATGATGCCCTGGTCGATATCGAATTGGACACACCGGTCGCCACCGGTCACGACCTGCTGGTCAAGGTTGCCGCTGTCTCGGTCAACCCGGTGGACTACAAGATCCGCGAAAGCCGCGAGCCGACCGCAGGCGAAGCTGCCGTCATCGGCTGGGACGCCGTAGGGGAAGTCGTCGCCGTCGGTGACAAGGTCACTTCCTTCGCCGCAGGTGACAAGGTCTGGTATGCCGGCGATATCACCCGCGCCGGTACCAACAGCGAATTCCATCTGGTGGATGAGCGCATCGTCGGTCATGCGCCCAGGTCCGTTGAGGTCCATGAGGCGGCTGCGCTGCCGCTGACCACGCTGACCGGCTTCGAGATGCTCTTCGATCGCCTGCGTGTCACCGAGCCGGTACCCGGCGCTGCACGTGCCATCCTGATCATCGGCGGGGCCGGTGGCGTGGGCTCCATCACCATCCAACTGCTGCGCGCACTGACGGATCTGACCATCATTGCCACCGCGTCACGTCCAGAAACCCAAGCGTGGGTCACGTCGCTGGGCGCGCATCACGTCATCGACCACAGCCAGCCGTTGCCGGCGCAGATCGAGGCATTGGGCATCGGTGCACCGGCCTTCGTGTTCTCGACCAATTTCTCCGAGCACTACGCACCGCAAGTGGCTGAGTTGATCGCGCCGCAGGGGCGTTTCGGCATGATCGATGATCCGCAGACCCTCGATGTGGTGCCGTTCAAGGGCAAGGCCGTGTCCATCCACTGGGAGCTGATGTTCACTCGCTCACTGTTCACCACCGCTGATATCGCGCGTCAGGGCGAGATCCTCACCAAGGTGGCGGGTCTGCTGGACACTGGCAAGATCACCTCCACGGCAACGGAGACCTTCGGCACCATCAATGCCGAAAATCTCAAGCGCGCACATGCCTTGCTGGAAAGCGGCAAGGCCAGGGGCAAGATCGTGCTTGAAGGCTTCTGATCGAACCCACTGCTGAGGCGGTGACGTGAAAGGCGTGCGGCCGGGCAACCGGTCGCACGCCTGTGTCCGGGAGAGGGGCTGCCAATATCCTGGTCAGCGACGAGCGCCGGGCATCGCTGGCGCATGAAGGCGCGCAGGCCATCGTACACGGCAACCCTTGGCTCTATGACCGCCTCACGGGGTGAGTCGAGACGGTGGCGGCAGTACGTTGCCGAGATCCCGGGGATCACCTCTCATCTGGGTCAGATGGGCGATATCTGGCGTCAAGTGCTTGTCAGGCATATAAAAGATCGTTCCGATGAGAGTTATCCGACCGCACATTGCGCTGCTGACGCGTTATGCTGAGAGGGGAGAACAGGGGGCCTGACACATCGCTTCCCGGGACCACTTATGGTTGTCTGAGCCGGGCTCAGGGCGCCAGAGGCATACAGCCTGACGAGGAGACAAGACATGAACAGGTGGTCATTGACGGGGCTGACTCTGGCGTTGGCGTTGTTGGGTGCCTCGGTGGTGCAGGCCGAGGCCGCGGATGACGGCAAGAGTCATGAGGAGCAGCTCAAGAAGAAGCACGAAGCGCTAGAAGGGCAGGCCAAGGCTGAACGCGTTCAGGCCGAGCAGATGCATGAGCTGAAGCAGATCCAGAAACAACGCCAGGCTGCAGAAGCGCAGGCGGACAAGGCGGTTGCGGACAAGGGTGCCCCGGCCAAGGCGGTTGCGGACAAGGCTGTTCCGACCAAGGCCGTTGCGGACAAGGCCGCCCCGGAGACTCCTCCGGCAGGAAAGTCCGATACGAAGGCAGCGTCACCTGGGCCTCTGCTCAGACGTGGCGGTCAGTTGCCCGATGCCTTGGCGTCTGACAAGGCGCTCTGGGTGGAGGACTGGCAGCGACATCAGCTACCCGAACCTGGCGAAGGTCAGCGCTGGCTTCAGCTTCGCAGCGGATTCGTCCTGACGGATATTCAGAGCGGCACCATTGAAGAGATACTGCTTGGGCCGTGAACCGCACTTCTGACATGACACCCGTGACAGGATCTCGTCGTGTTGCGTGGTATCTCTGTCGGTAAGTCGCGACATCTATGGGTATCTTGGCGACAACTTCGGTCACATTGTCGGGAAACGTGAAGAAACCTGCGCAGACTTGCAGAGTGCAGCGTAAGTCATCAGAATTAGGGAACAGTGTTTTCTAATTCCCGGTGTTGAACGTGCCCGGGCATGACGAGGAGATCGAAGATGCGCAACCGCACCCTGACAGTCTGCAGCATGGTGATTGCCCTGATGAGCGCCTCCGTCGCGCAGGCGGCTCCTGATGATCGTGATGATCGTGGGCAAGGCCAGCATCAGCAGCAACGCAAGCACTCTCAAGGCAATCAGCAAGGTAATCAGCAAGGCAACCATCAAGGCAATCAGCAAGGTCAGAAGCACCAGGCCAAGCAGCAACATGCAGCGCAAGGACACGGCAAGGCCCGTGCGGGGCATCATTCCGCTGGGCCCCAGCACTGGAAGCGGGGCGACCACGTCTCGCGCGATTATTACGGCAACAAGCGTTACTGGGTAAGTGACTGGAAGGCACACCACCTGTCCCGGCCGCCGGAAGGGCATCGCTGGTTGAATGTGGATGGCCGCTACGTTCTGACGGCCGTCGCGACCGGTGTGATCACGGCGATCATTCTCAATCAGTGATGCCGCCTGGACTGACAGTCCATTGACGACGCCATGGCATCGCACAATGAAAACCGTGTCATCAGAACCGTGTCATGAAAAAGGGGCCTCCAGATGGAGGCCCCTTTTTTCGTCTTGCGGTCAGCCGTCGCTGCGGTCAGCCGTCGCTGCGGTCAGCCGGGACAGCATCATCGGGCCAGCAGTGTCTCCAGCGCCTGGGCGACGCGCAGCAGCGCCACATCCTGACCCTGAGGGCGTGACAGCATCAGGCCCAGCGGTTCCTCGTTCTGTGGTGCCGGCGCGGGAATCGAGATCGAGCTGGCATCCAGATAGTTGAAGACGCTGGTGTTGCGCAGCGCACGCTTGTTGAGCTGGGCAAACAGCGCGCCATCCTGCTCCAGCAGGTCACGACGCGGGGCGCGCATGGCCACGGTCGGCATCAGCACCGCATCGACATCCTGCACCTGCTGAGCGAAGCGTTGCTGGATGGCGGTGCGCGGCCACAGGCGCGCCAGATACTCGCTGGCCGTGATGTCACGCCCGCCATTCAGGCGCTCGGCGATCAGCGGATCATACTGATCTTCATGGGCAGCCAGCAGTTCGTGATGCACGGCGGCCGCTTCCGGAATAACCAGCCCGCCGCGCTGATTGATGGCGTAAGCGGCCTCGATGGCCTCGACCGGCACGCGCTTGAGACGAACACCCAGCCCCTCGAGTCGTTCCAGCAGGGCGGCGAAGTCGGCGGCCACATCGGCATCCACTTCACTGACCAGCTCGCTCTCCGGCACCAGCAGCGTCAGCGGGCGAGTGAGCGGCGTCGGGTCAGCGACCTCACCGCTCAGGACTTCCCACAGCGTGCGACAGCAGGCGACGCTGGGCGCGATGGGCCCGATACAGTCCAGGCTCGGTGACAGCGGAAAGGCGCCATCTCCCGGCACGCTGGCCTGTGACGGCTTGAAGCCCGTCAGCCCACAGAAGGCCGCCGGAATCCGCAGCGAGCCGCCGGTATCGCTGCCCAGGGTCGCCGCGGCCAGCCCGAAGGCGACGGAGGCCGCCCCGCCGGAGGTCGAACCGCCGGTGATGCGCTCGCCATCGAAGGGGTTGGGCGGCGTGCCGACGTGCGGGTTGAGGCCAAGGCCAGAAAACGCGAACTCGCTCATGCTGGTGCGACCGGCATGCAGGATGCCGGCGGCTTTCAGGCGGCTCAGCGCCGGAGCGTCCTGGCTTGCCGGGTGACTCTCTGCCAGTGCCCGCGAGCCTGCCAGCGTCGTCATGCCGGCCTCATCGAAGAGATCCTTGATCGAGACCGGGACCCCTCCCAGCGGCAACGACGTCGCAGCCGCCTGCAGTTGCTGCTGGGCCGCTGCCTGCGCGCTCATGACCGCGTCATCGCGGCTGATGATGCTGTGGCTGGCGGTCTCACCCAGGGCCTGGTGGCGCTCGGCAAGCACCGTGGCAGTCTGCTCGGGACCGAAACTGCCTGCCTGATAGGCGGCCAGCAGCTGCGTCAACGTACGCTGGCGGGACGAGCGCGCCCAGAGTTCCCGGGCGTTGTCCATCTTCACGCGCTCAGCGCTCATGCCTTCATCACTCATGCCACCACCTCAAGTTCTTCCACCTCGTAACGGTGCTCGATGCGACGACCCGTCTGCGGGTCGATCAGGCGCATGGTAAAGCTCGGGCTGGGGCGGATGCCACCGATCGCCGGCACGGTACCGCACAGCAGCACGCTGTTGGGGGCCAGGCTGCCATCCTTGGCGATGGCGGCGGGCAGGCGCTCCATCAGGGTGGCGACCGGCAGCAGCTCGGCGAGGGTGCCCTGCTGGTAGCGCACGGTCTTGCCGGCGTCCTCGATCTCGCTTTCGATCTCGAGGCTGTCCCAGTGGTCGATGACCTCACTGAGCTTCCAGGCATGACGGGCAATCGGCTTGGCGCACAGCTGCTTGGATTCGGCGACGCCGACGGCTTCGAGCTTGCGGTCGGTGTGATCCGAGGCAATCGTCACCCACAGAGTGCCCTCGGCGTCGCTGACCAGACAGGTCTCGACCTCACCGGAGCCTTCGCCGCCGAGCATCGCGACCTGAGAGGCCTGGGTCAGCGTCTCGCGGCTCACGCGGTAGAACAGCGGAGTCTGGGAGGGCGGTGCCACACCCAGCAGCTTGAGCTCGTCGATATGGTGCTGCACGCCTTCCTGGTCGCGTCCGGCCCAGCCGGCAATCGCGACGCGTTGGATATCAAGGGTGAATTCGCCGTTGTCATGGGTAAAGGTCAGCATGGTTTATCGCTCCGTTATCGGGGTTGTCGTTGTTCTTTGAAAAATTCTTGAATGAACGGTGTGGCGCCAATGACACCTGCCGGCTTGCCAGCAGGTGCCAGGCAAGAGCAGGTTTACAGTGCCGAAGGCAGCCACAGCGCGATCTGCGGGAAGGCCACCAGCAGCGCTGCCATCACCAGCATCGCGCCCAGATACGGCAGGGTGCCGATGATGACGTCGGCGAAGGCTTCGCCACGCCGTGAGGCCTGCACGATGTAGAGATTCAAGCCGACTGGCGGGGTGATCAGCGCCAGCTCGACGAACAGGATCATCACGATGCCGAACCACACCTTGTCGTAACCGGCCGCGACGATCAGCGGGGTGACGATGGGAATGGTGATGACCATCAGCGACAGGGTCTCGATGAAGAAGCCGAGCACGATGAACAGCGCGATCACCGCCATCAGCAGCGCGAAGGGACCCAGGTCATAGGCTTCGAGCAGGCCGGTGACCTGCTGGACCATGCCGGAGGAGGCCAGCGCGAAGTTGAGGAAGGAGGCCGCCATGATGATGAACAGGATCATCGAGGTGGTCTTGACGGTGCCGTCCAGCGCGCGGCTGATCATCGACAGGTTCAGCGAGCGGTTGATGGCGGCGAGGCCCAGTGAGGCCAGCACGCCGATGGCGGCGGCTTCGGTGGGCGTCGCCCAGCCCAGATAGATGGAGCCGACGATGACGATGAACAGCACCAGCAGCGGCAGCAGGAACGACAGGCTCTTGAGGCGGGTGCTCCAGCTCGCGCTCTTGCGCGGGCCGCCCAGCGATGGCTTCCAGACACACAGCAGCAGCGAGGCCAGCATGAACAGCGCCGCCAGGCCGAGGCCCGGAACCAGGCCGGCCATGAACAGCTTCGGGATGGAGGTCTCGGTCAGGAAGCCATAGACGATCAGGTTGATCGACGGCGGGATCAGGATGCCGAGGGTGCCGCCCGCGGCGATGCTGCCGCAGAACAGCTTGGGGTCGTAGCCGAGCTTCTTGCCCTGAGGGAGCGCCACGGTCGAGACCGTCGCCGCTGTCGCGACCGAGGAGCCGGAGGTCGCCGAGAACAGCGCCGAGGTAGTGATGTTGGCATGCAGAAGACCGCCCGGCAGCCACGACAGCCAGTGGTCCATCGCGCGGTAGGCCTTCTCGGCGATGCCGGCGCGCACGATGATCTCGCCCATCAGCACGAAGAGCGGAATCGCGATCAGCAGGAAGGAGTCCGCGGCAGACCACAGGTTCTGGCCCAGTGCCTTGGTCAGCGGGAAGAAGGAATAGAACTGGTCGATCCCGAAGGCGAGCAGGAAGAGGGTGACCGCAACGGGAATGCCGGCCAGCAGCAGGGTGAGGATACCTACCGAAAGAAAGCCCAACATCAGCGTGTCTCCTTGGTCGTGGAGGCCGCCTGGGCCAGAGCCCCTTCGCTTTCTCCGTGATCGGGGCCGGCCAGTGTCTCCAGCGTGGTGGTATCACGCAGACAGGCGGCAACGAGAACGCGCAGTCCCAGCACGCTGGTGGTGATCGCGAACCAGGCATAACCGGACAGCCACAGCAGCTGCGGAATCCACAGCGGTGTCGCCAACGGGGTATTGGCGGTGGAGCCGTTGCTCAGCGACTTGCCGAGCACCGGCCAGGCATTGATCAGGATTACCCAGGCCACCAGGTTCAGCGCCAGCATCGCGAGGATATCCAGAGTGTGGCGCGAGAAGGCCGGCAGCTTGCCATGCACGACATCGATACGGATGTGGGCACGCTCCATCAGGGTATGGGACAGACCCCACGCCGAGAGCATCGCCAGCACATAGCCGGCATATTCGTGCACGCCGGGCAGCGGATGATTGAACAGTTGGCGCATGAGGATTTCCGCGCCGATGAAGACCACGACGGCCAGCAGCAACAGGCCCATCAGGCGTGCGGCGTGGCGCGATATCGCACGTGTCAGGGACACGAGGACATCGAGTGCGTGAAGGAAGGAGTTCATGAGTCGGGTCCTGCTGGGGCGGTGAACGACGCTGATCCGTGCCAATCAGGCGAGGTGCGGGCGTTCAGCGCCGTGTCTCTGGGGAGCATGTCTGCCGTATCCGGGCAGGGCGGGGCTTTCGGCCCCTGCTCACGAACAGCCCTTCGCGAGCAGGGGCCGTTGGATCACTCCGCGGTGGCGGTCAGGCCGACGACCTTGCCGACACTCTCGTTCCAGGCCGTGCGCGTCTCGGCATCGACACGTGCCGCCCAGGCAGGCAGAACGGTGTCCTCGAGCGCCGCACGTGCGCGTTTGGCATCGTCATCGCTGAAGTCGACCAGCGTCATGTCGGCGCTCTTGCCCAGCGGGCAATCGCCTTCGCCGGTCAGACAGGCCACGCCTCGCGCGGTCTCGCCACGCGCGTTTTCCCACACCGGCGCGGTGAATTCGCTGTCCACCTGTTGCTGGATCAGCGTCTGGCTATCAGCGCTCAGGCTCTGCCACTTGTCCTGATTGATGGCGGTGATCACGTAATCCCAGCCGCCCAGCGGCAGCGGCATAAGATGGCTGGAGACTTCGTGCCAGCCGGCGCTGTAGCCGGAGAGCGAACCGGTGACGGCGCAGTCGATCACGCCACGTTCCAGGGAGCCCGGCACCTCGTTGAAGGCGATGTTGAGGCTCTGCGCGCCCAGCGCCTCGATGAACTCACCGGTGGAGCGGCCGCTGGCACGTACCTTCTTGTCCTTCAGACCATCGAGCCCTTCGATCGGGGTATTGCAGAACAGCACCTGGGCCGGATACGGCACGATCGCCAGCACATGGCTGTTGAAGCGCTTGTTCATGGCGGATTCGGCCAGTGGGCGGAAGGCTTCGGCCACCTTCTGGGCCTCCTCGGCCGTCGGGGCCATCATCGGCAGATCCAGACCTTCGAGTTCCGGCGCGTCCGACACGGTGTAATCCGCGACGGTCATGCCGACATCGAAGACGCCATCGCCCAGGTAGCGATAGACGTCGGAGCCAGGGATGCCCATCTGGTCGAAGGTGGTCACCTGGGTGCTGAGTTCACCGCTGCTGGCAGCTGGCAGCGTCTCGCTCCAGAAGGGCTTCTCGAACTGACGGTTGAGCTCAAGGCTGCTCCAGCTGCCTACCACGTTGAGGGTGTCGGCAGCATTGGCGCTACCGGCAGCGGCGAGCGCGAGACCAAGGGCGGAGAGGGCAAAACGTGTCTTCATGGGAGTCACCATTGTTGTTGTGCATCTGGTGTTATCGAAAGAATCTGACGGTCTTGTCTGTTGCGGAGCAGGTCCGTGGCTCCCACAAGCGGTCATCCGTATTTGAGGCGATGATTGGGGATATCGGTGATCAGCATGTGGCCCGGGCTGTGTGCGATGGCCAACGGCAGGCGCGCCTTCTCCAGCGCCAGTTGCGGCGTGACGCCACAGGCCCAGAACACCGGCAGGTCGCCTGTCTCAAGCGTAGGTGCATCGCCGAAATCAGGGCTGTTGATATCGGAAATGCCGATCAAGGCGGGGTCACCCAGATGGACGGGCGCGCCGTGGACGCGGGGCATGTCGGTGGTGATCTGGATCGCGCGAATGGCATGCGCCGCCGACATCGGACGCAGGGACACCACCAGGTTGCCGTGGAAACGACCAGTACTGATCAGCGGAATGTTGGTGCGATACATCGGCACATTGCGCTTCAGGCGCGCATGGCGAACCTCGACGCCTTCGTTGAGCAGCGCCTCTTCAAACGAGAACGAGCAACCGATGGAAAACGCCACGAAATCGTCCTGCCACAGGGCGGCGATATCCGTGCGCGTTTCTTCAAGCTTGCCGTGACGGTAGATGTGATAGGCGGGCAGGTCGTGGCGCAGGTCGATGTGCTCACCGAGCCCTGTCGGGGCGGGAGAACCGACGGCCGTGACATCCAGCAACGGGCAGGCCTTGGGATTGGCCTGGCAGAACTGCAGGAATTCGCCGGCAGCCTCGGCTGGCAGGATGATCAGGTTCGTCTGGGCAAAGCCTGCAGCGATACCGCTGGTGTGGCTGGCCCAATGACCGCTGCGGATCTGCTCGCGCGCCTCGCGGGGGGACGACGCGGCACTGAGAAGTGTCTGGGGCATCGTGGGGGCTTCTTGTGAAGTTGTTGTTGTCTGTCTTCACCATAAGAAGCACGCCCGGATAAATCCAATCGATTTTTATCGAGTCAAGCCATCGGAAATTCCTTTCATGTGGTGTATGAAATGGCCCGTCGCAGGCCCGCGAGACGTGAGCGAGACAGGAAACGTGGGAGCAGGAACATGGGGGATGCGAGAGCGTCGTTGGCAGACAGCGATGCTCAGGACAGGCGTGAATGCGCCTCCTGATCCTGGCGGGCGATCTCGATGGCCAGTTCACACACGCCTTCGGCGAGGGCGCTTTCCATATGGGTCGGCCAGGAGGCGGTGAAGGTCAGCTCGGGCAGGTCGCAGGGCAGGCTGAGCAGGGTGCCCTGGCGGATTTCCTCGGCGACGATGCGCGGCGGGATGGCGCCGACGCCCAGGCCATCCAGGGTCATGCGCACGATGGTCCACAAGGAGCTTGAGCAATGCAGCTTCACGTCATCGAGTCCCATCTGATGCAGCATGGAGCCAAGTTCATGGTGCGGCCGGCTGTTGCGGGCAAACGAGATCAGCGGCAGAGCATTCAGGCGTCGCAAGGAGAAGTTGTCTTCGGTGAAGCCAAGAGACGGGCTGGTCACGAAGCCCATCGTGTAGTTGCACAGAAAGCGGTTGAGCACGTTTTCCGCCGTGACCGGCCCCATCAGGAAGGCGAGATCGATATCGCCGGCGGTGAGCATGGCGGCAAGCCCCGGGGAGCTGTCGACTTCCAGTTCCAGGGTGAGATCCGGGTAACGGCGCGCCAGTTCGGCCAGAAAGCCGGGCAGCCAGCTGTGCGCCACGGTCTCCACGACGCCCAGTCGCAACACGCCCTGGAAGGGCGTGCTCAACGCCATCATGGACAGCGCTTTCTGGCGCGCTTCCAGCAGCGCCTCGGCGTGACGATAGAATTCGCGCCCCTTGAGAGTGGGCTGTACCGGTCGGCGAGTGCGCTCCAGCAGGCGGGTTTCCAGGGTGGTTTCCAGCTTGTTGATACGTTCGGAAATCGACGGCTGGGTCAGATGCAGATGCTGGGCAGCCAGTCGGAACGACCCCAGGCGAGTGATCCACACGAAGGCTTCCACTTCCTTGAAATCGAACATGGCCAGATCCTGTCGTGATTGATGCCGCAAGCTTGGGGCTCACATTACCATTCGTTAAGAAATTGCGTTCTCGATGGCGTGCATTCCGGTACGATGTGGAGCATCGAGAAATGTGTATTTTCAAGAAAGGAAATGATGATGCAGTCTAGCGTGCGAGTTGTCAGCCTTGTGATGCTGAGTGCCCTTGTCATGGCGGGGTGCAGTTATACACCGGCGCGGATCGATGCCGAACCCATCATCGAAATCGGTGATGGACATCATGATCACAAGCGTGGAGGCGGCGACTTCTGTCCGCCGGGGCAGGCCAAGAAAGGCAACTGCTGATCACGTCGAACCACAAGGAGCCGCTCATGCGGCTCCTTTTTCGTTGTCGCTCGCTTCCTGATATGGGCCTCTGGAGTCGCTTGATCTGCAAGGATATCCTGAGTGATCCGAGTCTTGCCTCTTCCTCCACTGCTGCTGGCGGGTACCGTATTCCATGCTCAATCCCAAGGCGCTGACGGCGCTGAATGAAATCATCCGTCGCGGCTCACTGCGCCGTGCGGCACGGCACCTGAATCTCGACCCTTCCGCCGTCAGCCGCCAGATCAAGCAGCTGGAAGAAGAGGTGGGTGTCGCGCTGTGCGAGCGCAGCGAGACGGGCATGCGTGCGACCCAGGCCGGGGTGTTGCTGCTGGATCATTTCCATCGTCAGCAGGCGGCGGAGGCCGCAGCGCTCTCGCAGCTGAGTGCCCTGCAGGGGCTGCGTAGCGGTGAGGTGCGAATCGCGGTGGGCGAGGGCTTCATCGCCGATCTGATCTCGCTGCCCTTGCAGAGCTTCATGGCACGTCATCCCGGCATCGAGGTGGTGGTACGCATGGCCGGCGTGAATGAGGCGACCGAGCTGTTGCGCGACTTCGAGGTGGATATCGCGCTGCTCTACGCCCCGCCGGTAGACCCGATTCTCTGCTGTCATGTGGAGACCTGTCAGCCGTTGGATCTGATCGTGCCGGCGGCACATCCGCTGCTCGAGATCGGCAAGCCATTGACGCTCGCACAGGTGGCGGATTGGCCACTGGCATTGATCGACGAGTGCACCGGCATGCGCCAGATGGTGAATCAGGCGGCGCAGCAGGAGCGGGTCTCGCTGCGCGCGCAATTGCGCACCAATTCCGTCTCGGTGCTCAAGAACTTCGTGCGCTCGGGAATCGGTGTCACCTTCATGCCCGAGCTCAGCGTAGTGGAGGAGTTGCGGCGTGGCGATATCTGCCTGCTGCCGATGCAGCATCCGGCCCTGGCACAGACCCGCGCGCAGATGTGTACGCGGCGCGGGCGTGAGATGACGGTGGCCGTCGAGGCCTGCCTTACCCACCTGCAGCAGGGATTGCGGTTCTTCACCGCAGATGCGCCACGTCTGCTCGGCAAGTGACACCCGCTGGACAGCGCCGCGAGTGGGTCAATCCTCGGCGCATCCAGTCTTGACGGCTTCTCGTATCAGAGTCTGGGCATAGTGATATCTCACGACAACAACACCTGATGCGAGGATTTCCTCCGATGCTGAGCCCCCTCAAGACACTACTGGCGCTGGCAGCGCTTCCTTTCAGTCTGCAGGCCCAGGCCTATGAGATAGAACCTCTCGGAGAGGGGCTCTATCGCTTCATCGATGATCGCCATCGCTCCGTGTTCATGATCACCGATCAGGGCGCGCTGGTGACGGACCCGATGAATCACGCTGCGGCGAGCTGGTTGAACAACGAGATCAAGCAGCGCTTCGACACTCCGGTTCGCTATGTGGTGTATAGCCACAACCACAGTGATCACATCTATGGCGGCGAGGTCTTCGACACGCCGGATACCACCTTCATCGCGCACCGGCTGGCAGCTCAGGATATCGCCAGCACCCGGGCGAAGGCCGTACCGCCGGATCTCGTCTTCGAGGATGAAATGACCTTGCGACTGGGCGGCAAGGAAGTCCAGCTGCGCTATCACGGCCCGAATGACGGGCGCGGGTCGATCAGCATGTACTTCAAGGACCACGCCACGATGTTCGTGGTCGACTGGATCGTCATCGGACGCATGCCATGGCAGAAGCTCTGGAGTTATGACATCCAGGGCATGATCAACTCGACGCGTGAAGTGCTGGAATATGACTTCGATACCTTCGTTGGCGGGCATGCCGAGATCGGTGATCACGCCGATGTCGAACGCTACCTGACCTATCTGGAGTCACTGTATTCCCAGGTGACGGAGGGCATTCTCGCCGGCAAGTCACTGGAGCAGATCCAGCAGGAGGTCGATCTCTCCGAGTACAGGGATCTGGCTCAGTATGAGGAGTGGGTCGGTCTCAATATCGAGGGCGTACATGAACGCCTGAAGGAAGAGTCCGGCATGGGCTGGCGTAGTGATCTCAAGGGGGAGCATACCCACTGACGATGTAGCGCCTCGTTCAGCCCTGCTTCGCTCAACACTGCCTCGTTCAGCACGGCCTCGCCGTGTCATTGAAATGGCCCCGAAAACTCCGGTTTTCGGGGCCATTCTGGTCTTGGGGTACGTCAGGTCTTGGGGTACGTCAGGTCTTTGGATACGTCAGGTCTTTGGATATGTCAGGTCTGTGGGAACGCCAAGCCAGAGATGGGCTTGTCAGGTCCAATGGGTGTGGACGAAAAAACAACACTCGCACGATTGATTAGTCTACAGCGACAACGCTACTTTCGACGTGTGAGGGTAACGCCCACCACCTGGCTGGCCACAGTGCCATATCCCCGGGACGGCGTTTCTCCCGCCGCATACCACCGATATCTACAAAAACAAAAGGGAATCCACATGTCCTTGTCCAAGACATCTCTGCTGCGCAAGACGCTTACCGGTTCCACTCTGGCGCTCAGCCTGCTGGCGGCCAGCGTGCAGGCCCAGACCATCAATCTCAGCTACAACGGCGCACCGGATGCCGACAAGAATGCCGTGCACGTCTTTGCCAGCAACCTGAAGACGCTGGTGGAAGAGAAGACCGATGGTGAGCTGGAGCTCAAGCTCTACCCCAACAGCATGTTGGGCGAGGAGCAGGAGCGCATGGAGCAGGTCATCAGCGCACCGAGCCTGAACATCGCCTCCTTCGCGGGCATGGCCCCCATCGTGCCGGAAGTCTATGTCAGCGCCACGCCGTTCATGTTCGACGGCTTTGATGAGGCGCGTCGTTTCTTCGATGAAGGTCAGTACTGGCAGCAGGTGCAGCAACTGTTCAGTGAGCGCACCAACGGCGCCGAGATTCTGGCCGTCGTGGAGGAAGGGGGCTTTCTGGCGTTCACCAACGACAAGCGTCCGATCACCAGCCCCGATGACTTCGAGGGGCTTCGCTTCCGCGCGATGGACCCGAGCCAGGTAGCGCTCTATGAGGCCTTCGGCGCCTCGGGTACGCCGATTCCGTGGACGGAAGTCTATATGGCGCTGCGTACCGGGGTGGCGGATGGCCAGATGAACCCGCCGATGTACATCCTGCTGGGCAGTCTGCAGGAAGTGCAGAAGTACCTGACGCTGGCCAACATCCAATACTCGGATCAGTTCCTGGTCGCCAATGGTCAGCTGCTCGAGAGCCTGTCTGATGAAGAGCGCACCGCACTGCTCGAATCAGTCAAGGAAGCCAATGCTCAGGCCCGTCAGGACAACCAGAGCCAGGTCGAGTCACGCATCGCCTTGCTTGAAGAGCAGGGCATGCAAGTGATCCGCCCGAGCGAGGCAGACCTCGAGGCATTTCGCAGCAAGGGCCAGCCGGCCTACCTCGAGTGGCTCAAGAGTCAGGACATCGCACCAGAGCTGATCGATACCGCGATGAAGGATGCCGGTCTCTCTTCATGAGGGGCATGTGAGGCGCGCGGTTTCCACAGCGCTCAAGTGCCCAGGCGCCTCTCGACGTGAGAGCGCCCTGGGCCTGATGAGCTGATGGTGCAGTTCCCCCGATGCCCGGGGAATGTCGTCCGGGCATCGGGGCTCTGATTCTCCCTCCTTTCTGGTGGATTGCGGTAAATGACTTCCATGACTCCTTCACGACTGTCTTCCTTCAGGGAAGGCCTGCTGCATGCCTGTGGCCGCGTGACGCTGGCGCTCGCGGCGATGCTGCTGGCTTCCACGGTGCTGATCATGCTCTACGGCGTGGTGATGCGCTATATACTGGGCGGCGCGCCCATCTGGGTCGATGAGCTGACCCGCTATCTCATCATCGCCAGTGTCATGCTGGCGATCGGCGTCGTCTGGGCAGAAGGGGCACACATGCGCGTGGCGCTGCTGGAACGGCGTCTGCCTCCGCGCCTGGCCAGGGGGCTGATCCATTACCAATGGTGGCTGACGCTCGTATTGATGGCCGGCGCGACCTGGATGACCTGGCACTACGCCATGTCGGCGAGCATGTTCCGCACCATGGGGCTGGGCATCAGCCGCAGCGTGCCGATGCTGTCGATGCCGATCGGTTTCGCGTTGATCACGGCCCAGGTGCTGTTGCATGGCCCACGGCCGCTGAGATCCCAGACACTGGAGATCGCACCGGACGAGGAGGCCGCCGACCTTCCGGCGCATGATGACAAGACAGGAGGGCCGCGCACATGATCTGGGCAATGCTGGCCATCTTCGTGGTGCACGTCCTGCTGGGCCTGCCGCTGTTTCTCTCCCTGCTCGCCACCGCCGTGACCGGCTTTCTGTTCATCGATATCTCGATGCTGGAACGTCTCGGACCACAGCAGTTCTTCGGTGGCATCAATGCCTTCTCGCTGATGGCGATTCCGCTGTTCATCCTTGCCGGCAACCTGATGAACATCAGTGGTCTGACCGAGCGCCTGATGCGCCTGGCGCGGCTGATGGTCGGGCATCTGCGCGGTGGCATGGGTCACGTGAACGTCGTCTCCAGCGTCTTCTTCGCCGGCGTCAATGGCTCGGCGGTCGCCGATACCTCCGCGCTTGGCTCGTTGCTGGTGCCCGCCATGCGCAAGGAAGGCTATTCGACGTCCTTCGCCGCAGGCCTGACCGCAGGCAGCTCGTTGATCGGGCCGATCATTCCGCCCAGCATCTTCATGATCCTCTACGCCTCGCTGACCAATACCTCCGTGGGCAGCCTGTTCCTGGCCGGGGTCGTGCCCGGACTGGTATTGGCGGTGGCGTTCATGGCGATGAATGCCTGGTATGCCCGTCGGCATGGCCTGCAGGCGCGCGGTCAGGCACCGGCACGCAGTGAAGTGATCTCGGCAATCATCGGCGCGCTGCCGGCACTGGTCGCGCCGGTGATCATCGTCTCCGGTATCGTGCTGGGCATCGTGACCCCGACGGAATCCGGCGCCTTGATCGTCGCTTACGTGCTGCTCTGCGGGTTGTGTCAGGGGCCGCTCAAGCTTGTCGAGGTATGGGGTGCCATCAAGGATACGGCGCGTCTGACCAGTGCCATCTTCGTGATCATGGCGGTGTCGTCCATCGTCAGCTGGCTGCTGTCCTATGCCCAGGTGCCCAATCAGTTCGTGGCCCTGCTGACGCCCTACATCGACAGCCCGATCCTGATCCTGTTGCTGCTCAGTGCCATCACCTTCGTCACCGGCATGTTCATGGAAGAGGTCTCGGCGCTGATGCTGCTGACACCGATCTTCGTGCCCGTGGCCATGGCCGCCGGCATCGACCCCGTGCATCTGGGTGTCATCATCACGCTCAATATCACCATCGCGCTGATCACGCCGCCGATGGGGGCCTGCGTCTTCGTGGCCGCCGCGGTCAGCAAGCTCGAGATCACCTCACTGTTTCGCACCATCTGGCCCTTCGTGCTGGTGGCAGTCGCGGTACTGCTGATGCTGATCGTCTTCCCGCCCTTAACTCTGTGGTTGCCGACCCTGTCTGGATAACACCTCATGACGTCATCACTGACTTTTACGCCTCCTGCCATCCCGAGTCATGACGAGCCGGATTGGTCGCAGGTGACCTGCATCCCCGTGAAGGGCTGTGACAGTCCTCTGGTGCCCACCAGCCTCGGGCCGTCATGCCTGAAGGTCTATCCCGCCTACGCACGCCTCGGCATTCCCGGGGCGGTCAATGAATGTCTGGTGCGGCGTGCGGTGTATCAGCGCCTGCTGCAGGCCGCACGCGCCTTGCCGGAAGGGCTGTCGCTGGTGGTGATGGATGGCTGGCGACCCTGGCGGGTACAGCAGTATCTTTTCGAGACGCTGTATCAGTCGCTCAAGACGCATGACCCCTCGCTTTGCGAGGCCCAGCTGCTGGCGCGTACGCGGGAATTCGTCTCCTTGCCCAGTCGTGATCCTGACGCGCCGAGCCCGCACCTCACCGGCGGTGCCGTGGATGTCACGATCTGCGATGCCGATGGCTTGCTGCTCGAGATGGGGACGCTGTTCGATGAGGCGACACCTGAATCCCACGCCGATTATTTCGAACGTCATCCGCCTGGCGCAGACACGCCCCAGGCTGAGGCACGCGACAACCGGCGGCTGCTCTATCACGTCATGACCCAGGCCGGTTTCACCAACCTGCCCAGCGAATGGTGGCACTTCGACTTCGGGGATCAGCTCTGGGCCTGGTACCGGGGCGAGCCCGAGGCACTCTTCGGTCCGGCGGAGATGGACAGTATCGAGAGTCTCTGGAAGCGGTCTCTGCAATAGCGACTCATGGCGGGTCGCACGGATAGGCCATGCTCAGCGCCAGACACAAGACGCCCCGCTCGATGACCTCTCGAGCGGGGCGTCTTGTCATCCTGTGGGAGGGGAATCACGCCTCAGCTGACGATCTCGGCCTGATCCAGCATGGCGTGGAAGAGCACGTTGCAGCCGGCGTGCAGGTCCTTGGGGGCGGCGTTCTCGATCTCGTTGTGGCTGATACCGCCTTCGCAGGGCACGAAGATCATGCCGGCGGGGGCGATACGGCCCATGAAGATGGCGTCGTGACCGGCGCCGCTGACGATGTCGAGATGCGAGTAGCCGAGCTGGCTGGCGGCATTGCGCACCGCGTTCACGCAGTTGTCGGCGAAGTGCTCGGGGACGAAGTCGGCGGTAGGGGTGAGCTCATAGGTCAGACGATGTCGCTGACCGACGGCTTCGACGACTTCTTTCAGCTCGGCGACCATCGCGGTGAGGGAGTCGGGCTCCAGCGAACGCAGGTCGATGGTCATGTTGACCTGACCCGGGATGACGTTGCGAGAGCCCGGATGGACCTGCATCACGCCCACGGTGCCGCGACCGTGCGGTGCATGCTCTATGGCGATGCGGTTGACGGCGACGGTGATCTCGGCCGCGCCGAGCATGGCGTCCTGGCGCAGCGACATGGGCGTGGGGCCCGCATGGGCTTCCTGGCCGGTCAGCGACAGATCGAACCAGCGCTGGCCCAGTGCGCCCATCACAACGCCGATGGTGGTCTCTTCATCTTCCAGGATCGGGCCCTGCTCGATATGGCTCTCGAAGAAGGCGCGCACGTTCTCGCGGGGGATCTCATCGCTGCCCCGATAGCCGATGGCATCCAGCGCTTCGCCGGCGGTCACGCCATCCGTGTCCTTCTGAGCCAGCATCTCGTGCAATGACAACTGGCCGGTATGCACGCCGGACCCCATCATGCAGGGCGCAAAGCGACAGCCTTCCTCGTTGGTCCAGACCACCACCTCCACCGGGCAGCGGGTCTTGATGTCGTGCTGATTGAGGCTGCGCAGCACTTCCAGTCCCGCCATCACCCCGAAGCAGCCATCGAACTTGCCGCCCGTGGGCTGGGTATCGATGTGGCTGCCGGTCATTACCGCCGGGGCGTCCGGATCGGTGCCGGCGCGGCGCGCGAAGATGTTGCCGATGGCATCGATACGGATCGTGCAGCCTTCGGCCTTGCACCACTCGATGAAGAGATCGCGCGCCTGGCGGTCCAGTTCGGTCAACGCCTGACGGTTGACGCCGCCCTTGGGCGTGGCGCCCAGCTCGGCCAGGGTCATCAGGGCTTGCCACAGGCGATCACTGTCGGTGCGCAGCTCGCTCAGGGTGCTGACGGGGGAGGTATCCATCTGGGCAGTGGTCATCGATTTCCTTCCTCTCGTGAATATTGTTCTTGTGATGTGTCGTGCGGTTTCAGGCTCTGCTGTCGGCCATCAGCTGCGCCGGAGTGACGAGCAGCTGGTCGGCCATTTCCACCTCGAGGGCCGTCATATGGTGCTCGGCATCCTGCATGTGCTCCGTCATGAGCTGACGGACCTGTTCGTGATCCTGCTGGCGGAACGCCGTGATCAGCCCACTGTGGTAATGCTGATTGGCGGCATCGAACTGCTTGCGCTCCGGGAGATAGGCCTTCTTGATGACGACAAGCTCGTGCAGCATGTCGTTGAGGAACTGGCACATGAAACTGAGCAGCGGGTTGGGGCAGGCGCGCGCCAGTACCTGATGGAACTCGATTTCCAGAAAACGCTGGCGACGCTGGTCCTCGTCCTGTGGCTGATGGCAACTGCAGTCACTGACATTGTGCTCGAGCGCCACCAGGTCTTCTTCGCTGAGCAGGCCCACCACCGATACCGCCATCTCGACTTCCAGCAGCCGGCGCAGCTGATAGACCTGGGCGCCATTGAGCGTCTTGAAGTGCAGGAAGCTTCTCAGCATGCGACTGGCGGGCTCCATGCTCGGCGCATTCAGCACGGCGCCGCCATTGGGGCCCGTCTTCAGCGTGATCAAGCCTTCGACTTCCAGAATCTTGAGGGCTTCACGCAGCGTGCCCTTGGCGCAGCCGTATTGCGCCATCAGCGCCTTCTCGTTGGGTAGCCGGTCACCTTCGCTCAACCCGTCACGCACGATGCTGCGCCTCAGATCATCGCTGATCAGCTCGGCCAGTTTCTGGCGTTTGGGAGCGCCAGAGCCATTGCTGGTGCGTGACGTGATCAGTGGTGGAGGCGATGTCGGCATGCGATGTCCTGAGCGGAGGCGAGTCATTCATATTTATTCGTATAAATAAGCTTTAGTCGCGGACTCGAGCGCTGTCAAACCCGCAATGCGAACGTGAGCGTCGCGAATTCGATCAAGGACATGACGCGTCGCATCAAAGGCTGCGCATTGGCGAAGTTCCGGGTGGCAGTCTTGAAAAGCGCCTGGTCTGACATAAGGTTTCTCTCTTCGACCCCGCTAAAGGAGGCCCTATGGAAACGCATGACTCTCAGCGAACGCGTAACGCCGATATCGTCATCGTCGGTGGCGGTGCCGGCGGACTGGAGCTGGCGGTCCGCCTGGCCAAGGCAGGCCACAAGGACGTGTTGCTGATTGATCGCGACACCAGTCACGTGTGGAAGCCGCGCCTGCATGAGATCGCGGCGGGCCTCGGACGGCGTCAGGTCGATGAGTTGGGGTATGCCGGTCTGGCGGAGCAGTGGGGATTTCGCTTCGAGTGCGGCACCCTCGAAGGCGTGGACCCTGAACAACGCCAGATCACCCTTGCGGCGATACCGGGGAGGGAAGATGACGCGACCGCCGAGGTGCCGGTCCGCGTCAGAGGTTATCGCCAGCTGGTACTGGCCCTGGGAGGGGTGACGCCTGACATGGGCGTCGAGGGCGTGCTGGAGCATGCCTGTCTGCTTGACTCGCCGGAAGACGCCGAACGTATTGCCGAGCGCTTCTCGCGTGGCTTGCTGGCCAATCATGTGGCGATGGAAACAGCACCGACAGGCGATGCTGACGTGTCAGCCACCCAGGACGGCGCTCAGGATGGCGCCAAGGGTGGCGCTCAAGAGTCTCCGGGGCGGCCGTATCAGGTGGTGATCGTCGGCTCCGGTGCCACCGGTGTCGAGCTCGCGGCGTATCTGCATGAGGCACGTGGCAGACATGATGCGCCTGCGCCGAAGGACTCGCGGGTCGAGATCACGATCCTCGAGGCCACCGAGACCTTCATGCCCGGTGTCTCACAGGAACTGCGCGAGGCGATCCATCAGCGACTCGAGGCACAGGGCATCAATATCGAGCTGTCTCGTCAGGTCGCCAAGGTGTCACCCGGCAGCGTCGAGATCAGCGAAGGTGACGAGTCCGTGACTCGCGAGGCAGACCTGGTGGTCTGGGCGGCGGGGCGTGTGGGGCCTGCCATCGTCGAGGAGATCGAAGGTCTGGCCAGCAACAAGAAGCGTCAATGGAAGGTGACGCCCGGACTGCAATGCCTTGAGCAGGAAGCCATCTTCGCGCTGGGCGACTGTGCCTGCATCGATGAGGCACCCCTGCCACCCACGGCACAGGTGGCCAGCGAACAGGCCGAGTTCCTGGCGGAAGAACTGCCGCGTCGCCAGCAGGGCGAGGCGGCTCAGGCCTTCGAGTTCAAGGATCGCGGCACGCTGTTGTCGCTGGCCAGGGCGGGCAGCGTCGGCGAGCTCGGTGGCAAGCTCAGCGCCAAGCTGAGTAACGCACAAGGCAACGATGGGCATGAGGATCTGCAGGTGAGAGGGCGCTTTGCACGCGCGGCCTATCAAGGACTGCAGCGTCAGCATCAGTTTTTGCTGCTGGGGCCGCTCAAGGGCTCAGCCGAGGTGGTCAGTGACGTTCTGCGCCATGCCATGGGGCCGCGACTCAAGGTGCATTGAGGCAAGCCCATGCAAGCCGGTGCGCTGGCCCGAGAGGGCAGCGTGCAAAGGAGGACAGGCCGACATGTGCCGTGGTGGATTCCATCGGCGCATGTCGGCCGTCGTCATCAAAGGCTTGTGTTTCTCACGAGCTTCTGGTCTGTGAACTGGCCACCGGATAGGTGCCGGGCCTGAGAATTCGCGTGTCCACGTCATGGATATCCCGCAGTCCGCACAGGGCCAGCGTCGTGTCGAGCTCCTTGTGGATGATCTCCAGGGTCTTCGTCACGCCTTGCTCGCCCATGGCGCCGAGTCCATACAGGAAGGCGCGTCCCAGATAGACGCCCTTGGCGCCCATCGCCACCGCCTTGAGCACATCCTGGCCAGAGCGAATCCCGCCATCCATGTGGACCTCTGTCCTGTCGCCGACCGCCGCGAGAATGTCCGGCAGAGCGGAGATGGAGGAGGCCGCACCATCGAGCTGACGTCCACCGTGGTTGGAGACGATCACGGCATCGGCGCCTGCCTGAACGGCCATCTCGGCATCCTGCGGCTCCATGATGCCCTTGATGATCAACTTGCCGCCCCAGCGATCCTTGATCCATTTGATGTCATCCCAGCTCAGGCTGGGGTCGAACTGACTGGCGGTCCATTTCGACAGGGAGCTGAGGTTGTCGGTGTCCTTCACGTGACCGGCGATGTTGCCGAAGCTGTGGCGCTTCGTCTTCAGCATGCCGGCGCACCAGCGCCACTTGGTCGCCAGGTTTAGCGCGGTGGCCACGGTGGGACGAGGAGGGACACTCAGGCCATTGATCAGGTCCTTGTGGCGCTGGCCGATGATCTGCAGATCAGCGGTGAGCACCAGCGCGGAACATTCCGCCGCCTTGGCGCGATCGATCAACCGCCCGATGTAATCCTTGTCGCGCATCACGTAGAGCTGGAACCAGAAGGGGCGTGTGCTGACGGATGCGACATCCTCGATGGAGCAGATGCTCATGGTCGAGAGCGTGAAGGGCACGCCGAAGTCACTCGCCGCCCGCGCGGCCAGCATCTCGCCATCGGCATGCTGCATGCCGGTGAGGCCTGTGGGCGCGATCGCCACCGGCATGGCCACATCCTCTCCCAGCATCTGCGTGCGCAGGGTGCGATTGTCCATGTCGACCATCACCCGTTGACGCAGTCCGATGGCGGAAAAATCAGCCTCGTTGGCGCGATAGGTGGTTTCCGTCCATGAGCCGGAGTCGGCATAGTCGTAGAACATCTTCGGCACACGGCGTTTCGCCAGGCGTTGCAGATCATTGATGCAGGTGATGGTCATGCAGAACTCCATCCAAGGAGAGAAGGCGGATCGTTCGAGGTCCAGGGACATCGCCAAGGGGATGCTGGGCTTACTGTCTCCGATGGATGGGGGGTTCACCATTGGCGATACGTCTATCTGTCGAGGACGCCTGTGCCATAGCATCATGGCAATGATGCAACCAACCTGCTGCACGACGTCTGCAGACGGACACGTTGACTGCGCGACCTGAGGTGTCAGGTAGCGCCCCCATGAAAGGTGATGGACCCATGAGATTTGCCTGTAGCGCCTCAGCCGATGGTCGGCGCCCGACAACGCCGCGCGATCCGGCCAGGCCCCATGGCGCGGCAAGGGCAAGAGTCCTGCGTCGTGGGCGTGACGCGATGCTGGCGTGCTGGCTGTCATGGCTGATGATCAGTCCGGCTCACGCAGCGTCCGTGATCGCTTCCGAGGCGGAGCGCGAGGGACTTGTGGTCGCCAATCTGCAGGAAATAGAGCAGCGGGTCGGCGCGCGCCTTGGTGTGACGGTACTGGATACTGCCAATGGCAGACGTGTCAGTTGGCGGGGTGATGAGCGTTTCCCCATGAGCAGTACCTTCAAGGTGCTGGCATGCGGCAATCTGCTCTCGCGGGTGGATGCCCGCCAGGAGTCGCTGTCACGCAAGGTGGAGATTCGCCCGGCGGATCTCGTGTCCTATTCCCCCGTCACCGAACGTCAGGTGGAAGGCGATGGCATGACACTGGCGGCGTTGTGCCGCGCCACCATCACCACCAGCGACAATACCGCCGGCAATCTGATTCTCGATGCCATCGGTGGGCCTGTCGGGCTGACGAATTATCTGCGGACTCTGAAGGATGACATCACACGTCTGGATCGTCGTGAAACGGCGCTCAATGAGGCCACTCCGGGAGATCCCCGTGATACCACCACTCCCGACGCGATGGCGTCCACCCTTCAGCGGCTGCTGCTGGGGGAGGCGCTGAGCGAGGCGTCGCGTCTCACGTTGCAGGGCTGGATGCTGGCCAATACCACGGGAAGTGACAAGCTGCGTGCCGCCTTGCCGGATGACTGGCAGATCGCTGACAAGACCGGGGGCGGGGGGCATGGCACCAACAATGATATCGCCATCATCTGGCCGCCGAATCACGCCCCGTTGATCGTGGCGGTCTATCTGACCGAGAGCGAGGCCGAGCGTGCGGTGCGTGACGCCGCGATTGCCGATGTCGGGCGTCTGCTGGTGTCTGAGGTACTGGCCAACGAGGGGGTGGACACGCACGCTGACAATTGATCGCGTGATGGATGAGAGAACGTGCGTAAGGAGCGTGCCTGAGAAAGCCTGCGTGAAGCCTGGGCAACTCAGCGTTGCCGGCCCTGATGCCATCCTTTGCTTGTGACTCCTGCCTCTCGCCCGCATTGTGCCTGAACTATGTCCGCAATGGTTTGCCGGGGGAGATGGAACCCGTTCCCCCTGTCATGTCCGCTCATGAGCCTTGCCCAACCTGTTCCTGCACGTGTCTGGAGGATATCCATGTCCACACTGTTTTCCCCGCTGAAGCTCGGCCCGCTCACGCTGGACAATCGCATCATCATTGCACCGATGTGCCAGTACTCCGCCCAGGATGGCCGGATGCAAGCCTGGCATGACCAGCATCTCGGCAACCTGGCCCAGTCAGGTGCCGGCCTGCTGATCTTCGAGGCCAGTGCCGTCTCCCCCGAAGGGCGTATCACCCATGGCGATGTGGGGCTCTTTGACGAGGCAACGCGTGACGCGATGCAAGGTGTCGTCGAGCGTATCCGTCGTTATTCGCCGATGCCGTTGGCCGTGCAGATCGGTCACGCGGGCCGCAAGGCCTCATGCGAGAAGCCCTGGGAGGGCGGAACTGCCATTGCTCCGGGACAACCCAACGGCTGGCAGACACTGGCACCCAGCGCGATTCCCTTCAGTGAAGGGGGGCCGCTTCCCGAGGCGATGAGCGCCGAGCAGATCGCCCAGACCATCGACGCCTTCGTGGAAGCGGCCCGGCGTGCCGTCGAGATCGGTCTCGACGGGATCGAGCTGCATGCGGCCCATGGTTATCTGCTGCATCAATTCCTGTCACCGTTGAGCAATCAGCGCGAGGACGACTATGGCGGTTCACTGGAGAATCGCATGCGGCTGACGCTTGAGGTGTTCGACGCCGTTCGCGCCGCGATTCCTGACGAGGTCATGCTGGGCATCCGGATCAGCGCGACGGACTGGGTCGAGGGCGGCTGGGATCTCGCACAGAGCATCGAACTCGCCAAGGCGCTTGACCGCCGTGGCTGCCACTATCTGCATGTCTCAAGCGGCGGGCTCAGCGAGCAGCAGCAGATTCCGGTGGAACCCAACTATCAGGTGCCGCACGCCGAGGCCTTGAAGGCTCAGGTGGTCATGCCCGTCATCGCGGTGGGCTTGATCACCGAGCCACAGCAGGCGGAAGACCTGCTGGTGACAGAGCGTGCCGATGCCATCGCCCTGGCGCGTGGCATCCTCTACGACCCGCGCTGGCCCTGGCATGCGGCCGCCGCGCTGGGAGATACCGTCAAGGTCTCGCCCCAGTATCTGCGTTGCCAGCCGCATGGGCTGAAGTCATTGCTGGAGAATCAGCAGGACTGAAGTCCGTGAAAGGACATCGATGACTGACGCCCGCGTTCATGAGCCCTTGCTCGATGATCGCGGGCGTTCTTGTTTGCTCAATCCCCTTTGCTCAATTCCCTTTGCTCAATCCCCCTGGCGGCGCGAAGCCTCGATCTGAGGGTGGAGAGTGGAGAGGCGTTTGCGCCTCTCCTGTGGCTCAAGGCGGCGCTGCGCCAGCAGGGCGATGAAGGCACGGGGGAGCACAGGACGGCTGGCAGTAATTATACGAGTGTGCAATAGTGGCGGAAGATCCACCGCAATCCACTCGCTGCCAGTCGTGACACAAGGAGAGCCAATGCCAAGCCAAGCCCCGATTCTGGGTGTCTACCTGAGTGAATCCCTGGACCTGGACAGCCTCTACGGTGAGGCGCTGCGCCAGCTGGGCGAGGATGTCGTGCTGCAGAACCCGCAGGAGATCGAAGACCCCACGGAGGTCGCGTTCGCCATCTGCTGGCAGCCGGGAGAAGACGCCTTCACGCCGTACCCCAATCTCATGCTTGCCATGTCGATCGCGGCGGGGGTGGATGCTCTGCTCAGTCATCCGGGGCTGTCAGATGAGGTTCAGGTGGCACGGGTACGAGATCCGCATCAGGCATTTCTGATGGCCGGGTTTGCCGCGCATGAAGTGCTGCATCAAGAGCGCGAGTTTGCCGTCATGGCAGACAATGCCACGCGCCGTGAGTGGCAGCCCTTGCCGATGCGTGCGCCCGAGAAGGCGCAGGTGGCGGTGCTGGGCCACGGCAGCATGGGGCGCGCGGTGGTCACTTCGCTGTCGGCACTGGGATTCTCGGTGACGGTCGCCTGTCGCAGTGAACCTGTCGCACCAGTGCAAGGCGTGTGCTATCTGACGGGCGACAATGCGGTGATGGCCGCGGCTCAGGGGGCGGATTACCTGATCAACATCCTGCCGCTGACTCCGGTCACCGAGAATGTGCTGAATGCGACCCTGTTCGCCCAGCTGCGGCCGGGGGCCTGGCTTGTGCAGATCGGCCGCGGCGAGCACCTGGTGGAAGCCGATCTCGATGCGGCACTGGCGTCCGGTCAGCTGGCGGGCGCGACGCTGGATGTCTTCCGCGAGGAGCCATTGGCGCCCAATCATCGCTGGTGGCAGGACGCGCGCCTGCGCATCACGCCGCATGTCGCCAGTGACTCGCTCCCCGAGGTGGTCGCCGAGCAGGTGGTGGCCACGGCGCGCGAGTTGCGCGATGGCCTGCCGCTCACGTTGGGCGTGGATCGCCAGCGCGGCTATTGAGGCCCTAGGCTATTGAGGACCGGAAGGTGGAGGCGTCAAGGCTTTTCAGGGCTCAGCGGAGCCTTTCTCGACCCCAGACAGCGACATCTTGATCACAGGAGACAGCGACATGCAGACATCAACCATGAGTGACGCGGAATGGCAGGCACGCCTTGATCTGGCAGCCTGCTATCGGTTGGCGGCGCACTATCGCATGACCGACCTGATCTATACCCACATCACGGCGCGAGTGCCGGGTGAGGAAGGGCACTTCCTGATCAATCCCTATGGTTGGCGCTGGGAGGAGATCACCGCATCCTCGCTGGTCAAGATCGACGTCAACGGCGAGAAGGTCGATGACAGCGCCGCGCGGGTCAATCCAGCCGGCTTCACCATTCACTCAGCGATTCATGCGGCAAGCCACTCTGCCAGCTGGATCATGCATACCCATACGCGCGCCGGCGTGGCGGTATCGAGCCTGGAAGAAGGACTGCTGCCGCTGAATCAGATCGCCCTGCAGTTCCATGGTCGCGTCTCCTACCACGACTACGAAGGCATCGCGCTGGATCTGGATGAGCGCGAACGCATCGTGGCAAGCCTTGGCGACAATCCGGCGCTGATCCTGCGCAATCATGGCCTGCTGACCACGGGTGCCTCTGCTGCCGAGATGTTCAACAACATGTTCTACCTCGAGCGCAGCTGCGAGATTCAGGTCGCGACCCTGTCCATGGGCCAGCCGGTGCGCCGTCTCTCGCCCGAGATCTGTGCGCATGTGGTCGGCCAGTACGACATGGCCATCCATGAGGATGGCGATCTGGCACTGGAATGGGATTCCCACCTGCGTCTGCTGGAGAGCCTTGGCAGTGACTATCGACGATAAGCCTTCCCTCGATGCGTGGCCGCTGTCACGTGAGAGTGAGGCAAGTGCGGCAATCCCGGCGTTGAGTGAAGGAGAGGGGCCCAGATGAGTCGCAAGGTGTTCCAGCGCCTTTCCCAGGATCAGCGTCGTCGCGACCTGCTGGAAGCCACGCTGAGCTGTGTCGCGCAGCATGGTCTGGCCGGCGCCAGCGTGCGCCGCGTGGCGGAGGCGGCCGGTGTCTCACCCGGGCTGATTCGCCACCACTTCGGCACCAAGGATGACATGATGCGGGCCGCCTATGCCTACATGATGGGCCAGCTGACCTCCGATATCGCCGATGCCAGCCCAGCCAGTGATGAATCCTCGGCGTGTCGTCTGGCACGCTTCATCGCGGCGAGTCTCACGCAGCCCAATCTGGCCGCCCACAAGGTCTCCCTGTGGGCGACCTTCATTGGTCGGGTACGTCACGATGCCACCTACTCGGCGGTCCATCAGGAAACCTATCGTGAGTTTCTCGATCTGCTGCGGTTACTGATCCAACCCGTTCTGAGCGCCAATGATCTGCCCGCTGATGACGCCATCTGTGAGGAGCAGGCGATCGCCCTCAATGGCTTGATCGATGGTCTGTGGCTGGAAGGCGGGCTGGAACATGGCCTCTATGCCGTCGAGCGCCTGCCCGCGATCGCGATACGGGCGGCAGAGGGCATCCTGCGCCTGCCCCACGGCACCTTGCTTGAGCATGTCGAGATGACAACAACACCCCCACCTCACAGGAGTTGAGCATGCGCTACGCCACCATCACCGAACGATTGAGCGATCTGGGCGGTGACAAATGGGCCGTCCACAGTGCCGCTCGTCAGCGAATTCTGGCGGGAGAACCGATCATCGAGCTGACCATCGGGGAACCCGACATCGCCACGCATCCGGCTCTGGTCGAGCGCTGTGTCGAGGCGCTGCGCGCCGGGCGTACCCGCTACTCCGATGGCCGTGGTGAACCGGGGCTGGTCGCGGCATTGGCCGAGCGCTACTCAGCGCGCATGCCCGAGATCAGCGCAGACAACGTGCTGTGTTTCCCCGGCACTCAGACGGCGCTGTTCGCGGTGATGCTGGCGCTGGTGGAAGAAGGATGCGGCGTACTGACCGGCGACCCCTATTACGCCACCTATGAAGGCGTGATCCGGGGTGCCGGCGGTGACCTGCAGCCGGTACCGCTGCGCATGGAGCATGGCTTCGTGTTGCAGCCGGAAGATCTGGCCGCGGCCATCACGCCGCAGAGTCGCGTATTGCTGCTCAATACGCCGCACAATCCGACGGGCGCGGTGATGGACCGTACGACGCTCGAGCGCATCGGTGAGCTGTGTCGCGAGCATGACCTGTGGATCGTCTGTGATGAGGTCTATGAAGCGCTGATCTTCGCGGGCGAATTCGTCTCGCCGCTGGAGATCGAGGCACTGCGTGAGCGCACCGTGGTGGTGTCCTCCATCTCCAAGAGCCATGCTGCCACCGGCTTTCGCAGTGGCTGGGCCATCGGCTCAGCGGAATTCTGCCGCCGGCTGTTGCCTGTCTCGGAGACCATGCTGTTCGGCAACCAGCCCTTCATCGCCGACATGACCGAGGCCGCGCTGCGCGGGGATTTCGATACCACCGAGCGTCTTCGCGAATCACTCGGGCGCCGCGCGCGTCTGGTCCATGAGGCGCTGGCGGCCATCCCGCAGCTGTCCTCCAGCCTGCCCCAGGGCGGCATGTTCCTGATGGTCGATGTCTCAAGCACCGGCCTGGACGGTGAGCAGTTCGCCTGGCGGCTGCTGGAACGGCAGCAGGTCGCGGTAATGCCCGGCAGTGTCTTCGGCGACTGCGGAAGGCCACTGGTACGTGTTGCCCTCACCGTGCCGGATGACACCCTGCTGGAAGCCGTGCAGCGCATGGCGACACTGTGTGATCAGCTGGAAGGGGAAGTCATCGTCTGAGGCGCGACTTCGGCCATGCACAGTCTTTCGCTCAATTTCGTGCAGGTTCACGCACAAACGCCGCTCATGAGCGGCGTTTGTGCGTTCAGCGATGCTCATTTCAGGAAATCATTTCCAGCCCATCTGCCAGACATCGTCCTGCTTCAGCTCACGCCAGCCCAGCACGTGATCGCGATGTGTCAGCACCGCCTGCAACACGACCTCGACCACATGCTCATCCTGATCATCACGAATCACGCGCGTGACGATGAAATGTCGCTCACGATTCCTGGGTGTCACGGCGGTCCATTTGCTCTGCAACAGCTTTTCGGGGTTGATGCGGTTCATGCAATGTCTCGTCGGTAAAAAGGAAAAGGGAAAATGAGGAACAGGGGAGGGTATCTGAACTGGGGTAACGTGAGGATGAATCTGACCCTCAAGTCACTTCTTGAGGCCGCTCACTGCCCGAGCGGCGTTGCTCGCGCTCCTGCAGGTAGCGGGCAGGCGTGGTGCCGAGCAGCTTCTTGAACATGCTGATGAAGGCGTTGACGGATTGATAACCGACGTCTTCCGAGACGCGCTGCACGCTCATGCCCTCGGCCAGCAGGCGGATCGCCACCACCAGGTGGAGTTGCTGGCGCCAGCGGCTGAAGCTCAGGCCGGTGTCGCGCTGGATCAGGCGGGCGAGGGTGCGTTCGCTCATCGCCAGTTCGCTCGCCCACTCGGCCAGGGTGCGCCGATCATCCGGTGTCTTGATCAAGGCATCGCTGATGCGGGTCAGCCGCGGGTCTTCGGGCAAGGGCAGATGCAGACGTTCGCTGGGCATGCAGGCCAGTTCTTCCAGCAGGACATCGACCAGCCGCGCTGTCGGCCCCTGTTCAGGATATGGCTGGGGCAGCTCCGCCAGACGCAGCACCAGCTCGCGCAGCAGGGGCGAGATCGACAGCGTACAGCTGTGGCTCGGCATCTCGAGCGCTCCTGGCTCGATGAACAGGTGGCACACGCGGCCGCCACGGGTCAGGTGGTTGCTGTGGGGCAGGTTGCCGGGAATCCAGACGCCGCTGTGCGGCGGCACCATCCACAGCCCTTCCGGCACGCGGCTGGTCACGACGCCATGCAGGGCGATGACCAGCTGTCCCTTGCGATGCTGGTGGATCGGGACTTCCATCACCTGTTGTCCGGTATCCACATGCAGGGCACTGGCCGGAATCTCGTAGATGTCCGGGTCATGTTCGCAGACGCTGCTGGAGAAGGGCACGGAGGAGTGACCGCTGGCGACTCCTGACGATGAGGTTGCGTCTCGCGTGGCAAGGGAAATCGGCGTCGCGGAGGTCCTAGAGGAGGTGGCTGACATGTCGGCTCGCAGATTGTCTGATTTCAGGTATCTGATGTCATGATGGCTCAATTCTGCAGCGATATTGGCGATTACGCTATCGTTAATCTGCGCGGGAATTCACCTTTGATGTGTCGTCCCGCTATCTGTCCGTTCCAAGTTCGCTGCGAGCGTCTCATGACTGAACTCTGCCACTCTTCTCCTGTTCGGCGATTGAGCCATCCTGCCGTGTTGATCGCCGGCATCCTGATGATTGCCATGAATCTGCGTGCGCCCTTTACCAGTATCGCGCCGTTGCTTGAGCGTCTGCAGGCGGCGCTGGGCTTCAATGCCACGGCGGCAGGGTTGCTGATGATTCTGCCGCTGTTGGCGTTCGTCGTGGTGTCCCCCTGGGTACCCCGTCTTGCACGGCATGTGGGGCTTGAGCGCAGTGTCTTCCTTGCCTTGCTGGCGATCGCCGCCGGCATCGTGCTGCGGGTGCAGGGCAACACGCTGGCGCTCTATGTGGGGATCGCCTTGATCGGGGCGGGCATCGCGGTGGGCAATGTGCTGTTGCCCAGTCTGGTCAAACGCAGCTTTCCCCGACACATCGCGCTGCTGACCTCCTGCTATGTGCTGACCATGGGCATCATGGCCGCCATCGCCTCGGCGGTGATGGTGCCGCTGGCGCAGGATAGTGCGGATGGCTGGCAGTTCGCGATGCTCATCGTGGTCATCCTGCCAGTGGTGACGATGGTGGTGTGGTGGCCACAGTTGTCGCATCGCTCCCTACCGACGGCGGCGAAGGAAGCCGAGAAGGTAGCCGAGAAGGGTGCCGCGCGGCCGGTGCGTCAGGCAGCCGTGTGGCGCTCGCCACTGGCCTGGCAGGTGACGCTGTTCATGGGGATCAATTCGCTGCTGTTCTATACCGTCAACAGCTGGCTGCCGAGCATGCTGGCGGACAACGGCTTTTCCCCCGAAAAGGCGGGATCGTTGCACGGCCTGCTGCAGCTGGCCTCGGCCTTGCCGGGGCTGATTCTGGTGCCCCTGATGCCGCGCCTGAAGGATCAACGCCTGATCGCCTTCGCGACGCCTTGCATGTCGCTGGCAGGGTTCATCGGGCTGTGGCTGATGCCGGGGTGGGCGCTGGTGTGGGTCTTGCTGCTCGGTGCGGGGTCCGGGGCCAGCTTCATTCTCGCCCTGTCGTTCATGGGGCTCAGGGCGCGCGATGCCATGCAATCGGCGTCGCTGTCGAGCATGGCGCAGACCCTGGGCTACCTGCTCGCGGCCATGGGGCCGCCGTTGATCGGGGCGCTCTACGATCGGCAGGGTGACTGGCAGCTGGCATTGATGGTGTGTGCCTCCCTCAGTGTGCTGATGGCGGGAATCGGCTGGTTGGCGGGCAGGGACCGCCAGTTGCCTGAGGCGTCGGCATCTGAATAATGGAGCGCTGCCCCCAAGGGGCACTGGCATATCCCCCCATGACAAGGAAGTGAGAGATGGCGAATGCTTCATCGGCTAGCGAAGATCAACGGGCGTCTGACGCGCCAGGTGTTGCGCAGCACCCCGGACGTCGGCGCAAGCCCCATTTGCGGGCAGCCATCCTTGGCCTGGCCAGCCTCGGAGGTATCTTCATGATCGCTCAGCCAGCCAATGCCGCGACGCTGTCACTGCGCGTGATCGAGACCACCGACATCCACGCCAACGTGATGGATTACGACTATTACAAGGATCGTCCCAGCGTGCGCATCGGCCTGGTGAGGGCGGCGAGCCTGATCCAGCAGGCGCGTTCCGAGGTGGCCAACAGCGTGTTGCTGGACAACGGGGACCTCATTCAGGGCAGCCCAATGGGCGATTACATGGCGGCGGAAGGTCTCGAGGAGGGTGATGTCTTCCCGGCCTACAAGGTCATGAATCAGCTGGATTACGATGTCGGCAACATCGGCAATCATGAGTTCAATTACGGGCTCGAGTATCTCGAACGGGCGCTTTCCGGCGCGCAGTTCCCCTATGTGAACGCCAACCTGCTGGATGCCACGACCGGCGAGCCGTACTTCACGCCTTATCAGATCACCCCCCATGCCTTCACCGACGGTGAAGGCAACGCTCAGACGTTGAAGATCGGCTATATCGGCTTTGCGCCGCCGCAGGTGATGACCTGGGATCGCAAGCACCTCAAGGGCCGCCTGACGGCCGAGGACATCACCGAGAGCGCCCGGCGCTGGGTGCCCGAGATGCGCCGGGCGGGCGCGGATGTGGTGATCGCCATCCCGCACTCCGGCATCTCGACCGACCCTTACCGGGTGATGGCCGAGAATTCGGTATATTACCTCTCGCAGGTCGAGGGCATCGATGGCATCGCCTTCGGGCATGCCCATGCGGTCTTCCCCAGCGAGGAATTTGCCGAGGTGCCGGGGGCCGACATCGCCAAGGGCACCCTCAATGGGGTGCCGGCGATGATGCCAGGGCATTGGGGCAGCCATGTGGGCGTGATGGATCTCGAACTGAGCAATGACTCGGGCCAGTGGCGGGTGGTAAGTGGCCAGACAGAGGCACGCCCGATTCAGGTGGGTGGCGAGGCGCAGGTGGGGGAAGATGCCGAACTGGCGGCGTTGGTCGAGCATGAGCACGACGCCACGCGGGAGTACGTCAACCGCAGCATCGGTCGCGCCAGTGCGGCGATGAAGAGCTATCTGGCGCTGGTGCAGGACGACCCGACGATCCAGATCGTCAATCGTGCCCAGGCTGATTACGTCAAACGCTTCGTCGAAGGCGACCCGGATCTGGAAGGCTTGCCGATTCTCTCGGCGGCCGCGCCGTTCAAGGTCGGTGGCCGTCACAATGATCCGACCCAATTCACCGAGATGGAGGCCGGCGAGCTGAGCTTCCGCAATGCCGCCGACCTCTATCTCTATCCGAATACGCTGGTGGCGCTCAAGGTTACCGGCAAGGAAGTGCGGGAATGGCTCGAGTGCAGTGCCGGGCAGTTCCATCGCATTGACCCGAATCTCGCCACGCCCCAGCCCCTGATCAACTGGGAAGGTTTCCGCAGCTACAACTTCGATGTGATCGACGGCGTCGAGTATCAGGTGGATGTCACGCAGCCGGCGCGTTATGACGGCAATTGCGCGCTGATCGACGCCGATGCCCACCGTATCCAGGGGCTTGCCTACGAGGGCGAGCCGGTCAAGGACGACGATGTCTTCCTGCTCGCGACCAACAACTATCGCGCCTACGGCGAGGACTTCCCCGGCACCGGAGAGTCGCATGTCGCTTTCGCGTCACCGGATGAAAATCGCAGCATTCTGGCCCAGTACATCTCGCGCCAGACGCAGCAGCAGGGCGCGGTGGACCCTGCGGCGGATCACAACTGGCGGCTGGCCGCGATCGACACCGATACCCCGCTGGACATTCGCTTCACCACCGCCCCCGGTGAGGATGCGCAGCAGTTCATCGATGCTCAGGCCGTCTACCCGATGACACTGGTGGATCAGGACGAGATGGGCTTTGCCCGTTATCGCGTCGGGCTGGACCGGATGAAATAGCCAAGGCAGCACATTGTCGAGCACGTAGTTATTGGCCTTGATTCAGGTGGGAAAAAACGCCAGTCAGCGATTGCTGACTGGCGTTTTTCTGTCGCCAGTCGTTACCCGCTATCTGTTTCACTATCCGCTTTCACTTCACGACTCTCGATCGCAGGCTCACTGCGGATCAGCGCCAGGGCGCGTGCAAGGCGATGCTCAACAGCACACGTTTGCCGCGCTCGATGCGGCTGACGCTGTGTTCGTGAAGGTCGGGGCGGAAGAACACCACGCGGTCCGTGAGGCAAAAAATGCTGCCATCGGTCTCGAAGACACCGCCCTGGCGGGGCTTCTTGAGCACGATATTGAGCTTGTAGTAGCTGCCGCTACCCATCGGGTCGTTATGGCGCATCACGCTGTGGCCCTCGGGGTAGGTCACCAGATTGATGGTCAGGCGGCGAAGATCGAGCAGACTACGGTTGATGACACGGGCCATTGGGCTTTCCCTTTGAAGATTGCGGCTATTGAAACGTATTTTGAGTGATTGATCAAAAAAGAGGTTGAGTGATTGCTCAAAAATACGTACGGTGGCTCCACGTTCACGGCGCACAAGGTTCGGCAATCGAGATCGCCGAGGCCGTGATTGAGAATCGAGCAAGCAAGGAGGTCAGCAATGAGCCACGACAACGTGACAATGGAAGCCCTGGATACCCGTTATGCGATGATCGAAGGTCACCGCATTGCCTACAAGGAAATGGGGGAAGGTCAGCCGCTGTTGTTGATTCACGGCATTCCGACCAACAAGCTGATGTGGCGCGATGTGATGCCGGAATTGGCCAGACATTACCGTGTCATCGCCCCGGACATGCTCAACTATGGCGAGTCGGACATGCCGGTGGATGCTGATGTTTCCATCAATGCCCAGACACGCATCTTCATCAAGCTGATGGATGCGCTGGGTGTGGCGAGTGCGGATGTCGTCTCGCATGATATCGGCGGGGGCATCGGTCAGCTGATGGCGGTCAACCACCCCGAGCGCGTTCGTCGCCAAGTGCTGATCGACAGCGTGTGCTTCGATTCCTGGCCGATTCCGGAGTTCAAGCAGCTGCTGGAGCCGGGCGTTGAGGAAGCCACCAGCGTCGAGGAATTCATCAGCACCATGCGCGGCTTCATGCCCAGTGGTGTGCATGATCCGGCGGTGGCGACCGAAGAGATGGTCGAGCGCTACGTGTCCCAGTGGAACAGCGAGCAAGGCAAGGCAGCCTTCTTCCGCAACATGCGTCGTCTCAACAAGGAATACACCCAGGCCATTGCGGGCGAACTCAAGAATATCGAGATCGACACCTTGGTACTGTGGGGCGACAAGGACAACTTCCAGAAGCCGGATTACGCCCCGATGCTCACAGATGCCATCCCGGGTGCCGAGCTGATCTGGGTGAAGGATGCCGGTCACTGGGTCACTGACGAGAAGCCCGAAGAAACCGTGCGCTATATCCTGGATTTCCTGGCGCGCTGAGTGATGGCCAGCCCCGATGCCCAAGCGGGGTGTCGGGCGCCATGCCAGAGAGCAAACAAAACCGCCCGGTCATGAGACCGGGCGGTTTTGTTGTCATTGCAGAGACGCTGCCGAGCTTTCTGCCATGGCGTCATGGCGAAGAGGGGGCGAAGACATCTCACTGGATGTCATGGCCCTGGCCCCCGTCATGACCTTGCGCTGCATGGCGATGATGCCTCCCGCGCGCGTCGGGGTGAAGGGCTCCTCGAGTCTCACGAATCCATGACGTTCATACAGGGCGATGGCCGGGCTGTCGGAGAAGGCCCGAAGCCGCAGGAGGGTGTCGTGGGGCTGACGCTTGCTGAGGCAATCGATCAACCAGCTCAGACAGGTGGAGCCGATACCGCGTCCCTGCCACTGGGCCACCAGCTGCAGGTCACGCAGATACACCATGTCGTTCAGCGACTTGAGGCTGATGAAGCCGATCCATTCGCCATTGAGGCGCACGGCGAAGTTCTTGTTGTCCTGCCATTTTTCCTCGAATTGCTCTGCATCCCAATGGAAACCATGACGCTTGTAGGTCGCGAGCATGTTGCCACAACTCAGCCGTTGCGCCGCTGCATTCAGGTAGCGGTTGGCAGGTGTGTCGTAGATGGGGGAAATGCTGAGATCATCCATGATCCTTCCGATTCTTTTGAGAGTTATGTCAGGGAGTAGCATCCGTCACGTTGCAATTTCTGCAGGCCGACCATCCAGTCAGTTAGTGAGTGCTAATTCAAGCGCACTATCTTCAGGTTTTCAGGACAGCCTGACAAGTGAATGCCTGTCCAGTACCAGATGCCGCTCGGGATTGCCAACGCTGGTCCGTTATACTATAACATTGCGCCTTTCTCACGCTGTCTGACGGCAGCGAACATGTCTTTTTGACAGGATGCGCAATGACGATGGTCCACCCTCTGAGCAGGCTCAGGCCTCCTGACGCTGAACGGCGATGGTACAAGTCGCTTTTCCGCTCTCTGACAGCTCCCGTGTCGGCTGATCTTTCCCGATCTGCAAGGCATTCCCGGCCCGTGGGTGAGCAGATCACGTGCTGGCTGGGAATGACGCTCATGATGCTCGGTCTTGGCATGCCTCAGGCCGTCAAGGCATCCGCTCAGTCTTCGGGCGATGAGCAGGCGACGTCGCGTCGTCTGGAGATCGTCGCGCCCTTTGACATCAAGGGGGCGGACCCGCTGCTCAGCGGTATCCTTTTCCAGCGCATGCAGGTCGTCGAGACATTGGTCGAGGTGGATGCCACGGGAGAGCTTCAGCCGGGGTTGGCGATCGATTGGAAGGTCTCGGATGACGGCCTGGAGTGGCGCTTCACGCTGCGCTCCGGCGTGCAGTTCCATGATGGCAGCCGTCTGGATGCCGAAGTCGCGCGTCAGGTACTCGAGATCGCCCGTGCCAAGCCGGGCATCTTGAAGTCAGTGCCAATCGAGCGGATCGTCGCCGCAGATGACCATACGCTGGTGATTGCCCTCAGCGAGCCCTTCGCCGCGTTGCCCGCCTATCTGGCCGATTATCGCCAGCAGATTCTGGCACCGGCGTCCTTCGATGAGTCAGGCACTGCCCAGCAGGTCATCGGCACCGGCCCCTATCGCATGCTGCGCATGACGCCGCCGCTGAGCCTGGAAGTCGTCGCCTTCGAGGATTACTGGGGCCCGCAGCCCGAGGTGCGTCAGGCGCGCTATCAGGCGGTCAGTCGCGCGGAGGGCAGGGCATTGATCGCCGAGAGCGGAGATGCCGACTTCACCTACGGGCTGGACCCCGCCAGTCGTCAGCGTCTCTCTAAGTCACCGCGCGTGACCCTGGCGGCGGCCGCGACGCCGCGCACGATGCTGTTGAAGGTCAACGCCAATCATCCGGCCTTCCAGGACCCTGATGTGCGGCGTGCCTTGAGCCTGGCGATCGATCGTACCGCCATCGCGCAGGTGGTGCTGCGCTATCCGCGCGGGGCCAGCCAGCTGTTTCCGCCGATGGTGGAAGGCTGGCATGACCCCGCGCTGCCCGAACTCCATCAGGATGTCTCTGAGGCGCGTGCATTGCTGGACGCCGCTGGCTGGAAGGTCGCGGAGGATGGCGTTCGTCAAAAGGATGGTCAGCGCCTCGCGATCAGCTTGATCACCTTTTCGGATCGTCCGGAGCTGCCATTGGTGGCCACGGTGCTGGAGCGTCAGTTCCACGCCATCGGCATCCAGACACGTCTGGATATCACCAACTTCTCGGCAATTCCGGCCGGTCATCATGACGGCAGCCTCGACATGGCGCTGTTCGCGCGCAATCTGGCCATGGTGCCGGACCCCATCGGCAACGTGCTGAGCGATTACGCGGGAACGCCTGAAGCCCCCGGTGGCGACTGGGGCGCGATGGGCTGGTTCGATGCGGACTTCACCGCAGAGCTTGAGCGCATGGCACGCGAGGGCTACGGGCCTACGCCCGCAGGGGAGAACCCGCGCGCCCAAGCCAGTGGCGTGATCCAGCAGGCATTACCCGTGATCCCCATCGCCTGGTACTACCAGAACCTGGCGATCTCCAATCGACTGCAACGCGCTCAGGTTGACCCCTGGGAGCGTAGTTTCGGCCTTTCAGCATTGCGGTGGGCACAATGAATCTCCCTTCACGTCTGTTGCAGCTATTGATGGTGGTGCTGATGGTCGGCGGCGCCAGCTATCTGATGATGCAGAGTTTGCCCGGCGATGCCGCCTGGCGCATCGCGGCCGGTCGCTATGGTTATGACGCGCTGGATGCGGCCGCTGCGGCCTCGGTACGCGCCGAACTGGGTCTCGAGGCACAGGGCGGCTTGCACTTCCTTTACTGGCTGGGCGATATCCTGCGCCTGGAGCTGGGCACCTCGCTGATTTCCGGGGAATCGGTGTGGGTGGAGATTCGTCATCAGCTGGGCAACTCCCTGTCGCTCGCCGGCGCGGCATTGGGCATCTCGCTGTTGATCGGCCCGCCGCTGGGGCTGCTGGCCGGTCTGCGTGCCGGTGGCTGGCTGGACCGAAGCCTGCTGGCCGTCTGCAGTCTGCTGCGCGCCACGCCGCAATTCTTGCTGGCACTGGTGCTGATCCTGCTGATCTCCGTGGAGATGGGCCTGCTGCCGGCCGCCGGTCACGGTGAGCCGCAGCACTTCATCCTGCCGGCGATGACGCTGGCGCTCGGGCTGGCAGCCGTATCGGCACGCCTGGCACGCGATGCCATGGCCGCCGTCACCCAGACAGCCTTCCATGATTTCGCGCGCTGGAAGGGCCTCAGCAACGCCCAGACCTTCTGGCGTCACGGCCTGCGCCATGTGGCCTTGCCGCTGGTGACCTACCTGGGGCTGCAGTTCGTGACCCTGGTGGAAGGGGTGGTGGTGATCGAGAGCATCTTCGGCTGGCCGGGCATCGGCCATGCGCTGGTGCACGCCATCTTCTCGCGCGATGTGCCGATGGTGCAGGGCACCGCCCTGGTGCTGGGCGTCGGCTTTGTCTTGATCAATCTGCTGGTCGATCTGCTGGGTCGCCAACTGGACCCACGGGGTGTGAAATGAATCAGGTGGTGGAAGGGCTTGCGCCGCAGCGCGTGGACGCCGTGCGTCGTCCACGTCTTGACTGGCCATTGCGTCGGGTGATCGGGGCCGCAATTGTCGCGAGTCTCGTGCTGCTGGCTCTGCTGGGCAATCTGGTGATACCGGGGGACCCGCTGGAACAGCATCTCTATCGTGCGCTGCAGGGCGCGGACGCCGTCGGTGTCTCTGATGCCGGTGAGGTGATCACCAGCGCCCCGCTGGGCTATGACCATCTGGGGCGCTCCCTGTATCACCGCCTGGTGGCGGCGCTCGGGCTGTCGCTGTCCATCGCTGCGGGGGCGGTGATTCTGGCGGCGTTTTCAGGCATCTCGCTGGGCCTGCTGGCCGCGGGACGCGGTGGCTGGGCCGAGCGCCTGTTGAGCCTGGTGGCAGATAGCCTGCTGGCATTGCCGGGGCTGCTGCTGGTGCTGATGGTCAGCGTCATCCTGCCGTCGACGCCGCTGGCATTGTGGCTGGGCCTGTCGCTGGTGTTGTGGGTGGAATTCTTCCGCCTGGCACGTGCCACCGGTCGCAGCGTGCTGGCGAGTCCCGGCGTCGAGGCCAGCCGTCTGCTGGGCTTCGGGGCCTGGTACCGTTTTCGTCATCACCTGTGGCCGGAAATGGCCCCCGTGATGATGACGGCGATGGCCTTCGGCATGGCCAACGCCCTGATGGCGATTGCCGCGCTGGGCTTCGTGCACGTCGGCATTCCGGAGCCCACGCCGGAGCTGGGCACCATGATGGTCGAGCTGTTGCCGTATTGGCGTGAAGCGCCGTTCGCGCTGCTGACGCCGGTGCTGGTCACCTTCCTGCTGTTGCTGGGGCTGTTGCTGATGTCCGGCAGCAAGGCCAGAACGTCAACCGCCGCTGAGACCCTCGAAGGAGCGCGCCCATGAATGTCGCGACGATGACCATGCCTGCCTCTCACACGCGGCATGGGGCAACGGCGGATGATGTGGTGCTGAGTGCCGAGGATGTTAGCGTGCGGGTCCGCGGCGTGCAGGCGGCGCTGCTGGCGCCTGTCTCGCTTGCGCTCAAGCCGGGAGAGCCGCTGGTGGTGATCGGCGAGACAGGCTCCGGCAAGAGCCTGCTGGCTCAGGCTCTGCTGGGCACGCTGCCCCGGGAGCTTGTGGCCTCCGGCAGCCTGTGGCTCGACGGCGAGTCATATCCTCTGCACACGCCAGAGAATCGTCGCCCGCTCTGGGGTCGCCGTATGGCGGTATTGCCCCAGGAGCCCTGGCTGGCGCTGGACCCGCTGATGAAGGTGATTCGTCAGGTCAGTGAGGCATATCGTCTGGTCGCGAGGCGTTCGGCGCAGGCCTCTCATGCGGCCGCGCGCAGTGATCTGGAGCAGCTTGGCGTCGCTGCCGCCGGCGAGCAGCTGCCGGGCAAGCTGTCCGGTGGCATGGCGCAACGTGTGGCCTTCGCGGCCGCCCGCGCCGGCGGCGCGCCGCTGTTGATCGCCGACGAGCCGACCAAGGGGCTGGACGCCGCCCGCGTCAGCGAGATCGGCGAGCTGCTGCTCAAGTCACTGGCCGAGACACCGCGTGCCGGCTTGATGGTCATCACCCATGACATGGCGCTGGCGCACCAGATCGGCGGCCGCCTGATGGTAGTACGCAAGGGCGAAGTGATCGAGCAGGGCGCGACCCGTGACGTGCTGGCCGCGCCGACACATGCCTATACCCAGCGCCTGGTGAATGCCGCGCCGCAGGCCTGGCCGGAGGCCGCCTTCAAGCCGGCAGCGGACAGTGCAAGCCGTGATGGCAAGGCGGCAGGCGAGACCATCATTCACGCCGAGACTCTGACCATCGCGCGCGGGGGCACCGCGCTGCTGCATGACGTGGAGCTCAGCGTGAAGGGCGGTGAGATCATCGGTGTCCAGGGCGCGTCAGGTTGTGGCAAGTCATCGCTGGGGGATGCGCTGCTCGGCCTGCTGGCTCCGTATTCAGGGAAAGTGGTGCGCAGCGCCGAGATGCTTGAGTATCAGAAGCTCTATCAGGACCCCGTGGCGACCTTCCCGCCACGCCGGACACTGGGCCGTCTGCTGAAGGATCTCAGCGCACGCCATCGTCTCGATGACAGCCAGCTTGCGCAGCTGATGGCGCAACTGAGCCTGGCGCCGGAATTGCTCTCGCGTCTGCCGGGACAGGTCTCGGGTGGCGAGCTGCAGCGTTTCGCGCTGTTGCGTCTGATGCTGATCAAGCCGCGCTTCGTGTTCGCCGATGAGCCAACCTCACGCCTCGACCCGCTGGTCCAGCAGGAGGTGATCGCCTGCATGGTGAAGATGGTGCGGGAGCAGGGTACGGCGCTGGTGCTGGTCAGTCATGATGCGGCGCTGCTGCGCAAGGTCGCGGATCGCGTGCTGGTGGTGGAGGAAGGTCGCTTGAAGGCGCGTCAGCAGCTCTGATCACTCATCAGAGCCCATGGCGGCAGGGTCGCGACAGCAAGAGGACGATTCAAAAGACAGTGCTTCATACGCCAACGCCCGGCCGAGACTCCTGCAGAGTGTCGGCCGGGCGTTGGCGTATCTGGTGTGTTCGTCAGGGCGAGAGGCTCACGGTGCGCAGCGCTCAGCTCCCCAGCAAGGCGGGATTGGCTTGCCAGACGGACCAGGTCAGGGCACTGGCCAGCGTCACCCATGCCAGGTAGGGCAGCATCAACAGTCCGGCGAAGCGATTGATGCGCCAGAAGGTGAACAGGGTGACGGCGATCAGCGTCCACAGCACCAGCACATCGATGAAGGCCGCCTGACCGAGATGCCAGGCAAAGAACAGCCAGCTCCACAGGGCATTGACGATCAGTTGCACCACGAAGAGTCCGAGCGCCAGACGATGGCGCGAGCGGAAACCGTTGCTGGCATGCAGACCGTCGCGCGCGACCCGCCAGGCGGCGAGTGCCATCATCACGAAGAGCGCCGTCCAGACTGGTCCGAAGGCGCCTGCCGGAGGTGCCCAGGCGGGCTGGGTGAGGCTTGCGTAGAAGGCCTTGGCATCTACCGAAGCAAGTGCACCGATGGCGGCAGTGAGAAAGCTCAGCCCGAACCAGATTCCCATCTGCACGGTGGCGCGCAGGGCGGTGGGGGGTGAGGACGGTGAACGCTGCAAGGTCATCGGCTGCCTCCTGCTTTCATGGGACGTGATGAAGGAAAGAACGATATACCACGCTGGGCCATGAGAAACGACCATGACTCACACGTTGTTCAGTCCGGTATCGGGGCGTCGAAGACGTCCGTGCGGCGACCGGTCAGCGTCGTGCCAACCGAGGCGGTGATCACCAGTCCAATGGCAAGCCATTGAAGTAGGCCCAGTGTCTGGCCGAGGAACAGTAGCCCGGACAGCGCCGCCACGGCCGGCTCCAGACTCATCAGGGTGCCGAAGGTATGAGTGGGCAGGCGCGGTAGAGCGATCATCTCGAGCGTATAGGGCAGGGCGGTCGAGAGCACGGCGACGGCCAAGGCCAGCGGCAATATCTCGAGTGAGAACATGGCGCTGCCCGCCTCCATCACGCCGATGGGTGCGACCACCACCGCCGCGATCGTGATGCCCAACGCAGCACTCTGAGTACCGTTGCCTGCCCCGGCCTTCTGGCCGAACAGGATGTAGAGCGCCCAGCACACGCCGGCGCCGAGGGCGAAAGCGGCTCCGACGGGGTCGATCGGCGCGGCGGTGTCCTCACCCAGCAACAACAGCAGTACCAGTCCGATGATGGCCAGCGCGACCCAGCCCAGGTCGAGCCAACGACGCGAGCTCAACAATGCCACGGCCAGCGGGCCGGTGAATTCGAGTGCCACGGCGATACCCAGCGGCACCGTCTTGAGGGCCTGGTAGAACAGCAGGTTCATCACGCCCAGCGCCACGCCATAGAGGGTGATGGACTTCCAGGCCTTGCGTGTCACTGCCTTGCGCCATGGGCGCAGAATGGCCAGCAGCAGAACGGAGGCGATGATCAGACGAATCGCCGTCGCGCCAGCGGCACCGATCATCGGGAACAGGGAAGTGGCCAGCGAAGCACCGCTCTGGATCGAGCACATGGCGACCAGCAGCATGGCGACGGGCCACAGACGAGAAGAGGAGGCTGCGACAGCAACGGACATGGGGGTCTCCTTGAGTGATCCAGTGGGTGATGGGCATGGTCAGTCAGCAACACATGCGGCATGATTCGTGGACAATGAGGTAGCAAGGGAGGAGGCGGGCCGGGCGTTATGCCCCCACTTCCTCGTCGTCGGCAAGATTGTACGGATGCGCATTATATTGCACAACGAAAATCAGAGACCTGATGTACTGGTTCACGTCGCGGCCAACGTCCGTCGCCTGCGGCTGGCGGCCGAGCTGAGCCAGCAGGCACTCGCGGATCAGGCCGAGATCAGTCGGCGGATGCTGGTGAACATCGAGAAGGGTGACGTCAATGTGAGCCTCGGCACGCTCGACAAGCTCGCCGAGGCGCTCGGGGTGCTCTTCTACGCGCTGGTGCAGCCGCCGGAAAGCGAGGATTCAGCACGTATCAATGAGGTGGCCTGGGTCGGGAAGGCACCTGAGAGCCGAGCCGTACTGCTGGCCAGCAAGCCGGCCACACAGGAAGTCGAGTTATGGAGCTGGACTCTGGCCCCCGGCGAGCGTTACGACTCCGCCCCGGATGATGCCGGCTGGCACGAGATGCTGGTGGTCACCCAGGGAGAGCTGACATTGACGCTGGAACGCGAGGACATCGTCATTCGCGCCGGCGATTTTCATGTCTATCCCAGTGACCAGGCTTATGCCTACCGCAACACCGGCACTGACATGCTGCGCTTCATTCGCAATGTGATGCATTGATTGCTGCCGGGCCATGGCCTCTCAAGCTTGCAGTATTCGACCCGAACTCAATCCAGCCTGGCCTGTCCCATTGTCATGATGTTTCGTTTCGAGGAGCAACGGATGGCGAAGGTACGTATCACGCAACAGGGCACGATCCATTGTTTTCCGGCAGGCTTGAAGGATGAGGATGGCAAGCTGGTGAATGCCGAGATTTCCGCCGTGGCCTATGACGGTGAGCGGTTGTTAATGGCGAGTGACAAGCCGATTCCGGGCGAGGGGCGTTCAGCCGTCTTTTCATTGCCGTTGGATTCCAGCGGGCCGGATGATAGCCAGCTTGAGTATCTGACCACCCCGCTGATTCGTCAGGCGGTCAAGTATGAAGACTTCGCGCTGACCACCGATGGGCGTCACATGTTGGCGACTACCGGGTTTGATCGCATCGACAGCGAGAGCCATGCCCTGAATGCCTACAACCACCTGTTGATCTGGCCGCTGGGCGAACCCGACAAGGTACAGGTGGTCGACCCGGACCCACGTGATGGGGTCGAGGGCTCACTGGAATTTCGTCAGAAGCTGGAAGCGGCCATTGGCCAGCCGTACTACAAGATCGAAGGTCTGGCGGTCGTGCCGAGTGACAGGGGCGATGGTCTGATCCTGTTCGGGGTGCGGGAACAAGGCAATTCGCATGATGATTTCGCGTATGTGCGTCGGGTCATCGGGGCGCGTTATGCCATGACCGACAGCGACAACATCGAGTTCATTGAGGAGCTTCACGACGTCTATGCCTTCGACCCGGCCGAGTATGACGGCGTGGATCACGAGTGTGGTCTTTCTAGCCTGGAATATGACCCCTATCACGCACGCCTCTATCTGGTGACCAGCTTCGAGACCGAGCAGGGCAGTGAGGAGGTGATCGGGGGATATCTGTGGGTGCTGTCGCTGGCGGACTTCCACGCCGGGAAACCTCCGACGCTGGTGACGCATGAGGATGGCCGTGTGCTGGAGTTCGAGCACAAGGCAGAAGGGCTTGCGGTACTGGATCGCGAACGGCTCTTCGTGGTCTATGACAATGATCGCAACCACGAGCTGGGCAGTGTGGATGAACGCGACGAGCGCCATTCCTGTGAAGCGCCCTATACGATGCTGGCGCTGGTCTGACGGCAGCTCGCCGGCTCAGAAGCTTTCTCACTGCCCGGGAGAATCAGACTCATGGCTTTTGCACTTGAATGGCAGACTGTCTGTCTTCGCCATGGCGCCGTTGTCGCCAGACGGGACTGATCAAAAAATCCAGCCGGAATCATCCATCTCCTGTCGGGATTGATGACGACAAAGCCCCGACATGCTTCTGCATGTCGGGGCTTTTCATGATCTCACCTTCCCTGTGTCAATGCGCTCTGTCACACGACATCGAGTGGTGAATCTTCTTTATCTCTGGCTCAAGATTACATGGCCTTGTAGAACAGATAATCGGCTTGGTACATCACGATTTCGACCTTGTCCTTGTGGGCATCATCACAGGCCATGTCAGGAGCGGCACCGCCCTGGGTATTGAGGCGCTGCACATAGGTGACGCCCTGCATATGCCCTTCACCTTCGGCCGGATTGGCCTCGACCAGCTGCAGCGGAATATTGCCCTTGCCGTTGGGCTCTACCGCCAGCTGTGTGCCGGTGATCTTGGAGCCATCCATGGATTCCCAGGTGGCGGGCGGACCATAGTATTTGCCGACCTGCTTGCCATCAGCATCATTCAGCGCAGCATCCGGCCCCTTGAAGACCCAGCCCATGGTGCCATCATCCTTTGCTTCACAGGCCCATTTGATCTTGCCGACGCCAACGGTTTCCATGGCGACGTCATTGCCTTTCGGCACCGTGACGCTTTCGGGAATTTCCATGGCTTGAGCCATCGGGCTCATTGCGAGGGCAGCGAAAATACCAGAGATACAGGCGATTGTTTTCATCTTGACGACTCCGTAGACAGATAAGGTTCAGCTAGCGGTTGCAGGTGTGTCGTTGTCTCCCTTGCACTGCTCATAACGCTGGCCTTTCCCGTCTGGATGTCACGGGATCAAGATTTTTTCGTGCTTTCTATTCGAGGTGCGTTTCTGGCTTGTCAGGCGGAGTGAGGCAAGGACAGATTGAGGTAAGAGCGGGATGATCAAAGAAGGGAGGGTAAGGAGAGAGTGGCGAAAGGAAGCCGAAAGAAAGAGGAAAGAGTGATGAACGATACAGGGCAGGTTTGAAGGCCCTGATACAAAGCCGCCCCGCAGCACCAAGGCTGCGGGGCGGCTTTCCTGCGCGACCGGAACCCTGAAAGGTTCAGCCGTAATTGCGGGTGCCGCGAATCGGGTAGTGGTTGTCCGGCTTGCGGATGAACTCGATACCCCCGATGAGCGTGTCCAGGCCAGGACGTACGAAGGGCGCATTGGCGACTTCTTCGATCTGGACCTTGCCTTCGCCATTGACGATGAAGAAGGCCGGCTCCGGGAAATCGTGATCGGTTTCCTTCTCGCTGCGTGGCGTGGAGATGAACAGCCCCAGCGTTTCCATCTGCTCTACCGTCAGGCCACCGGCAATCGGGAAATTGAGATCCAGAGATTCGAGGTGCTCGTTCAGCTGCTGCTGGCTGTCGGCAGAGACGGCGACGAGATCCACGCCTTGTGCGCTGAAGCGCTCACGATATTCCGTCAGCTTGTTGAGGAACTTGGTGCAGATCGGGCAATGCTTGCCGCGATAGACGACCACCAGTTGCCAATCATGCTCGCCCTGGGGCTTGCCGAGCGTCAGGGTTTCGCCATCGTGGCGCTGGACCTGGATGGCCGGAAATTCACTACCTGGATGAAGCTTGCGTGTATACATGCAATCTGGCTCCCCTATTGGATATCAAGATGTGCGATACGCCACATGTCCCTCTTGAATGACGCCATTGTCAGGGTTTTCAAGGGACCCTTGGCGGAACGCGGAGATGCATCCATCGCCAGGGGCAGGGACTGGTCGGGCCAGAGCCCCCTTGCTGGGGGCTCTGGCCTGCTGGGGAAAGCCTTAGCCAAGATAGCCGGTGTGTTCCAGCAGGATGGTCGTGCCGATGCCGATCAACACCAGGCCACCGATGATTTCCGCGCGCTTGCCGACCATCTTGCCCAATACGCCCCCGAGCATCACACCGGTGGTGGCCATCACGAAGGTGGCGGTGCCGATCGCCAGCGCAGTGGTGATGATATTCACGCCAGCAAAGGCAAGCCCGGCACCGACGGCCATGGCATCGATGCTGGTGGAAAGGCCAGTCAGCATCAGGCGGGGCAACGATTGCGGCGTGCTGCAATCCTCATCTTCCTCGTCCTTGGAGAGCCCCTCATGAATCATGTGGAGACCGAGCAGCAACAGCAGAGCGAAGGCGATCCAGTGGTCCCACTGTTCGACGTAGACGGCCAATGAGCGACCGATCAGCCACCCGATCATGGGGGTGATGGCTTCGATGACGCCAAAGATGAGGCCGATGCGCAGGGCATCTTTCAGGGACGGCCGTCGAATGGCCGCACCCTTGCACAAGGCAGCAGCGAAGGCGTCGCAGGACATGGAAAAGGCGAGCAGGAATGTCGATAGCAAAGGCATGTGTCAGGAAGTTCCAGGCCGGTTACGAGTCAATAACAGCGAGACACCACCGGCCGGAAGCGTCTGACTGTCATTGGTCTCGCCGAACCTTGTCCTGACCGATCATGGGCATGATCTGGATAGGTGGGTCCTCGGTGCCACGGCAATGCCTGCCGACCATGTTGACAACCGAGACTCTCGTTGGGTAACGAGAGCGGGCTACTCCCCAAAAACTGGTGGCATGTTAGCAACAAACTTTCGTCGTTTCATCCCCTTGTGTCACAAGCGTCTGACCGTCATAACTGGGCTACCGAGTCAGAGCGCCACAACACCGACGTTTCTGACGCCATCGAAGTCTTGAAGCTTCAACAGGATGCCAAGGAGTCAAGGGTATGAGCGACAGCTATCAGCCACCCAAGGTCTGGACATGGGAAAGTGAAAGTGGCGGCAAGTTTGCCAGCACCAATCGGCCTATTGCCGGACCGACGCATGACCAGGAGCTGCCGGTCGGGGAGCATCCCTTCCAGCTCTACTCCATGGCGACACCGAACGGTGTGAAGGCCACCATCATGTTCGAGGAGCTGCTGGCGCTCGGACATTCCGGTGCGGAATATGATGCCTGGCCGATCCGCATCGGTGATGGCGATCAGTTCGGCAGTGACTTCGTCGCGATCAATCCCAATTCGAAGATTCCCGCGCTGATGGATAGAAGTGGCGACACGCCTGTGCGTGTCTTCGAGTCCGGTTCCATCCTGCTGCATCTTGCGGACAAGTTCGGCGCGCTCATCCCCAAGGAGCCGGCCAAGCGGGTCGAGGTCATGAACTGGCTGTTCTGGCAGATGGGCTCTGCGCCGTATCTGGGTGGAGGCTTTGGCCACTTCTATGCCTACGCCCCGGAGAAGATGGAGTATCCGATCAACCGTTTCGCGATGGAGACCAAGCGTCAATTGGACGTGCTGGATCGTCAGTTGGCTGACAATGCCTACATCGCGGGTGATGAATACAGCATCGCGGACATCGCCATCTATGCCTGGTATGGCGCGCTTGCCGAGGGCAAGCTCTATGACGCTGCCGAGTTCCTTTCCGTGCAGGACTACCCCCATGTGCAGCGCTGGGCCAAGTCGATTGCCGAGCGTCCTGCGGTCAAGCGTGGTCGCATGGTCAATCGTTTCTGGGGGGAGCCGCATGAGCAGCTGATCGAACGCCACTCGGCGAGTGACTTCGACACCAATACCGAAGACAAGCGCGCCGACTGACCCTCAAGACACAATGTCTAATGTCTTGTGAAGTTGCCGCTGTCTGGCAATGAAAAGGGCTACCCATCGGGTAGCCCTTTTGCATTCTGGCCATCAGTCCCTGAGGAAACTGACTCAGTCCTGGCAAACCTTGAGCACGACCTTGCCCACATGACCTTTCTGCTGGAAGACGGCCTGGGCAGCGACTCTGCCTTGGCAGCGCTGGTGATGGCGATCACATGAGCACCACGTGCCTTGGCGAGCTGAACGGCTGCAGAGCCGCCCCCCCTGAGGCGCCGGTGATCAACACGCGTTCCCCCTTGGCAAGCTGCGTGCGTGTCAGCAGGTTCTCGGCGGTGGAGTAGGAACATGGGAATGAGGCCAGTTCCACATCGCTCAGTGCGCTCTTGATGGGGTGTGCATGGTGTGCTGCCACCTTGGTGTATTCGGCGAAGCCGCCATCTCCCTTGGAGTACCACGCCAGGCGTGTGTTGATGTCGGTGTTGTTGACGCCAGCAGCCCCGACGCGCACCAGTACGTCGCGCGGGCCGGGAACCGGACGGGGGATGTCGTCGCGCACTTCCAGCACCTCCGGGCCGCCGTGGCCGGTCAGTTAGATACCGTGCAGGGTGCCATGGCGTGTGGATACAGCGCTCATTTGCGAGGTTCTCCCAGGAGGGTGAGGGTGGTGGAAAGTGCCGCTTCGATCGCTGTGTCGCCCAGTACCAGCCAGGCCGAGGATGCCCCTTCATGAATCAGGAACAATTCGTTGGCGAGATCTTTCCGCCGACTGCGCGTGCCAAGCCAAAGGAGGGTTTCCCGTTTGTGACGGGTGACGGCATCACTGACGTCACGGTTGTCAGGGAAGGCCGCCAACGCATTGATCGACATGCAGCCATTGGGGGCTTCGTGCTTCATCCAGTGGCCCAGTCGTCGGTAAAGATGACTGAGCGCAGCGGCGCCATCGCTGGGCACCTCGTCCTCAAGAAAGGCGAGGTAGCGCTCATGGCGATGCTGGAGGGCACCGATGACCATGCTTTCCTTGGAAGGAAAATGTCGGTAGAGGGTGCGTAGGCTCACGCCAGAGGCAGCCTTGAGCTCTGACACACTGGGTTCTGCGAAGCCACGCTGGCTGAAGAGGGCTTCCAGGCGAGCGGCGATGTCGTGCTGAATCATGGAAGGACCATCGTCGAAGATTTCAGGAAGAGCGTTTGTTCTACCTCTGCAGGGTAGAGCGTTCATTCTCCCTGTGTCAATGTCCTGCAGCATTGTCCCGCTCGTCACCCCCCTTTGATGGCTCGGCGACCCACGTGCGGTCCTCAATGAGGAACGACATCCTGTCCCCAGAGCGCAAGAGACTGCTTTCATCACGACCAATGGCGATGATTTCGGCCACCTGCTGGCTGGATTCTCGAGATAACGTTGCGACACTTTATGGTAAAGATTATCATTCGCGCTCAATTTGCTGGCGCAGGGGGCGTCAGTCATGGCCATGCTCTGTCAAATACAGGGCGAGATGTTGATTCAGCAGGACGCTGGCACATCACATAGAAGGGTTCCAGGTGCCAAGTCATTCTCGCAACCACGTCGTCAACAAGAATACCGTCAGCAAGAGCACCGTCAGCAAGAGCACCGTCAGCAAGAGCAAGGGGCCATTTTCCTGTCTGGTCTTCAGCCTCATGGCATTGCCGAGTACCACACTGGCGGCAGGTGAGTCGGCACAGGACGCCTCGGCAGTCGCAAGCTCGGTGATGGTGGTCACCGGCCAGCGGGAATCGGAAGTGGCGCCGGGCAGTTACCGTGCAGAGGCCTCAAGCCTTGCCAACAAGCAGTCGGTGGAGTTTCTCGAGCAGGCCCGCACCATCAATGTGGTGACCCGGCAGGTCATGCACGACTTCAATCTCGATGACCTGGAAGAGTCGCTGCAGCCGGTGGCTGGCATTCAGCTGGGCAATACGCTGGGGGGCACCGAGGATGGCTTCGTCAAGCGAGGCTTCGGCAGCAACAGCGATGGCTCGATGCTGATCGATGGCATCCGTCAGCCGCGCCGTACCTACACCACGGCGACGGTGGACCGCGTCGAGGTCCTCAAGGGGCCGTCATCGCTTTTCCAGGGGCAACAGAACCCCGGCGGCGTGATCAACATGGTCACCAAGCGTCCGCAGTACGAGACGCACACCGAGATCAGTGGCGAAGTCAGCTCCTTCGGCGGTGGCAATACCACCCTGGACACTACCGGTCCCATCGAGGATACCGGCCTGGCCTATCGCTTCATCCTCTCGCATGAGGATGAGGACTCCTGGCGCGAGTACGGCAATGACCGCCGCACCACCATCGCCCCGTCCTTGCGTTGGGAGGGCGAGCACAGCAGCGCCCAGATCAGCTACGAGTATCAGGACTACGAGCTGGATATCGATCGTGGCACCGTCTTCTACAACGGCAGCGCCGCCAACGTCACGCGTGGCACGCGTTTCGATGAATCCTGGAACCGCGTCTATGGCCATGACGAGTCCGTCAATGCCTGGTGGAAGCAGGAAGTCACCGACAACTGGGACATGAAGCTGACCTACGGCTGGACGCGTCGCCAGTACAGCGATGCGCGCGCCAACGTCACGAATGTCAGCGATAGCGGTGATGTGACCGTGCGCGCCGAAGAGAACCAGGGCTATGAACGCAGCGAGCACTACACGGCGCTGGACGCCATGGGTGATGTCGAGATTGCCGGGCAGCGTCACCAGCTGGTCATCGGTGCCGATTACGAGACCACCCGCGACTATCTGGATGAGCGCTATTTCGGCGACTCCGTCACGGTCTCCACCGTCACCGACGTGAATCACGGCCAGCTGGCCCAGGTGACCTCCGACGACATCAACACCTCGCGCAGCAATCGTCTCGACGAGAGTCAGGCCATCGGGGTCTATGTCAGCGACCGCTGGTATCTGAGTGACAAGTGGATTCTGGGCCTTGGCGGGCGCTACACCTGGTTTGATCAGCAGAGCGGGCAGGGCGAGGATTTCGTGTCTGACCCCGATTACAGCGATGACCTGTTCCTGCCCTCCGCGAACCTGCTGTATCGCATCGACGATGCCAGCTCTGCCTACATCAGCTACAGCGAATCCTTCGTGCCCAACGGCAGCGACAGTGACAGCGGCGAGAGCCTCGACCCTGAGCTCGGCAAGGGCTACGAGATCGGCTACAAGCGTCAGTGGAATCCGCGTCTGGCGACGTCTGTGGCGCTCTACCAGATCCGCAAGGAGAACGTCGCAGTCACTGACAATGGGGTGACTCGCACCATCGGTGAAGCCGGCTCGCAAGGCCTGGAGTTCAGCCTCGAAGGCGCCCTGACGGATCGTACTTCCTTGCTGTTCAGCTATGCCTACACCGATACCGAAGTGCTGGAGGATACCGAAGGCACCGAGGGCAATCGTCTCCCGAACGCGGCGCTCAACGCGGCCAGCCTCTATCTGGCACATGATCTGGCGATTGATCCGTCCTACGGCGAGTGGCGTGTCGGCGGTGGCGTGCGCTACGTCGGTGAGCGTGAAGGTGACGACGACAACAGCTTCTCGATGGATGCCTACACCGTGGCGGATGCCTTCGTCGGCTGGCGTCATGACTTCTTCGGTCCGGACACCGAATTCAAGCTGAATGCGAAGAATCTGTTCGATACCGCCTATTACTACGGCAGTGGCGGTGACACGCGCGTACTGGTGGGCGATCCGATGGAAATTACCCTGTCGGCCAGCGTGGGCTGGTAACACCGCTGATTGCTCTTTATGAGCTGATTGCTCTTTATGAAGAGGGGACGACAGGCAACTGTCGTGGACCAGGGGCGCTCCAATGCGCCCCTGATGCGTTGCGACGACTCGACATCGGGGCCTGACGTATCGGGTCCTGCCGCTGATTCAATCGGATTGGCTGATAGACTGACGTCTCGAGGGTCTCTGCCTTCATTCGATGTCACTACTGTCCGGAGAGCTTCACATGCTCGACTCGCTTCCCCTTGCCGATATCCGTGCCTTTGTCATGACAGCGGATCACGGCAGTTTCACCCGGGCCGCCGAGACGTTGGGCGTATCGCGTTCACAGGTGTCCAAGCAGGTCACCGCGCTGGAGAAGCTGCTGGGCGTTACTTTGATGCAGCGTTCCACTCGCTCGTTGCGGCTCACCGAGAGTGGTCATCTTCTCCACGCGCAATGTCGTAGTGCGCTGGGCGACATGGCGCAGATCGTGACGCTGGTGCGTGAAGAGCGTAACGCCATGCGCGGTCGGATTCGGCTCAACAGTGTCGGGGGCCCAATCGGCGAGCGTCTGCTGGGGCCAGCCGTTCACGCCTTCATGCAGGCCTGGCCGGAGGTCGAGATCGAACTGGATTTCAGCAGTCATCGCGTGAATCTGATTCGCGATGACTTCGATATCGCCCTGCGCATGGGTGCACTCGAGGATGCCGATTTCATTGCCCGTCCGCTGGCGACTCTGTCCTATGTGGTCGTGGCGAGTCCTGACTATCTATCGCGGCATGGCTCACCGCATACTCCCGGTGGCCTGCAGGCTCACCGCTGCCTGGTGGGCTCGGTCGCGCGCTGGAGCTTTCGCGCCCGACATGACCCGAAAAGCGAGACACAGGTGGATATCAGTGCCCAGTTGCAGTGTCGCAACGGGCATGTGCTGGTCAGTGGTGCCCTGGCCGGCAACGGCATCATTCGCGTGCCCAGACTCTACTGTGATGACGCCATCGCAAGCGGAGAGCTCAAGGAAATCCTGCAGGATTGGCAGCCGGCGGATGTGCCGTTGTCATTGATCTACCATCGTGAGCGCCATCGTCCGCTGCGTACCATGCGTCTGATCGAACATCTGGTCACCTGGTTTGATGAGCGCAATGCCTGATTGTGTGCTTCATTACCAAGTGAGTCATACTGAGTTGATTAGGAGCACGATGCTCCTGTGAATGTCGGCCTTCAGTGGGAAACCGCTGGGGATTCACGCATTGCGTGCGCGATGTGCTGGCGGCAAGTCACGGAGTTCCAGGTGGGATCAATCTGACAGGGAGTCGCTCATGAACCTGATCGCTGCATTGGCCAGTGCGTTGTCAGTCTGAATGCGCCACTTGCCGAGTTACCTTTATCAACCGCCCTACGGTGTGGGGACGCTCGCGTCGGAGGCGCTTGACCTGTTGGAACGGCTGTACCGACATGACGCTGACACCCTGGCGCATTCCTGGCGGGTGGCAGGGCTTTCGGTCTCGCTCTATGCCAGGCTGCTCGACCCGCAGGCGCGCAGGCTTTCCTTGCAGGCACTGCACCATGCGGCGCTGCTGCATGATATCGGCAAGCTCTCTATCCCTCGCGAGTTACTGCAGGCGCCACGAGCGCTGATACCAGAGGAGCGCTGCCTGATGCAGTGCCATGCGAGTGAAGGTGGCCTGCTGCTCGACACGCTAGGGGAGCCGCTGCGTACGCTGAGTATCGAGATTGCGGTAGGGCATCACGAATGCTGGGATGGCTCTGGCTACCCTGGCCAGATCATGACGAAGGCACTGCCCTTGCATTGCCGAGTGGTCGGGCTCATGGATGTCTTTGATGCATTGGCGTCTCCTCGGGCCTACAAGGCGGGATGGCCGCTGGACAGATTGATCGCCTTGTTCGTTGCCCAGGCCGGGCGTCAGTTCGATCCGCAGTTGATCGGTCGCCTCTCACCCCTCTGGAAGGAACTGCTCGCGGTGCATCATCAGTTGCTTGATCAGACACGAAGTGATTGAGCGTGGTGATGTCTCTCCGGGTCATTCAAAGGCCCCTGTCTTGAACATCGACAGGGGCCTTTGAAGTTAAGTGCCATGCGAGCAATGCGTCATCAACTGCAGCGCTCACGCTTGATGGCGGCCCAGTCAGTAGTTGGATTGCGGCGGCCATGATTGCCGGCATAGGCCGCGATCTTGGGCGACTCCCAGTCTGCGAGAACATCACCTTCCAGACGGTAGATCTCCACACCGAGCGGGTTGCAGGTCTCGAGCGGGTCACGCGCATCAGGGCCCCACAGGTCCACAGACAGATCACCGCCCGGGCAGCAGGACATCGCGCACAGCAGGTCCGTCTCGGCAAAGAACTCCAAGTAATCGCCCTTGCGAGCCGGGCAGGCCTTCATGAAGTACTTGTCTTCGTTGTTGAGGCCGGTGCACTGGAAGATGTTGAGCACATCGTGGATATCGAATTCGGTCAGGCCCCAGGGTGCCACCGCGCGCACCAGATTGGAGTGGCAGTGGTGATCGAAGTCCTCGCCGGTCAGCAGGCGATTGACGTAGGGGTCGCAGCGCGTGCCCAGCAGGTCATGCACGCGGCCGCCCTCTGCATCGACACCATAGTCGGCGAGGGTGTCATCGATGATGGTCGCCATCGGACGTAAATAGGGCAGTGTCGACCACAGGCGATCATAGGTGCTGACATGCGCGCGCTGCAGCTGGCGAGTGCGAGACGCCCACATGCGCTCACGCGGATTGTGCAGGTTCCACATGTTGAAATCGCCGACCTGTGAACCTTCGGTGATCTTGATGCGCAGCACGTGGCCCGCCGGCACTTCCCATGCCAGGCCATCGCGCAGCGGCACGGTATGGGTCGCGACCAGCGTGCGCTCGGCCTTGCCTTCGGTGAGGCTGTCGTAGAAGTCGCGATCGACGTCCAGAATCGATCCCTTGCTGGCTTGATAGGCGGCAGGTACATCACTCATGACAGGACTCCTCGTAAATCGAAATTGGGTCTGATGACCAGGCCGGACTGCCTGGAATTCGCTGCCCGGTCGGGGCTTTCGTGCACTGCCGGCAAGTGTGATGGCCGGCAGTGGCGGTATCTGCAGGGCACAGGGAAGTTTCTCGGTCCCCCTGCGCGGGGTCAGGCCTGTTCGCGGCGCCAGTGCTTCATCAGACGGTCGAAGCAGGCGCTGGCGGCAGGTTCTGCGTTCATGCGGCTGACGATGCCGACGGCGATCAGGGCGAACAGGAAGCCGGGTACGACCTCGAACATGTCGAATATCTCCAGCGGGCCGCCGCTCAGCGGCTTCCAGATCGCGACGGTAAGGGCACCGACCAGCAGGCCGGCGATGGCGCCATTGCGGGTCATGCCACGCCAGAACAGTGACAGCAGGATGACGGGACCGAAGGCGGCGCCGAAGCCACCCCAGGCGTAGGACACCAGGCCCAGGATGCTGCTGTCACGCTCGCTGCCCATCACGGTGGCGAGCAGTGCGATGCCGATCACGCTGGCACGGCTCAGCCAGACCAGCTCCTTCTGCGTCGCCTTGGGGCGAATCAAGCCACGGTAGATGTCTTCGGCGATGGCGCTGGAGCAGACCAGCAGCTGGGAATCGACGGTACTCATGATCGCGGCCAGGACGCCGGCCAGAATGAAGCCTGCCACCCAGGGGTTGAGCATGATCTGGCTCAGGGAGATGAAGACACGCTCGCTGTCCGTGAGACCGCCACCCAGCTCACCGCCGAACCAGTAGTAACCCAGCACGCCCACTGCTACCGCAGCTGCCATGGTGATGGCGGACCACAGCAGGGCGATATGACGTGACACCTTGATATCTTCACGCTTGCGCAGGGCCATGAAACGCACCACGACGTGTGGCTGGCCACAGTAGCCGATCGCCCAGCCGGCCAGCGACAGCATGCCCAGGAAGGTCACGCCTTCCATTAGACCACCGATGGGGGCGACATCCTGCGCCGCTGCCGGGGCGGCTGCGCCATCGCCGAACAGCGCCACCGCCGTCATGGCAGCCACGGCACACAGCGAGGCGGCCATCATCAGGCCCTGGATGAGGTCGGTCCACGAAGCGGCGAGGAAGCCACCGAGGAAGGTATAGCCGACGATGACCAGCGCGCCCAGCCACAGTGCGACGCGGTAATCGATGTCGAAGAGACCTTCGAACAGCACGGCACCACCGACCAGGCCCGCCGAGACATAGAAGGTGAAGAACACCAGCATGACCACGGATGACAGAGTGCGCAGTACGCGCGAGCGGTCTTCGAAACGCGCTTCCAGATAATCCGGCACCGTCAGCGCATTGCCGGCCGCTTCGGTGAACACGCGCAGTCGCTCGGCGACCAGGGTCCAGTTCAGGTAGACGCCGACCAGGGTCCATACCGCGATCCAGGCTTGCGAGAGGCCACCACTGAAGATGGCGCCGGGCAGGCCCATCAGGGCCCAGCCGCTGAGATCGGAAGCGCCGGCACTCAAGGCCGCGACGCTTGGCGGCAAGCCGCGTCCCCCGAGGATGTAATCCGACAGATTGTGGGTGATGCGATAGAAGTAGATGCCGATGCCAAGCATCAGCAGCAGATAGAGCCCGAACGACAGCAGGACAGGTAAGTTCATCCTAGGAGACCTCATGGTGACGCCGAGGCGTCTTGTTATTGTTCACCAGTGATGTCGTGTTGCAGCAGGCTTGCACGGAACAAGCCGCGGGGAGCTGGCAATAGCACTGACACCGTCACCTTAACCATGAGGTGGATTGCAGAAAACTGATCATTTTTCGTTTAACATATGACTCAATGTCATGGGTAGCCGTCATGTGCTGGTTGACGCCTTTCTTCTATCAGGGCGCTGCTCGCAAGTACTCGGCACAGCGCTTGGCACAGGCACTCGGCACCCAGTTCTGGCACCCGGCCAGGCCAGTCATCAAGGACAACCCATGCGACCCAGTCTGTCATCGCTCAATGCTTTCGAGGTCGTGTCACGCCTGGGAAGCATTACTGCGGCTGCGGATGAGCTCAACATCACCCAATCGGCAGTGAGTCACCAGATCCGCCGCCTGGAGGCCACGCTGGAGGTCAGTCTGTTGGAGCGGGCTGGACGCGGCGTGGTGCTGTCACATGCCGGGCGTCGACTGGCCGATGGCCTGCAGGCCGGCTTTGCCAGAATCGAGCAGTCGGTGGCCGAATTCGAGGTCGACCCACAAGGCGTGCATCAGCGGCGCCAGCTGCGCGTCAGCTGTCTTCCTTCAGTGGCGGTGCGCTGGCTGATCCCGCGGCTCAACAGCTTTCGCGAGCAATGCCCTGATATCGCGGTCAGCCTGCAATATGCCGGCGTCAGTGCGCGGGGACTGCTGCCGGAGGTCGATGTGATGATCACCTGGCAGGACGAACTCCCGGACAAGGCATCACAGGCGTTCCGCTTGTTCTCGGGGGCTACCCAGCCGGTGGCCAGTCCGCTGTATCTGGAGCATCACCGCCGCCCGTCCCAGCCGGCGGACCTATTGAAGCTGGAGCTGATCCACGACCAGTCGCGCCAGCCCTGGCATGACTGGTTCAACAACTGCGGGCTGTATCCCTCCCAACTCGACAAGGGCGATCTCTATCAGGACTTCAGTCTGCTGAGTGCTGCGGTGGTCGCGGGGCAGGGGGTCGCGCTGTGTCCACCACGCCTGATCCGCAAGGAGCTTGAGGACGGCACCCTGGAATGCCTGTTCGAGATGGCCGCCAACCGCCAGCGTGCCTACTGGCTGTTCCATCACCCGCAGCCTGCCAGACACGTGCAGCAATTCTGCGACTGGATGCGCGCGCAGATCGCCGCCGAGGGTGAAGCGGCCGACAGTGGAGTCATCGTCAGTCGCCGCCAGCCCTGACGGCGGACATCTCACTGCCAGTCAATGGCGCACATAACGCAAAAGCCCCGCCGGGATTCGGCGGGGCTTTCTTGTGCAGGCACTCATGTTGCGGCATGAGCCATTAGCAAAGCCATGACCTGAGCCACTACCTGGCGAGGTCGTCAGCCGTTGAGCACACCAAGCCAGGCCCACAGGCCGAGCAGGGTGGCGACAGATTGAACAGAGCGTAACTGGGTCTCTTGGTTGGCCAAGAATTACTGGTCCTATACACAACTTGACCTGTAATGGATCACTAAGTGAAGCAAGAACGTGTCAATTTCTTCAGTAAATATTTGACAATCAATATGAGAATATACGAAATTATGCATTGACGTTAAATGGCTGAAAGATGAGGTTGCATAATGAGTGAAGATAAAGCCAGAGATAGGTTTGTGCGCTTGGCAGAGTCTCGAGTTTCCAAAGCTCTCAAGGATATCAAGTTGATTGGGAATTTATCAAACAGGAATCACTACACTTATACAGAAGAAGATGTAAAGAAAATTAACCAAGCTCTCAAGAGAGCTGTAGATGATGTGAGATCAAGATTCGATAACAAGGGTGATGAAGAGAAAGAAATATTTAAACTTTGATGATGAGACAAAATATGTCAATTATGTTAGAGGGTGAACATGAAAGCAAGCTGGAAATTTGAAAAAAAGCGCCGGAGTCAAAAATCCAGAGACCCGATGCAAGCTAGTTTTTTTACAAATGCAAGTATTGATGAGGATGCTCAAGCTCTGATAAGAGAGCTCATCCAGAACTCACTTGATGCAAAGGTAAGTTCGACATCGGACGAACCGGTTAGAGTGCGTCTGAGTGTTGGTAAGCACGAGCCTGAAAATGGCGTAATGAAAAATTATATAACTGAGGAGGCTTGGAAGCATTTTACTGCTGAAGATAATGGTCTGGATACCTCCCTCTCTGCTTCTCATTTGTGTAGGTTCTTGGTGTATGAGGATTTCAATACATGCGGTCTAGTGGGTGATGTGACAGTCAATGATGAGCAACCAGGCAATTCATTTTATTATTTCATGCGGGCTGAAGGTCAATCAGGAAAGCTTGAGGGCGTTAGAGGACGACATGGGATAGGTAAGTATGTTGTTCCAAAGACTAGTTGTATCAGAATGTTCATAGCTCTCACGGTTCGAGAAACGGATAAGAAATGCTTGATCGCTGGTCAGAGTGTACTTAAATCTCATCATGTTGATGGTGTTGCATATACTCCTGATGCATGGTGGGGGGTATTCGACGAGTATGATAGCGGAGATTATTTTCCGATGCCTGTAGAAAGTGAGGAATTGTTCAATCGAGTCGTCGAGGATTTTGGGCTTGCTAGAAATCGTCAAGAGACAGGCCTTTCCTTGATAATTCCGTATGTCCAAGAAGATATTTCTGTAGAGACTCTTGCGAAGTATATCGTGAATGAATATTTTTGGCCGATTTTGAATGGCCAACTTTTGGTGGAGGTCGAGGAGATATGACGAAACATGTAATTGATGCCGATTCCATTCATGCTAACCTCCGTGATTTGCTGCCGGTCGACCGCCTGGCGGAGATGGAGCCGCTTGTCCAGCTCGCATCTGATATTGTTGCCAAGAATAATCTTCATACGGTCATTCTAAAGCTACCGGAAGCACCTTCCCAGCCTAAATGGGGCAAGGGCTATATGACCTCAGAACTGGCTGCTGACTGCCAAGAAAAGCTTACAGAGCCCAATACAATTCTTCATTTGAAGTGCCCTCTTTATATCCAGAGAAAGAACTCTTCCCCGGACGAATCTTATTTCGATATGTACATCACCCGAGATTATTCGGATCATTCTCGAAAACCCCGCTTCATTCGAGAGGGTATCACTATACCAGAGGATCGTGTATCAAAAGTCAGAGGGTATACAAGTTTAGTAGTAGTCGGTTCCGGGCCGCTGGCGACTCTGCTTGGTGATTCTGAAAACCCTGCTCATACGGAGTGGGAGAAGAATGCGACAAAATTCAAAGGAAAATACAAATGGGGGCCATCTACTATAGATTTCGTCAGGCTAAGTGTCGGTAAAGCTATACAGTTGATGAGTCAAGGTGACAAGGAGCAGGATTATACTCTGCTTTCAGATATCTTCTATCTGGAGCAGCCTGAGAGTGAAGAAGAGGTCCCTGATCAGCGGCTAAAAAAGAAAAAAAAAGAAGCAGGCGATCAAGCTGAATCCTCACCTCCCAAGCCTCATGAAGCAAGACCTAGGCATTATAGACTATCAAAAATTGATGGGGGATTCATTTTGAAAGGCCCCAGAGAACCAATGCCCTTAACTCGTAGTTTTAGAGTCACTGTGGCTTACGACTTTGTAGGCGCTTCGAAAATTAGCGCTTTGAAAAAATACCATAAAAACGATTTTTCACTTGATAAAGCAAGATATGTTGATCAGCCACAGGCAAGAAATGTAGAAAACCTTGAAGTGGGAGGAAATACACTGGAATTTACAGCACAAACAAATGATTTCGAAGTGTCTGTCACTGGATTTGATAATGAGCGAGATATTATCGTTGATGTGAAGTCGGAGGCGCTGAAGACTGATGAAAAGATTTAACTTTACAGGCAGGAAGAAGATTTTCCGCGAGGATGTTAGTATCAGATTGTGTGGTGGTTTTTATGAGAAGCCTGTTGTAAATGTCTCTGTAAATCTCGCCGATTATAACCTCTCTCCTGACAGCATCGTTTTTCTTGAGGCACAGTCTAGAACACGATTCTCACGTGAAAGATTAGGTGGTGTATCGCCGAGTGTAAGAAAGAACGCAATCTCGCTTGAGCAGTTTGATGATGCTGAAAATCTGTCTTTCAGAATCAAGGTTGTTGATGAGTGTCGTGGGCTATTGGAAGCCATTGCCGAAAATATCAAGCCATATGATAAAGATGATAATCCGGCTGATCATCATAAAAGCATTCTGCCGGTGGCAAGTGCCGATTTACTGAGCTATGGGGGTCTATGGAGGGTTGATTATGATGACCAGAACGCCACTCTCCAGATCGAGCAGGAGTTGGGTAGCAAGGATCAGGTAGTTCGTTCACTTCTGTTTCGTGGTTTCATTTTGCCAGCTGCCATGCGTCAGATTCTTGCCAAAATTGTCTATGGGGACTGGGATCCGGACTTGAGTGATCCAGAGGAGCTTTCTACCCGGTGGTTGTTATTCGTGAAACAGATAGGTGGAGACGTTCCTGAAGTTAACACTGATGATCATGAAGACTGGTTGGATGATGCTGTACGGTATATCTGTAACCGAATTAGCGTACGAAATCAGATCATTGAGGAGTTTGATTCGGGGGTATGGAAATGAAAATTTGTCGTTTGACCGGGCGAGGCATCGAAAAATTCATAAATTATCTTGATAGCCTGAAGACTGACCGCCCACAGCAGTTTCCTCACGAGCTTATGTCTCCTTCAGATTATGCTGTCGAGATCGGTGGTAAAGCTGAATGGCTCGATGCTCTGGAACTCTCTGATCGCATGGAAACTGCTAAGGGGCTCGATGCTATAGTCCATAAGCTCGGTTTGCAGTCGGCTGAACGAGATAAAGGATTTTGGACTTGGTGCGCAGCTTATCTATTTGACAGGCTATGCAAGCGTAGTGACGGTCGTTACTCACCTGGAGAGCTGGCAATATGGGTAGCTGAGCCTGATAATTGGAAACGCTATTATCGCCATTATCTTGCGTCTATATGGCAAGTCTATTCTGCACATAAAGATATGGAGGAGCAACTGATAGTTCTTCTCAATGGTCCTGTAAATACTCCTGGTGAGCTATGGGCTCAAGTTGCTGCGAACCAGAAACTAATAACCAATCCTTCTATGATTGGTGCTATTTTCCACTTGTTTTGGGACAAGGAGAATGGTGAGCGAAAGCGTGGATCTGGTGGTATTGGAGCACGTCGCCTTAGTCAGGTTCTAAAGCAGTTTGAACGTACATATGATTTTTATTCGATGAAACCCGATGATCTGGTACGCCTTCTTCCTCAAGAATTTGAGAAATTCAAAGAGTTCAGTTCTTCTCAAAAATGACTGTGAATCAAGTTGAATTCTCCAGGCACAGATATAGTGCCGGGAAGCAGATGTCTCTGCGCATCTTGGGCAGACAAGGCAGGGGGTCGCGCTGTGCCCGCTACGTCTGATCCGCAAGGAGCTTGAGGACGGTATCCTGGAATGCCTGTTCGAGATGGTCGCCAACCGCCAGCGTGCCTATTGGCTGTTCCATCACCCGCAGCCTGCCAGACACGTGCAGCAATTCTGCGACTGGATGCGCGCGCAGATCGCCGCCGATGGTGAAGCGGCCGACAGTGGAGTCATCGTCAGCCGCCGCCAGCTCTGACGGCGGACATCTCTATCTCGGGCAATGACGCACGCAACGCAAAAGCCCCGCCGGGATGCGGCGGGGCTTTCTTGTGCAAGTGCCCATGTCATGACGGCATGGGTCGCGATCTAAGCCATGGCCCTTGGCCAGGAGATGGCGGGCCGTCAGCCATTGAGCACGCCCAGCCAGGCCCACAGGCCGAGCAGGGTGGCGATCAGCACCGGCGGCGTCAGGATCAGGCCGACCTTCATGTATTGCCCCCAGCTGATGTGATGGCCTTTCTGATCGAGCACATGCAGCCACAGCAGTGTGGCGAGACTGCCGATCGGGGTGAACTTGGGCCCCAGGTCATTGCCGATCACGTTGGCGTAGACCATCAGCTCACGCGTCGCGTCACTGACATGCTGCGCGGAGAGGTGGTCGATGGCCAGCGCGCCGATCAGCGTGGCCGGCATGTTGTTCATCACCGAGGCGGTGACGGCGGCCAGCACGCCGGTGCCGAGAGTGGCGACCAGGCTGCCCTGACTGGCAAGCCAGGCGAGGATGTCGCTGGCGTGATCGGTCAGGCCGGCATTGCCCAGCCCGTAGACCACCAGATACATGCCCACCGAGAACAGCACGATCTGCCACGGCGCACCGCGCAGTACCGGGCCGAGTTCGATCACGGCATCACCGCTGCCCAGCCAGCGGCCGGCGATGGCCAGCAGAACCAGCGCGGCGCTGCCGGTGACGACGGCCAGCGGGATGCCCAAGGGTGCGGTCACGAAGTAGGCCACCAGCAGCACGCCGAGCAGCGGAAAGGCCGCGCGGAATACCTGGGGGTCCTTGATGGCGCTCGAGGGTGCCTCGAGCTTCTCCAGCGCGTAGTGCGAGGGCAGCTCCTTGCGGAACATCAGCCACAGCACGATCAGCGTGGCGGCCAGTGCGATCAGATCCACCGGTACCATCACCGCGGCGTAATGCGTGAAGGAGATATCGAAGTAGTTGGCACTGACGATGTTGACCAGATTCGAGATCACCAGCGGCAGGCTGGTGGAATCCGCCACGAACCCGGTGGCGATGATGAAGGCCAGCGAGGCCGCCGCCGAGAATTCCAGGCGTACCAGAATCGCGATCACGATCGGTGTCAGCAAAAGGGCCGCGCCATCATTGGCGAAGAAGGCCGCGATCACCGCACCCAGCAGCACGATGAGCGGGAACAGCCTGCGCCCATTGCCGCCGCCCCAGCGCGCGACATGCAGTGCCGCCCAGCTGAAGAAGCCCGCTTCATCGAGAATCAGCGAGATGATGATCAGTGCCACGAAGGTGAAGGTGGCGTCCCAGACGATGTCCCACACCACCAGTACGTCCGGCAGCGTGACCACGCCGCAGACCAGTGCGATCACGGCGCCGCCGAGGGCGCTGGTGCCGATGCCCAGGCCGCGTGGTTGCCAGATCACCAGTGCCAGCGTGATGACGAAGATTGCCAAGGCAAGCATGACGTCTCCTTGTCGAGGGGGAAGAGCAAGAAAAGCACGACGTGTGCGAACACGGACAGCGTCAGATCGTGCTCTGATTGACGCGTTTCGAGACCTCTTCGGCACTCTCGACACGCTCGGAATAGCGCTCGGTCAGATAGTCACTGCGCTCGCGGTTCATCCAGGTGAACTTCATCAGCTCTTCACAGACATCGACGATGCGCAGATACAGCGGTGACATGCGCATGCGGCCGTTTTCATCGAATTCATTGAAGGCCTTGGGCACGGATGACTGGTTGGGGATGGTCAGCATGCGCATCCAGCGCCCCAGAATGCGCATCTGGTTGACGCTGTTGAAGCTCTGGCTGCCGCCGCTGACCTGAAGGATGGCCAGCGTCTTGCCCTGGGTAGGACGTACGCCGCCCAGTGACAGCGGAATCCAGTCGATCTGCGCCTTCATGATCGAGGTCATCGCGCCATGACGTTCAGGGCTGGCCCAGAGCATGCCCTCGGACCACTGAGCCAGCTCGCGCAGCTCCTGTACCTTGGGATGATCGGCATCGCAGTCATCCGGCAATGGCAGGCCGGCCGGCGAGTACAGGCGCACCTCGGCACCGAATGCGGTCAACAGGCGCGCCGCTTCCTCGGCGGCAAAGCGCGAGAAGGAACGCTCACGCAGGGAGCCGTACAGCACCAGAATGCGCGGCGCATGACGTGGTGCATCCGGGCCGACCAAGCGGTCGATCTCCAGCGGTCGCCAGTGTTCGGCGTCGATATTGGGCAGATCGGCCAGCGCCGCTTTCATCGCGTCTGTCATGGTGTCGCCTGTCGGCAGGTGAGAGTGGGTGGAAGTGTGTGCGTTCATGGGTCAAGTCCTTGGGGCGTGGACGACGTCGCCGTCTTCCTTGGTGTAGTGCGCGACCGGGTTGTCCAGAAGCTCCAGTACCGTCTCCGACGGGCGGCACAGGCGCGTGGCTTCGGGCGTCACCACAATGGGGCGATTGATCAGGATCGGGTGGGCCATCATGACGTCGATCAGCTCGGCATCGCTCATGGACGGGTCATCCAGATTGAGCTCGTCATAGGGCGTGCCCTTGCGGCGCAGCAGCGGGCGCGGGCCACCTCCCATGGCGGCAATCAGCGACTCCAGCGTCTCGCGCGTCGGCGGGGTGACCAGATACTCGATGACCTCCGGTGTCTCACCGGAAGCCTTGAGCATGGCCAGCACATTGCGTGACGTGCCGCAGGCCGGGTTGTGATAGATCGTGATCGTGTGGGAAGAGCGAGTGGATTCAGTCATCGTTTCCGGGCTCCTGCGATGTACCGGGAGTGTGGGCGTCACCGCAGCTGGGCAGGGTGAGCGAGGCCAGCAACGGATCGCAGACCACCGAGGAGCCAGCGCAGCAGTCGCGTACCAGAAACTGCACGGTGGCGAGCATGTGCTCGAGGTTGGCGCGGTAGATCAACGAACGGCCCTCGCGCTGGGAGTGGATCAGCCCCGCGCGACTCAACACGCCAAGATGGGTCGAGAGCGTGTTGTGCGGCACCTCGAGACGACGGGCGATCTCGCCGGCCGGTAGTCCCTCTGGCTCATGGCGGACCAGCAGCCGAAACGTGTCCAGACGCGTGGCCTGGGATAGCGCCGCGAAGGTGTCCAGCGTGGCCTGCGGGTCGGGCAGGCTGTCAGTATCATTCATATCATCTTGTCCATATGTCGAGACTTGTCGAAATGACGATGGTGCGATGATAGATCAGCGTGCCGCATATGGGAAGATGCCCGGAGGAAAGAATGGGTGCAGATAGCCCTTGGCCATTCTCGAGGATTTGTGAGGGCGCGTATTCCGGTCAGGCAAAGCCCGCACAGTCTTGGTAGCATGTGCGCCATTGATTACCGGACAAGGGAAGATGGCACGATGATGATGGTATTGCAGATTCTGGGGGGCTTCGTGCTGGCGGCGGGTGTGCTGCTTGCGGCAGTGCCGGAGCTGGTCAATCGCTTCAAGGGCCCGGATGACACGCCCTTGACCGTGCCCAGACAAACGGGCGCGGCGATCTCTCGCCGGATCCGCTGGGGCTGGGTCATCGCGGTAGGGTACCTGCTGATGTATCCGCCGATCGGTCTGGGAGTGTTGCCGGTGCTGGTGACACTCGCCGTGGCGGGTATCGCCGGCATCATGACGGCACGCCTGATGGGGTTGATGCTGGATGGCATCGACATGCGTCATCTGTTCCGCTTTGCTGCCGAGTCGCTGATTCTCGGCGGCCTGTGGACCTGGTTCGTCAAGCTGTCCGCTTGAGAGGGGGGCTCCCAGGCAGAGAGCGATTCCCGCTGTTTTTCCCTTCCCTGAGGCTTCTCCATGCCGCTCAATGACAATACGCTAGCCGCATTGGCTCATCTGGACAGGTCGCACCCCGTTCTGGTGACAGGAGCGACGGGGTATGTGGCGGGACAGCTGATCCGTCGCTTGCTGCAGGAGGGCCTGACAGTGCATGCCGCTGTGCGTGATCCAGGTAACACCGAGCGTCTGGCGGCACTCAAGGCACTGGAAGACAGCATGTCGGGCAAGCTGCGCGTCTTCGCCAGTGATCTGCTCGAGCAGGGCTCTTACGCCGAGGCGATGGCGGGGTGTCGCGTGGTCTTTCACACCGCCTCGCCTTTTGTCGTCAGTGTCGAGGATGCACAGCGAGATCTGGTGCGGCCAGCAGTGGAGGGCACGCGTAACGTGCTCCAGGAAGCCAATCGTCAGAGCAGTGTCGAACGCGTGGTGCTGACCAGCAGTTGTGCTGCCATCTACAGTGACAATGCCGATGCGCTGGACACCCCGCGTGGCTGTTTCGACGAGAGTGTCTGGAACACCACGGCGTCGCTGACACACCAGGCCTACTCCCACTCCAAGACGCTGGCGGAACAGGCCGCCTGGCAGATCGCCGAGCAGCAGTCGCGCTGGCGGCTGGTGGTGATCAATCCCTCGCTGGTGCTCGGCCCCGCGATCAGCGATGACACGCACGGCGAATCCTTCAGCCTGATGACGCAGCTCTGTGACGGCACGCTCAGGATAGGCGCGCCGGATTACGGCATGGGCGTGGTGGATGTGCGGGATGTCGCCGAGGCGCATCTGGCGGCGGGATTCTTGCCCACGGCCACCGGGCGTCATCTGGTCGCCGGGCACTCCTCAAGCTTCATCGCGCTGGGGCGCCTGTTGAGTCATCACGCCGGCCCGCAATATGCGATTCCCACTCGCCAGCTGCCCAGATGGCTGGTGTGGCTGGCGGGTCCGCTGGCCAACAGGGCGGTGACCCGCAAGGTCGTCTCACGCAACGTGGGGCATGCCTTCGTGTTCGACAATACCCGCAGCCGTGAGCAGCTGGGGCTGATCTACCGGCCCCTCGAGACGACGCTGCACGACATGTTCGATCAACTGGAGGCCAGCGGCCGCCTGTCGTGAACCTCATCTTCTGCATGTCAGCGACGTCGCAGCGGCTCCAACAGGGCGTTCAACCCGTTGTGATCTATCTCGTGCATCAGCGCCAGCAAGCGACCTATCTCGCCTTGCGGAAATCCCTTGCGCGCAAACCAGCCCAGGTAATCGCCGGGCAGGTCGGCAATCAAGCGTCCGGCGTACTTGCCATAGGGCATCTGGCGGGTCGTCAGTTTCTGCAGGTCTTCGGGGCTCATCCAGTGACTCTCATTCCACTCGGTTAAGGACGGTCTGGTCAGTTGCAGGTGCCATTCTGGCACAGCTGTGATGCAACGGTTGGGTTTTGCTCCGGCACCGCCATGTCTTGATCATACTCATGACACGGAGTGACTCATGTCCCGCGACTATCAGAATCTCGAGCAGCTACCCCTCGCAGGAGAATGGCGTAACGGCCGAGCCGGCAGGACGCTTGAGGTGGTGGACCCCTTCGATCAGAGCTCGCTGCTCTCGATTCCCATGGCCAATGCCGAGGATCTCGATGCCAGCTATCGCAGGGCGCGTGATGTCCAGCCTGACTGGGCTCTGACACCGGCGAGCGAGCGCGCTGGCGTGATGCACAAGGTGGTGGAGCTGATGGACGAGCGACGCGAGGAGTTGCTCGGCTGGCTGGTGCGTGAGTCGGGCAGTACCCGCCTCAAGGCTCAGGCGGAACTGGCGGCAGCCCGTGCAATCACGCTGGAATCCGCCGCGATGGCCAATCGCGTGGCCGGGATGATGATGGAGGCTCAGGTACCGGGCAAGGAGAGCCGTGTCTTCCGCAAGCCGCTAGGTGTCATCGGCATCATCAGCCCGTGGAATTTCCCGCTGCATCTGACCCAGCGTTCCCTGGCGCCGGCACTGGCACTCGGCAACAGCGTCGTCATCAAGCCGGCGAGTGACACTCCGCTGACCGGCGGCCTGCTGCTGGCCAGGCTATTCGAGGAGGCGGGGCTGCCTGCCGGTGTCCTGAGCGTGGTGGTCGGTGCCGGCAGCGAGATCGGCGATGCCTTCGTGGATCACGAGGTACCGCGGCTGATCTCCTTTACCGGTTCCACCCAGGTGGGCAAGGGCATCGGTAGTCGCGCCGTCGGTGGTGATCATCTCAAGCAGGTTGCCCTGGAGCTGGGCGGCAACAGCCCCTTCGTGGTGCTTGATGATGCAGATATCGAGCAGGCGGTGGACGCCGCGCTGGTCGGCAAGTTCCTGCATCAGGGGCAGATCTGCATGGCCATCAACCGCATCATCGTCGATGCGTCGGTCCATGACGCCTTCGTCGATCGCTTCGTGGCGCGTGCCCGTAAGCTGAAGGTCGGCAACCCCGCTCAGGTCGATACCGTCATCGGGCCGATCATCAATGCCAAGCAGCGTGATGGTCTGCTCGAGATGATCGAGATGGCCAAGGGTGAGGGTGCCCAAGTGATGCTTGAGGGCGAGGCGCAGGGTCAGCTGGTGCCGCCGCATGTGTTCACCGATGTTACCAATGACATGAGCCTGGCGCAGAACGAGATCTTCGGCCCGGTGGTCGGCATCCAGAAAGCCCGTGATGAAGCGCATGCGCTGGAACTTGCCAATGGCACCGAATATGGTCTCTCAGCCTCCGTCTTCACCGCGGATATCGCACGCGGCGAGCGCTTCGCGCGTCAGGTCGAGGCGGGCATGGTGCACGTCAATGACATGCCGGTGAATGATGATCCACGCTCGCCCTTCGGCGGCGAGAAGAATTCAGGCCTTGGGCGCTTCAATGGCGACTGGGTGCTGGAGGAATTCACCACCGATCAATGGGTCAGTCTGCAGGTCGAGCCACGCCAGTATCCGTTCTGATCCCTCTTATCTGTAGTTGCGCATGACAAACAACGCCCCGCTCAGCCTGCTGGCTGAGCGGGGCGTTTTTGATGGTGAGTAATGCAGACACGTCATGGTGATGATGCAGGCAAGAAGGCCTAGGGATCTTGACAGCAAGGGCGGCGCTGTAGAGAGGACAGAGACGCAAGCTGCGATCATCAGTAGGGATCGAGGGCGGAAAGCGTCACGACCAGCCCCAGTACCAGCGCCGCCAACATCACTTCCAGTCGCGTCATCCACTCAAGGGCTCGTGTGGTGCCGCCCTGGCCGGAAAGCTTCGGCACAAGCCAATAGCGATTGAAGAGGGCGATACTGACCATGCTGAGCACCAGCCCGATCTTGATGGCCAGCAGTCCTTGATAAGGGTGTGACCAGTCCAGCGGGGGTGTCCCGAGAATCAGCCCGGTATTGAGGGCCCCCGTCACGACCACCAGAGCGACCGCGAGGTGGCCCATGCGGGAGAAGCGTATCAAGGCAGCTCTGGCGGCTTGGCACAAAGTTTCGGCATGCAATGCACGCAGGGTGGACACCACCGGGAACAACGCCCCGATCCAGAAGCCACCACTGAGTAGGTGCAGCCATTGATTGGCGCGGTGAATACCTCCCAGCCAGCCACCGTGCATGGCGGCGTGACCGGAGAACGCAAGGCTTGCCAACATTGCCATGCTAGCAAGCGCCAGGACCACCAGGCGATGTGCGGGAATCACCATCAGCGCCAGCAGTGCCATCGACAGGATGCCTGCCTTGCCTGCCCAGGCAAGCCCCGAGGTCGTCTGGGTCATGACGCTCCATGCCAGGGAGACATTGGAGAGATCTCCCCAGCCAGCCCCGATGATGGCAGTCTGGAGTGGCAGTTGGCAGGCAGTGGCGATCACGGCCAATGCCAGTGCCAGGCGCAAGGCCCCCGACCAGCGCTCCTCAAGCCAGAGGCGCAGCTCGCGCGATGACGATGTCAGCAGGAATCCGCTGACGCCCCAAAGGAACACGACCGCTCCGTCAAGGACGAAGCGGCTCGCGGCAAGGGCGTTATCGGGGCCGATCACGGCGTGACGGTGAACTGATACTGACCTTCGGTCTTGTGACCATCGGTGGAAAGCACATGCCATTTGACGGCATATTTTCCTGCCTCGAGCGTCTTGCTGACCGGAGCGTTCAACGTCTTGCCGCCATTGTCGAGAGTGGCATCCCCCAGGGAGACGGGGTTGCCATCGACTCTGCTGAGACCCAGGCCACTGAAGGGCAACTCCAGCCCTTCGCTGAAGGTGAGGCTGATGCTAGTCGGCGAGGCGATTCTGGCGCCGTCCGCGGGATTGGCACTGCTGACATGGGCGTGAGCGAATGCCTGGCCACTGAACAGCAGGCTGCCAGCGACGAGTGTGGTGAGCCAATGTCTTGCATGCGTCATCTTGATGTCCTCTGGACTTCGGTCGCGTTGACTTGTGCATGGTCCAGCCATGGGGATTCACACCCTCTGGCCAGAGGTATGCACTTGCAGAAGGGGCACGTTACCTCAGCCAGCACTGTGGTGTCCCCCGCAATAATGTCGCACCCCGAGTTCCGCCTGGTGGCGGATCAATGACTGATCAGAGAGACGCTACCCAGCCAGGCAAGCCTGAGTGCCAGCAATGACAGCGCCCATTTGAACAGGCCATCGAAGTGCCGGTTGGAGACACGATCCAGAAAACGCAGTCCGAGGCGGGTACCGATCAGGCCCGCACCGATCATCAGCACGATCAGGGGCAACCACTCATGGAAGAGAAACCCTGCCATGCCGAAGATGAAGGCCTTGGTGAGGTGCTGCGCGACCATGCAGGCCGCGAAGGTCGCCACCTTGGTGTGACGCTCGCCGCCGCCTTGTTTGATGAAGCTCGCGACCAGTGGGCCGCTGGCCCCGATCAGACTCGAAAGGAACGTCGTGATGGCACCGGCGATCAAGGTGCCTGTGCGGCTCAATGCCCGCTTGGGCAGCGGCGGCCCCCAGCAGGTGAACAGCACGAACAGCGCGATGGAAAGCTCCAGCACCCCCTCAGGCAAGCGGATCAACACCCAGGCCGCGACCAGCGCACCCAGCGCCACACCCGGCAGAAAGGCTAGCAGCCGGCGCATGTCGATATGGCGCCAGGTCATCGCCATGCGCCCGCCGTTGGAACCCAGCTGCACCATGCCATGCACCGGAATCAATGCAGCGGCAGGCATCAACTGCGCCATGATCATGATCAGCAACGTTCCGCCGCCAACCCCGACAGCCGCAGACAGCGCGGAGGTGGCAGCAGCCAGCAGGATCAACGCGAAGACGATGGGCAGCGAGAGCGGGAAATACTGCGCGAGGCCGTCAAGCAGGCTTGCGAGGTAGGGAATATCGGCGGAATTGGCGGGCATTGCGGGCATCCTGTGCAGATAGCCAATAAAGAGAGGGAATGGGGGCTCAGGCAAGACAGTCGACATGATGCATGACCTGCCTGACAAGCGTGCAAGGCTACCGTGACAGAGAGGCTCTGCCCAGTATCTCAGGTGTCACCTGAGGGTGTTGCAGGCCCCCCTGGAAGATTCATCCGCTGATGAGCTGGCAAGTGTCGGCTGACTTGGACATCAGAGAGGTGCTTTCCAAAGGCAATGGTGTAGTGTCCGGTGCCTGTCATTGCCGTGGCTGGCGCTTTTCAGCCAGCACTCAGCATATACCTGCAGGATGGGGGGGGGTTCTGCAGATGTTGCGCTTGCCATGGGAGCGGTGTTCAGTGAAGGTCAGTGGGATAAAGGAGGGTAGGCATGAAGCTGTTGTTGCTTGAGGATGATGACCTGCTGGCAGAAAGCCTCGCTGAACTGCTGGAAGATAATGGCTATCGACTGGATGTCTCCACGAGTCTGCATGAAGCACAGGCTTTCATGGCGACGGAACAGTATGCATTGGTCGTTCTGGATCTCGGGCTTCCGGATGGTTCGGGGTTGGAGTTGCTGAAACGCTGGCGACAGTCTCACGTGGATATTCCCGTGCTGATTCTTACGGCACGTGATACCTGGGAGGACAAGGTTGTGGGGTTGCGCAGCGGGGCAGATGATTATCTGACCAAGCCATTTCATGAAGCCGAGTTGCTGGCGCGACTTCATGCGCTGCTTCGGCGTCGCCAAGGGGGAGGCCATACGTATCTTGAGGTCAGCGGGATTCAGCTGGATGAGGAGTCGCAACGTGTCCGTTGCGACGGCGAGGATTGGTTGACCTTGACGGCTACCGAATTCCGTTTGCTGCGCTACCTCATGCATCATCCAGACAGAGTGCATTCCAAAGTGCAGTTGCTGGATCAGCTCTATGCACTGGAGCAGGATGCCGCTGCACCCAATCTGGTGGAAGTCTATATCGCTCGTCTTCGCCGCCGCGTGGGCAAGGACTTGATACAGACCCGTCGCGGACAGGGGTACCTGCTTGTTTCACATCGATCGTCGTAGCCTTCGTTTTCGTCTGCTGACACGCCTGGGAGGGGCATCCCTCGCTGTAGTGTTGTTTGCCTGGTATCTGCATGGGGTCTTTCTGCACGAGCTGGCGAAGGATTTTCTTGGTGAGCGTCTCAAGGATGAGGCATCTCACATCGTCACCTTGCTCAAGAAAGATGAGCGTCCTGTTGCCCAGCTCATGGTGGCGGCACGCGAGGAGTCTCTGAGCTTTCATCATTTCTATGTGTTGCGAGTCGGGAACGAGGTCAGTACTTCGCTTCCTGCCATGCCTACGGAGATGCTTCCTTTGCTTGAGGGCAAGGGGGATGCGTTGTTCATGCATCAGCTGCAGCAGCAGCCTATGTTGGCCTATCGGTATGGCTTTGATCTGCGCGGGCAACGGGTGCAATTGTTGATTGCCGAGAATTTCTCGCCAGTGGAGAAGGGCTTGACCCGAGTTCATTGGTGGATTGGTGCCAGCGCCTTGTTGTTGTGGGGAATTCTCGTGTCACTCAATCTGCTGGCGGTAAGACGGGGTCTCAAGCCCTTGAGTGGCTTGCGTCACCAGTTGAGTGAACTCCAAACCGGCCATCGAAAGCGGATTGCCCTCACGGTGCCGTCGGAGCTGGATACGCTGGTGTCACAGCTCAATAAGCTACTGGATGAATTTGATCGCCGTCTGACTCGCTCACGAGAGTCCGTCGCCAACCTGTCCCATGCTCTAAAGACACCTCTGGCGGCATTGACGCAGGTGTTGCGGGGCACACGCCCGATCAATGAGGTACGTCGTGGCAAGATGCTGCAACGTGTCGAAGCGATACACTCCCAGCTGGAGGCCGAACTCAGGCGAGCCCGTATTGCTGGCCCACGTGCGGGCCAGACCACGCGCCCTGCTGAAGAGGCCGGGCGATTGATCGAGATGTTCCAGGGACTCTATCCGCAGCGCACCTTCTTGCTGGAGTGTCTGGGCGTATCTAATGAGCATGCGGATAGCTGGGTGAATGTCGAGACACAGGATTTCACCGAAATGCTCGGGATATTGCTGGATAATGCGGGCAAGTGGTCTGTCAATCAGGTGCAATGCCGAGTGACGGTAGAGAGTGACCAGGTCGTACTCTGTATTGAGGATGATGGTCCTGGGGTGCCGCAGGAACAACTGGCCCATCTTGGCGAGCGTGGGTGGCGACAGGACGAAACTTACCCAGGTTATGGGTTGGGGCTCTCCATTCTTTCGCATCTCGTCAAGCAATACGCGGGTTACGTGAGCTACTCATCAGGAGCAGCAGGGGGATTGAGAGTCAACGTGCATCTGCCAACACGTAAATAGTCTCTTCATTCAGGATCGTTTCAGCTTGCCGTGGCTTCATCCATGTCATGACTCATCATTCATGACCCGGGGGCAACAATGGCCATGGCATCAGGAACGTCTGATTTCTCTGTATCACGTCGTCAATTGCTGAAGGGAGGTTCTGCCCTGGGGCTTGGCACAATGGCACTGGGGATGGCACCTGTCTGGGCCAATCCCTGGGGGCAAACATCGACTTATTCTCAAGGGATTGTGCATGGCCCCGAAGTCTCGCTTGTCATTCGTCGTGAAGATTTCGACATCGACGGGCAGTTCGCGCGTCCCATCACGATCAATGGCAGCAGCCCCGGCCCCATGGTGCGTTTGAAAGAGGGGCAAGATGCTGTCATCAAGGTGACGAACCTGATGGATGAGCCGACCTCCATCCATTGGCATGGCATCATACTTCCCCCGGAAATGGACGGCGTGCCGGGTATCAGCTTCGCGGGAATCGCACCGGGCGAGACCTTTACCTATCGGTTTCCTGTCACCCAGAGCGGTACCTACTGGTATCACAGCCATTCAGGCCTTCAGGAGCAGGAAGGCCATGCTGGGCCCCTGATCATCGATTCAGCGACTCCCGAAGCCTTCGAATACGATCGTGAGCATGTCCTGCTGCTCACTGACTGGACGTTTGAAGATCCCAAGACAGTCTTTCGCAATCTCAAGACCATGGAGGGGTATTACAACTTCCAGGAACGGACCGTTGCTGATTTCTTTGCGGATGTGCGGCGTAGAGGGCTGGTAGACACGATCGAGGCACGCAGCATGTGGGCTGAGATGCGCATGAGTTCGCGGGATATCGCGGATGTCACCGGCAGTACCTATACGTATCTTCTCAATGGTCATTCACCAGAAGAAAACTGGAGCGCGCTATTCAAGCGTGGGGAAACCGTACGTCTGCGTGTCGTCAATGGCTCGGCAATGAGTTACTTCGATTTACGTATTCCAGGTTTGAAGATGACCGTGGTCGCTGCAGATGGCCAGCCAGTGCAACCGGTAGAAGTGGATGAGTTCCGCATTGCCGTGGCGGAAGCCTACGATGTGCTGGTGACACCGGAAGACGACAAGGCGTACACCATCTTCGCCGAAGCCATGGACCGCAGTGGCTATGCGCGAGCCACGCTGGCACCTCGCCCCGGGATGGAGGCGCCCGTACCTGAACGACGACAGATCGCTGATCGCGGGATGGAGGCCATGGGCGCTCATGCGGGAATGGACCATTCGCAGATGGCAGGCATGGATCGTTCGAAGATGGCAGGTATGGAACATTCGAAGATGGCCGGTATGGATCATTCGAAGATGGCCGGTATGGATCATTCGAAGATGGCAGGCATGGATCATTCGCAGATGGCTGGTATGGATCATTCGAAGATGGCAGGCATGGATCATTCGAAGATGACGGGCCTGCAAGCCGATGTAGCCAAGGATGGCATGCTGATGGCGGGTGCTGTTCAGCAGGGGGCTCGTTACGACCAGGCTGGCATCGGTCTGGATCAATCGCTGCGTCGTGTACTGGTCTATCAGGACCTCAAGGCCCATGCGCCCTGGCCGGACAGGCGCGGCCCCACGCGCGAGATGGAGCTGCATCTGACCGGCAACATGGAGCGCTATATGTGGTCCTTCGATGGCAAGAAGTTCAGTGAAGTCAATGGCCCGATTCACTTCAAGAAAGATGAGCGACTTCGGCTCATCCTGATCAATGACACCATGATGGAGCATCCCATACACCTGCACGGCATGTGGATGGAGTTGGAGAATGGTCAAGGAGATCTGATTCCTCGCAAACATACCTTGAATGTCAAACCGGGTGAGCGAGTGTCAGCGTTGATCACTGCAGATGCAGAAGGTAGCTGGGCTTTCCATTGCCATCTTCTGTATCACATGGACGCAGGTATGTTCCGTGTCGTAAAGGTTTCTTGAGGAGTCATCATGTCAATCAGTCATCATTCATTTCGTCTTGCCAGCGTGACGGCGTTTCTGTTCTCCAGTGCTGGTGTCTCTCAAGCGTTCGCTCAGGATGGCTATGATGCCCCGCAGTCATGGCCATCACCCATGGCAGAACATCTCCAGTGGAGTGCAGCATTCGATCGCTTGGAATATAGCCTTCCGAATAAGGGCGAGGACTCACTGATATGGGATTTTCAGGCCTGGTATGGCGGAGATACCCATCGTGTCTATCTCAAGTCAGAAGGGGAAAATACCCAGGGCGATGGCGAAGACGCCGAGTTTGAGTCACTTGAGCTTCTTTATAGTCGCCTGATTGCCGATTTCTGGGAGTTTCAGATTGGAGGTGGCTATCAGGGCGGCGTACTCAGTGATGATCATGATGAAAGCGTGTATGGGGTCTTCGGGCTTCAAGGGACTGCACCCTACAGAATCGAGACGGATGCAGCAGTCCAATATCGAGAGGGAGGCATCGTCACTGCCAGTCTGGAACTTGAACATGATATACGCCTGACGCAGCGCTGGTATCTACAGCCACGTAGTGAAATCGTCCTTGCTGCCAATGAATCCAGACAACAGGCTATCGGATCGGGTCTCAATTCTGTGCGAATCGGCTTGCGTGCTCGCTATGAGGTGACTCGTAGAGTAGCTCCTTATGTAGGTATGTATTGGCAGCGGGAGTATGGCGAAACTGCTGATATGCGGCGTGAGGAAAGCGAGACGGTAGAAGATACGGGTGTCGTGATTGGGATGCGCATGATGTTCTGAAGCACGCTGGCGGCGGTGTTCAGTCATCAGGTTACGCCTCCGCGACGGTGACCAGCATTCGTGGCATTCGTGAAGACCTGCTCATGATTGGATACTGCGCCTTTCCTGAATTTCAGGAAGCATGACGAGGCAAGGCCCCATTGTCTGCATGGTGTCAGACGATCTGTTCATTGAATATGCTTGCTTGACCAAGGGATATGACATGAAAAAAATGCTATGGGGAATGTGGCTGACGTTGATGATGCTGGCAACTCTTGGTGCGGGGGCGGTTTATTCCGGGGTCATCAGTGTGGCCGCGGATGACCCGCACTGGGGTTGGGTGTACGAAGTATTTGAAACGGCGCGTGATCGCTCCATCGAGTTCCACTCCAGTGCTATCCAGGCTCCCCTGCTTGATGATGAAGCCATGATTGTCGCCGGTGCAGGCAATTATGCCTCGATGTGCGCCTCCTGCCATCTGGCACCTGGTATGTCAGAGACAGAACTCAGTAGGGGGCTTTATCCCAGTCCCCCGAATTTCGCAGCATCTACCATGAGCGGTGAGCCTCATGAGCGTTTCTGGGTCATCAAGCATGGGATAAAAGCCAGCGGAATGCCTGCATGGGGCAAGAGTATGCAGGATGAGTACATCTGGCAGATGGTCGCCTTCATGGAAGAACTTCCTGACATGAGTGCTGCGCGTTATACGGCCCTTGTGGCAGCAAGTGATGGTCATCAACATGGCGGAGGTGAGACTACGCTATCGCAGTCATCGCACCATGCTGATGGGGTTGGAGAGTTACCCCATGATGATGGGCATCATGATGCTTTGCAGGAAAGCCCTGCTCAGGAAAGTCATGATCTGAAAAGCAACGGTGATGCAGATGGTCATTCTCACGCCGCGCATGATCAGGAGCATCAACATTGAAATCGCGTGCGATACTGGGCAGCCCCAGGCTTGTATGGAAACTTTCGGGGCTGCCATTTCTTTACGCCATCTTGATGTTCGAGTATCAGACCGTAGGCGTTGCCTCGACCCGCTCCGCGCGCTCGGCACGCTTGAGCATGCGATAGCGCGAGCGTACCTCGTCACGCTCCAGGTAGCAGCCCTGCAGCCAGCGGCTGCCGCTGTCGCCTTCGAAGGCATCGCGGGCGTGCAGAAGGCGGCGATTGTCGAAGATGACAAGGTCACCTGGCGCGTAGGTGAAGCGCAGGGCGAAGCGCGGCTCACGCAGCATGCGCTGCAGTGTCATCAGGGCATCGTAGGCGATTTCGGTCTGCTCGAACGGTGCCATCATCGGGCCCCGCAGGAAGTCGGCGATCCGCACTTCCAGCAGCTCTCCCGCCTGGCCCAGCACGATCATTGGTGAATGCCAGACGTGATCGGTATTGCGCGAGGTATTGGCGTAACGCCAGTGCACCGTGGTGAGGGTCTCGTAGGCCTCTGGGTGTTCTTCCTTCAGTGCCGTGGCGATGGCGAAGCCATCCATCATCACCGCCATGCCGCCTTCCACGCTGTTCTCGATGCAATGCAGACACTGCAGGCCCGGCTGGTATTCCCGGGTCGGCAAGTCTACATGCGGTGGCAGCGCGATGGAGGTATAGGCGTTGGAGTCCGGGTTCTGGATCGCGCGGACATTGAAGAGGTGACCGAAGTTGGTGGTGCGGATCGAGCCGATGCGCTCGGCGACCTTCTCCAGGGCGCCGGACTCCGCCGGCAGATTACGCAGACGCACCAGTCCCTTGCCGAGCAGCTCGTGCAGGGCCGGATTGAGGATCTCGGACTCCTGCTGGCTGCCATGCTCGGCACTGGCCAGGCGGGCGGCGTCGATGGTCGGGGGCTGTTCCAGCTGTTCACCATGCCAGAGAGCAAGCGGCGGCAGTTCTGGCGGCAAGACACTCTGGTTGTCGTAATCATTGGCACGCAGGAAGCCCGGGTGGAAGCGCAGGCGGCGGTCTTCCGGCGTGAACAGCACGCTGAGCGCACCGTCCTCATCGATGCTGGCCTTGGCGATCTCCGGCCATGCTGGCAGCTGGGAGAGATCCAGTATGCGTTCGCGTGTCGCTGGATTGATGGTGGTGTCATCCGCGGCGTTCTCGCGCAACCAGACACTGTGGAAACGACTGACGCGCCCGTCGCTCCAGCTCACGCTGAGATAGCGCGCTTCGTGGGTGACCTTCACGAGAGTCTCGTCAATCGGCCAGCTGTCGTAGTCGGGTGTCATCGGGAGCGCCATGGAGAGTCCTTCCTTCTGTCGGTGATCAGTTCCCCGACAGAATGGCAGTCCATGCAGGTGTCTTCTGTGCCCAATTCGACGCCATCTGTGCCCAATTCGACATCTGGTGCGCGCGTGGCGTGTCAGCTCATGAGACGGGACGCGGTGGCTGGCGTCGTGCCTGTGTCGGGGTGATCCCGAAGCGGCGACGAAAGGCGCGGGTGAAGCTCGAGTGCGATGTGAATCCGCAGGCCAGGGCGATATCGGTGATGCCGTGGCGGGTGTCATGAAGCAGACTGCGCGCATGCAGCAGGCGACGTTCTCCCTGATAGGCCTGAGGCGTGCATCCCAGCCCTTGCTGGAAGCGCCGCTCCAACTGACGCCATGAGAGCCCGAGCTCCTCGGCCAGTGCCTCGATGCTGAGTGGCGCCTCCAGGGTGTTTTCCATGCGCGTGATGGCACGTCTGAGCAGCGGATCTGCCAGGTCTGCCGATTGTTGACTGAGGCCGCGCTGCCGGCTGGCGGGCAGTCGTCCCTGATCGAGAATCAACTGTTCGCGTACCGCCTGATAGAGCGTCTGGCCATGCTGGCGGCGGATCAGCTCCAGGCTCATGTCCAGCGGGGCGCTGCCTCCGGCGCAGAAGAAACCATCATCACTGATTTCATAAAGAGACTCCACGGCATCCACCTCATCGAAGCGTTGGGTGAATTCCGGCAGGCTCTCCCAGTGCAATGTGACTGTCTTGCCCGTCAGCAGGCCTGCACGTGCCAGCACGAAGCAGCCGGTGTCCACGCCCCCGAGCTGGCAGCCGCTGCGGGAGCGCTGCTCAAGCCATTGAAGAGTGCGATCTTCCAGATAGGCTTCCGGGGCAAAGCTGGTACATACGACCAGCTTGTCCACCGAGGGGAGCTCGTCACGTGCCGTGTCCACCGGCAGGACCATACCGTTGGAGGCCTTGACCGGTGCGCCATCCTGACTGGCGAGTGTCCACTGATACAGGCGCATCCCGCGCAGGCGATTGGCGATGCGCAGCGGTTCGATCATCGAGAACAGCGCGACCATCGCGAAGCCCGGCAGCAGGAAGATGCCCAGTTGGTGGCGCTCGTGCTGGGTCGGCGAGGCGAGCGCTGCCGTCAGGGGCGCGATGCCGGTGGGCTGCGCTGACAGAACGCCATCTTCCGCCAGGCCGACGGCGCTGCGGGAATCAGGGGAGGAGGCATGGGAGTCGTGTGATGACATGAACGCTCTGGCAATGAAGGCGTCGGGTGGCTTGGCATCGAGGCGAAGCCCATGACATTAGCCTGTTCGCTGGCAGAGTGCGAGGCGTCAGCCAATCCCCGCTCGATCGCTCGCGGGTCATCAGGAGGAGGGGCGGTTGGCGGGAAAACAAGAGGCCAGAGTGTGATCTCGGGCCCGTTTGGCGTGAAGGCAGACTGCAAGACTTTCTGTCACACCATTCTGAGGCAGTTCCGCCCATCTTCCTTGGCGGCGTACATGGCCTCGTCCGCGCGAGCGATGAGCTGCTCGCGCGTGGCACGCTCGCTGGGTGCAAGACAGGTAAGTCCGATGCTCAATGACAGTGGCAGACGTTGTCCAGCGTGCTCCACGACACTGTCCTTCATGCGCTGACGCAGCGTATTGATGCGTGTGGCAGAGTCGCTGAGCAGTGAATTGGGCAGGATGGCCAGAAATTCCTCACCTCCCCAGCGGGCGAGAGTATCCCCGGGAAGCAGAATGTCCTCGGCGAGGACACCCAGCTGCTGCAAGGCAAGGTCACCGGCGTCATGGCCGTAGTTGTCGTTGATCTTCTTGAAGTGATCGAAGTCCAGCAATGCGACGCACAATGGTTGGTCGACCTGGGAAGTCGACAGCGCGGTGATACTCTCCTCCAGCACTTTCTGAGCATGACGTCGGTTGTAAAGGCCGGTCAGCGGGTCAGTGATCGCGACCTTCTCGAGCGCCTGATGGGCTTCCTTCAGAGCATTGATGTCATTGGCACGCGCGACTTCATGTCCGGCCCACAGTGCGATGAGACGCACCAGCTCGATATCCTGCGAAGTGAAGGGTTTCACCGGATCGGGGCTCGAGAAGTTGAAGGTACCGTAGCGTTCACCATCCACGATCACCGGCGCGCCGATGTAGGCTTCCAGATTGAAGTTGGAGTAGCAGGGATGGTTTCTGATCTCGCTGCTTGCCACATGGTGGAAGGCTTGTACGCTATCGGCCTTGTAGACGTGATCACAGTAGGTATCGCTGAGGGAGAAACTCAGTCCCGGTGCCAGCAGGTCTTCCGGATGGCAGGCACGCTGGACGACGTAATCACCATCCGTGATGCGGCTGAAGATACCGATGGGCAGGCCAAAGTGTGCACATCCCAGTTTCAGGAGTTCATCAATGCGATCATTGAAGGACAGCTGGCGAGAAGAGGTGATGGCGTGGAGTCGGTGCAGGGTGTGCTCTGCTGTCACGCGACGAGAGACATCGCGGATCAGGCCGAACATGAAGGTGTTGTCGCTGGACGGGTCCTTGATGGGGCCGCCGAGTGTCTCGCCATAGAAGAAGCTGCCATCCTGACGTCGATAGCGAATGACCCGCCCCTCCCTGGGGGGCAGGGCATCGGTGCGGAATTGTCGCGTGCCCTGGCGCTCGAATTCATCGTTGGAGGCATACAGTATGCGTGTCTGCTGGCCGATCAGCACGTCACGCGGATAGCCGAATGCCTTTACCGCGCTGTCGTTCATGTAGGTGATGTGTCGCTGATCATCCGCAAGCAAGATGATATCGTCGATCTGGCCAAGCATCTGGCCCAGCAGGGTTTGAATCATCTCAAAGCGTTGCATGACGCATGCTCCTTGAGTCGTGCCGGTATCTTGGGAGGGGCATTCCTTGCCGCAGTCGTCATTCACATCGCTGGGAAGGCACGGACGTTACCGTCATCAAGCAGTGGCGTCGCGACGGCTGTTGCACGTTACTGAATTCATCTTAACGTATGGGGATGCAGTCGCGTCTTGATCTCATCCTGCTCGGCATTCGTATATTCAACGTAAGGGTATTGCAGTGCCAGAGGCCGTATCGTCAGGTTTCCCCCAACCGTCCACTCGCCAGGATGACCTCGAGCCGGACACAGGCGTGAAAGCGACTCCCACCACGGCTCATCAGGGCTTCGTGATGACGCGACACTGGCGGGATACGTCGGAAGGTGTCGTGATCAGCGTCTGGATTCGCACCGAGGATGGCGGGATGCGAGTCCAGACTCAGCCCCAGGAGGTGGTCGCTTTCCTGCCAGCTGAACAGCAGGTGCTGGCGCAGACTCTGGTCCGCTTCCAGCCCGGGGCCGAGCTGCGCCCGTTGGCACTGGAAGACTTTCATCATCGTCCGGTGGTGGGACTTTACTGTCGCGAATACCGCACGTTGGGGCAGCTGGCACGTCGTTTGAAAGCGATCGGTGTCGACGTCTATGAGGCGGATGTCCGTCCGCCTGATCGCTATCTGATGGAGCGTTTCATCACGGCGGGCGTCACGGCGCGTGGTGAGCGTCACGCCGATGGCAGTCTGCACAATGCACGCCTCATGCCGCTTGACGGCTACCGTCCCCCCCTGCGCTGGGCATCGCTGGACATCGAGACCGATGCCCGGGGCAATCTGTATTCCATCGCGCTTGAAGGCTGCGGCCAGCGTCAGGTCTACATGCTGGGCCCGGCGAACGGTGAGACGACTGCCCGATGCGACTTCGGGCTCGAGTATCGGGACAGCCGGCATGAATTGCTGCAGTGCCTGATCGACTGGGTGGCACGCCACGATCCGGACGTCATCATCGGCTGGAATGTCATCCAGTTCGATCTGCGCATGTTGGTGCGGCTCTCGGAGGCCGAGAATCTGCCTCTGTGCCTGGGGCGCGATGGCAGCACGATGCAGTGGCGAGCGCATTCGCGTCAGGCGGAGCATTATTTCGCCGAGATTCCCGGCCGGTGGGTGGTGGACGGCATCGAGGCGCTCAAGTCGGCCTTCTGGCATTTCGAGTCGTTCAGCCTCGAGAATGTCTCGCGTGAGCTGTTGCAGGAAGGCAAGGCCATCGATGATCCCTATTCCCGTCTGGACGAGATCCTGCGCATGTTCGCCGAGGACAAGCCGTCGCTGGCGCGCTACAACCTCAAGGATTGCGAGCTGGTCACGCGTATCTTCGAGCGGACGCGGCTGATGGAATTTCTGCTGGCGCGGGCCAGTGTCACCGGACTTGAAGCCGACCGCAGCGGTGGCTCGGTGGCGGCCTTCACCCACCTTTATCTGCCGCGCCTGCATCGACTCGGCAAGGTCGCGCCCAATCTGGGAGATGTGGTGGGGGAGGACAGTCCCGGCGGCTTCGTGATGGACTCCCAGCCCGGACTCTACGACTCGGTACTGGTGCTGGATTTCAAGAGTCTGTATCCCTCGATCATCCGGACCTTCCTGATCGACCCGCTGGGGCTCATCGAAGGGTTGCATGAGTCGGATGATGTGTCGTTGGGCCAAAGCGTCCCGGGGTTTCTCGGTGCGCGGTTCTCGCGTGACAAACATTGTCTGCCCGCCATCGTCGCGGAGATATGGCAGGCGCGGGACGCCGCCCGGGCGGCAGGCGATGTGCCGCTGACGCAAGCGCTCAAGATCATCATGAACGCCTTCTATGGTGTGCTGGGCTCACGCGGTTGCCGATTCTTCGACCCGCGTCTGGCCTCCTCGATCACACGGCGTGGCCATCAGATCATCCAGCAGACGGTGGCGTTGATCGAAGCACGCGGCTACACCGTGATCTACGGTGACACCGACTCCACCTTCGTCTGGCTTGGCGAGGCGCACACGGAGGAGGAGGCCGGTGAGATCGGCCGTGAACTGGCCGCCCATGTCACCGCCTGGTGGCAGCGGCATCTCAAGGACAGTCTGGGGCTCGACAGTGCTCTGGAGCTCCAGTTCGAGACCCATTATCAGCGTTTTCTGATGCCCACCATCCGGGGAGCAGAGGAGGGCAGCAAGAAGCGCTATGCAGGCCTCCGGCAGACGGGTGAGGGAGGTGAGAGCGAGCTGGTGTTCAAGGGGCTCGAGTCCGTGCGCTCCGACTGGACGCCGCTGGCCAAGGTATTCCAGCAAGGCCTCTATCGCCGCATCTTCGAGGGAAGCCCCTACCAGGAGTATCTCAAGCGCTACGTGCAGGAGTCTCTGCAGCGCCATGCTCAAGGGACTGACAGCCACTCTGACGTGGATGCGCTGATCTATCGCAAGCGCCTGCGGCGACGTCTGGATGACTACCAGCGCAACGTGCCCCCGCATGTGCGGGCAGCGCGTCTGGCGGATGACGAGAATCGCAGGCTCGGCTTGCCGTTGCGTTACCAGCGTGGCGGCTGGATTCGCTACGTGATGACCACTGCCGGGCCGGAGCCTGTCGAGTACCTGCGCTCTCCCATCGATGTGGAGCATTATCTGAGTCGTCAGCTCAAGCCCGTTGCCGATGGCATTCTTCCGTTCGTGAAGGATGATTTCGATCGTCTGCTGGATCGCCAGATGACGCTATGGTGAGACTCACGGCCACTTGAGTGGCCCGTGACCGCCGAGCGTCATGAGCGGGGGCGGTTCTCGCGGGGACAGGTGCAAAGAGCCGGATCGCGCGACGGTACCTACCGCTGTCATTTCGTAGTGATAATATTTCTCATTATTTCTTGCATTAAAGTATGCGCGCCGTAAGATTCCTGTCGGCGCAGTCACATGAGCTGCGTCGCCGCCTTCTGGTGGCGGTCTGATTGCCATGGTGCCCGGGAGCAGGTGTGACGTTACTGAAAGTGGTTCTTGCCCATTATCGCTGGTCCTTTCTTGGTGTGATCTTTCTGAGCCTTGTCAGTGCAGGGCTGGGAATCGGTGTCATTGCCTATATCAACCAGCGACTCATCGCGCATTCTGCCACCGTCCCCCTGGACGAGGGGCTTGCGGCCCATGTCGGGGTGCTTCCGGAGTTTCTCGGGCTGATTCTGCTGTTGCTGGCGATTACCCTGGGGGCACAACTGGCGTTGACGACGCTGGGGCATCATTTCGTGCACGGACTGCGCGGGCGTCTGGTCAAGCAGATCCTCGATACCGATATCGAGCGGCTCGAGCAGCTGGGCAGTGCCAATCTGCTGGCGAGTCTGTCGAGTGACATCCGCAACATCACTCTGGCGTTCGTGCGCCTGCCGGAACTGGTGCAGGGCATCGTGCTGACCCTCGGAGCCGTGTTCTATCTTGGCTGGCTATCCCCCGGCATGATGCTGGTCACCGCCATCTGGGTGACCTTGACCATCATGGGGGGCAGCTGGCTGGTCACGCGAGTCTATCGCCACTTGGCCGAGGTGCGTGAAGCGGAGAGTCGCCTTTACGCCGACTATGAGGCGGTCATCGATGGGCGCAAGGAGCTGGCGCTCAATCGACCCCGTGCGCGTGACTATTTCGACACCCGCTATAGCGTCAATGCCCGTGAGTATCGCCATCACGTCGTGCGCGCGGATACCTACCACCTGAGCGCCGTCAACTTCTCCAACATCATGATGCTGGGTGCCATCGGCATCGTCTTCTATCTGGCCAATGGCCTGGGCTGGGCCAGCGGTGAGGTCGCCGCGACCTTTTCCCTGACGCTGCTGTTTCTGCGCACGCCCTTGATCCAGGCCGTGGGGGCATTGCCGACCTTGCTGGGGGCGGATGTGGCCTTTGCCAAGCTGCGCAAGCTGGCATTGGCACCGGTCAACGCCGACTTCGCGTCTCCTCAAGATGCACCGCCGCAGGGACATGCGTCAGCCGCAGACACGTCGGCCGGGTCTGACTGGCAGGCCCTGAGTCTGCAGGGTGTCTGTTTCCGCTACGCCGGCCGCGAGACCCTGGGACAGGACATTGCGCACAACGACGCGCAGGCCTTCTGCGTCGGCCCGCTGGATCTTACCCTCAGGCGCGGAGAGCTGGTCTTCCTGATCGGTGGCAATGGCAGCGGCAAGTCGACCCTGGCCAAGCTCTTGACCGGCCTCTATCGGCCGACATCAGGCTCCCTTATGCGGGACGGGCACCCGATAGGAGAAGACGAGCGGGAAGCCTGGCGTCAGCAGTTCTCGGCGGTCTTCACTGATTTCCATCAGTTCGATCGCCTGCTGGGACCGACCGGTGAGCAGGCAGATCCGGCATTGATCGCGCAGTGGATCGACTACCTGCAGATGCGCGAGAAGCTGGTGCTCGAGGAGAACCGTGTGATCAACACCGAGCTGTCTCAAGGGCAGCGCAAGCGACTGGCGCTGTTGATGGCCGTGGCAGAGCGTCGCGACATCGTGTTGTTGGATGAATGGGCGGCAGATCAGGACCCGCAGTTCCGCCGTATCTTCTATCGCGATCTGTTGCCGCGTCTGCGCGAGATGGGCAAGACGGTCTTCGCCATCAGTCACGATGATCATTATTTCGCGCAGGCAGACAGGTTGTTCGAGATGCGCGCCGGCACGTTGCAGGAGTTGTCGGGCGCCCAGCGTGATCGCATCAGCCAGGATGCCGTCGCGCGTCTGGATGAAGCCTGAAACAACCCGTTCGGGCTGGCGGCGGGGCGGCCGCGGGATGCCGCGGTCGCTCATTTCCTCCGACATCACCAGACAGGCAGTGGCAGGACGTGAGCCCCGGAGGCGGTCTCATGTGATGTATCAGGGATGATGCCCGGCTGCAGCGTGAATCGCCCCTCGGGGTGCTGCAGTCGGTCAGACGCGCCATTCTCGGGATTGCATGCTGGTGCATGCAGAACGGTGTGTCACCACGATTCACATTAGATGAATACGAATCATCCTGATTCCATTCCGTATTCGCCATGAGCGTGCCAGTGAGAGACGCCACGAGGCGGAAGGGGAGATTGACCACACAACGATCGTTGCAAGGGAACACGATATGTCCAGACATCCAACATCACGGCAGACACCTGTCCGGCCGGCACTCGCCTCTCTAACGCATGCCATACGGCTCTGTATCGCGGCAGGGCTCCTGTCACAGTCGGCCAGCGCGCTGGCCGCCGAGACCGATGACACCATGGTCGTGGTCGGCACGGCACTGAAAGTCGATGCGCCACTGGTGGAGACACCGCGTCCGGTCTCGACGGTCAATCGCGAAGAGCTCGACACGCGCAACGTCCAGCAGCTCGATGAAACCTTCCGTTACCGTGCCGGCGTCCTGTCTGGCCATTATGGGTCCGACAACAATACCGACTGGTTCAAGGTGCGTGGCTTTGATCAATCCACCTATCAGGATGGCCTGCGTATCTACCGTGAAGGCTTCTATCAGTGGTTGCCGGAGACCTGGGGCCTGGAGCGGGTCGATCTGTTCAAGGGACCTTCTTCCATCCTCTATGGTGAGGCGCCTCCCGGCGGGTTGATCAACGCCATCAGCAAGCGCCCCACCGATGAGCCGCAGAGCGAGATTCAGATTCAGGTCGGCAATCGCGGTCTGCGCCAGACGGGGCTTGATACCAGTGGCTATCTGAGCGAGTACGGGGATGTACGCTATCGTCTGGTCGGGCTGTACCGCGAACGTGATGGGGATCTGGATCATACCGAGAACGAGCGCTACTACTTCGCGCCGAGTCTGACCTGGGACATCTCGGAGGCAACCCAGCTGACGCTGCTCGCCAGCCTCCAGAAGGATGATGGCGTCCCTACCAATGCCTTCAAGCTGGCCTATGGCACCCATGATGATACGCCGTTCGGCAAGGTGGACCCGCAGACCAACTACAGTGAGCCGGGGTATGACAAGGATGAGCGTACCCAGACCTCCCTGGGCTATGAGCTGAGCCACCAGCTGAACGACACCTGGGCGCTGGAGCAGGATTTCCGCTATAGCCAGCTGGATCTCGACCTGATCAGCAGCTACATCCTCTATCAGTCCTCGGCGCGCGAAGGACAGCGGGGGCTGCTGTACCGTGAGGGCACCATCGACAGCTATACCGTCGACAATCGGGCCATCGGCAAGTGGTATGGCGAGCGCACCGAGAACACCTTGCTGCTGGGCGTGGATTATCAGAATCTGAGCCTGTCGGGCAAGGAAGCGGATGACTATGCCTTCGGCGATCCGATCGATCTGTTTGACCCGCAATACGGCAATTACACCGCCTTGAGCGATGACCAGATCACGCGGCGTGATATCGACAAGGAGCAGATCGGCCTCTACGTGCAGGATCAGCTGCGCATCGACGACAAGTGGGTACTGCTGGCGGGGGTGCGCTACGACCAGGCCGAGACCGAGAACGTCAATCAGACGACGGGGTCACGTGAGCGCTCCGATGATGACGAGATCAGCTGGTCGGGCGGGGTGATGTACCTGAGTGACTTCGGCCTCAACCCCTATCTGAGCTATACCGAATCCTTCGAGCCGATCAGCGCGACCGATGATCGCGGTTCGCTCTATGAGCCTCGCGAAGGACGCCAGTGGGAACTGGGCGCCAAGTACCAGCCCGCCGGCTGGGATGGCTACGTGACGGCGGCTGTCTTTGATCTCACCGAAGACAATACGCTGGTCACCACCGGCGGAATCCAGGTGCAGGAGGGCGAGCGTCAGTCGCGTGGCTTCGAGCTGGAAATGGTCGGTTATCTGACGGACCATCTCAAGCTGACCTCGGCGTATACCTATACCGATGCGCGTCTGGAAGACGATGTGCGTGCCCCGCTGATACCGCGCCACCAGGCCTCCAGCTGGCTGGATTACGCCTTCGAGCGTGGTGCCCTGGAGGGGCTGCGTCTGGGAGCGGGTGCGCGCTATGTCGGAGAATCGGTGGATGGCGACACCACCGTGTCCGACTATCTGCTGTTCGATGCGATGGTCGGGTATGACTTCACCCGCGAGCTGAGCGCTCAGGTCAATGTCAGCAACCTCACCGACAAGGAATATGTCGCCAGCTGCAGCTACTGGTGCTACTACGGGGAATCCCGCAGCATCATTGGCAGTCTGAGCTATCGCTTCTGATTCCTTGCGCCTTTGTATCATGTCCTTTTGAACGACAACGCCCCGCAGGCATCCGCCTGCGGGGCGTTGTCGTTTCCTGCCGCGTGCCACACTCTCGCCCGCGACCTGGAGCAGTGGTCATCCCGTGATGCGCCGTCTACATCAACGCCAGATGGTTGTCCCAGTGGGTATTGGTCAGGCGCATCGGCCCCAGCGCCGGCAGCCCGTCCTCATCGATCAGCAGCCATTCTCCGCGACCATTGCTGACCACGAACCCCGCGGGAGTCTCCTGAGTGGCCGGTACTGCCAGCGCCCCCGCACAGTCGGCGAAGTCCAGTGTCGTCTCAAGCTCGCCGGTCTCGAGGTTCCACAGCGTGATCAGGTTGCCCCTGGGGGCAGTGGCCACCGCCAGGTGACCCTCGGGGGCGATGGCGATGCTCGCGATGTACTGCTTGAACTGAGGGACGTATTCCAGCGGTAGCGGCAATTCCTGCAAGGTCTCGCTGGCGGGGCGTTTCATCACCACCAGGGGGTGATGGTCCGAGGCAGGTCCCTGATACTGATACCCCGCGACGATGGTGCCATCGCGGCTGACATCCAGATGACGCAATGACAGCTGATGATGCGATGGCTCGCCTTGCCAGTGAATCTCGCCCGAGACGCGATCCAGCAGCGTCAGATTGGACTGCATCGACTCCAGATTGAGCTTCACGCGACCGGTCTCCGGGCGCGTGAGAATTCCGCCATTGGCGATGATCAGCTGCCGACCGTCCGGATGCAGACGGATCTCATGCGGGCCGATCCCGCCACTGGCGAACTCGCCGAGTCGCGCGAAGTCGCGATGCATGTCGTAGATCCCGATACGGCCTTCCCCGGAGGTGATGGCGTTCTCGGTGGTGTAGAGCAGACCGCCATCCGGGCTGAACACGCCATGCCCATAGAAGTGGCGGTCCGGCGCGGCTTCGATGCGCGTGATCCGCTCACCGGTCTCGAGGTGGAAGACATTGATTTCGGTGCCGGGGCGCCGGGCGAAGATCAGCGCCCAGGGCTTGTGAGGATGGCGGGTGGCGCCATGGGCGCGTTCCTTGATGGGCTGACGCCAGCGCTCCTGTCCCTGGTAACTGGTACAGCTGGCAAAGTGCTGCCCCGTGTCATCGTCACAGGCCGAGATGGCCACCCCGGCTGGCACATGGCCTCGAGCACTGGCGGCATTGTTGCCACCCGCCAGGACCCTGCCGCCGGAGAGCCCCATCAGAGGCGTGCACGCCAGCGCCTTGAGCAGACGGCGGCGCTGACGTGCCTCCGCTGGTTGGGTATCCAGCATGCTGTGTCCTGCTTTGTTCACGCGCTCCACTCCCGAATCAATCGCCATCGGTGCTGTTGAAGCCCAGAGACAGCCCGAGTGCCGGGTTGAGCGTGTCAGCGAAGCCGGCCTGCAGGGTCTCGAGGTGGATCATGGCCTGCTGCAGATCGCCATTGCGCGGGTCGTCGCGCAAGATGCCAGCGAGATCCGCCGGCAGGGCGGCGAAGGCGTCACGCGCATCGGCAAAGTCTCCGGTGGTGGAGGCCACCATGCGCGGGTCGACCTGCTGATTCAGGTAGCCCTGAATGCCTGCGACCTCGTCATTGCCGAGCCAGAGCGTCTCCATCATCGCAAGCGTCGCCCCGATGTTGGCAAGCCCCATGCCGCCACGCCAGGACTCTGCCGCGTAGGGGTTGGCCGTGCCGCCGTTGTCGAGCCCGATCGGGCGGCGCAGCTTGCGGTCCTTGATGGCCTCAAGCTGCACGGTCATCGCGCGTACCAGGGAAAGCACGGCGTCACGTGGATCGCTGAAGGCGCCAGTGCCATCGGCCAGTTGTGGCGCGAACTGCTGCCACTCTTCGAGCAGCGTCTTGCCGGTGCTGGCGGCGTAGGCGGTGTTGGCCGTCATCAGCTCACACCGCCGCGTGTTGGCGGTGAGGGGCGAGTCGGCATAGCGGGCATCGAACAGTTGAAATTCCACACTGCCCAGCCCCTGCATGACGATGGATTGCTCCGCCAGGCCATCGGCCGTGATCGGGGCATCGCCAGCGAGCAGGGCGCGTGTCTTGCCTGACACCAGGTCCTTCTTGTCCGGCCAGAAATACAGCTGCCATTGGCGAGAATTCTGCAGGATGGGCCCCATCTCGACCCAGTTGACCTGATTCAGACCCAGCATGGCGCTGCGCCAATCCTCCTTGAGCGTCTCGAGCGTCACGTCACCCTCGGCGGAGCAGAACGCCTGGCTGTGCTGCGAGAGCTGCGTCAGGCGGTTGGCGAGCTGCTGGTGGGCTTCGCTCAAAGTGTCAGCGGCAAACTGGCTGACGGCGTCCGCGCTGGTGGTGTTGGCGCTAGAAGAGTCCGATGCCGCCAGTGTGCTCGTCGACAGCAGTGCGGCGCCCAGCAGGGTCATGGCGGAAGTCATCAGCGCCAGGGGCGAGGGCTTGCGCGTGAAAGGTTTCATCGGGATGGCAGCAGTGGTGAAGGTGTCACGGGACATGTCGCGGGATTCCTTGTCAGAACGGCACGCCAGGCGAAAGTCGGGGGCGTGCCAGAGTCGGCTGGCGGGTAGGGGCTGAGTGGAGATCAGAGCGATTCCAGGAAGCGCAGCAGCGCCTGCCGCTGGTCAGTCGGCAACGCCACGACCTTGTCTCGACTGGCCCTGGCTTCCCCGCCATGCCAGAGCACGGCTTCAAGCAGGGTGCGGGCGCGTCCATCATGCAGGAAGCCCGTCGCGGGATTGACCGTCTGCGCCAGGCCGATCCCCCAGAGTGGCGGTGTGCGCCACTCATTGCCGGTCGCCTCGAATTCGCGGCGATCATCTGACAGGCCATCGCCCATGTCATGCAGCAGCATGTCGCTGTATGGCCAGATCGTCTGGTCAGCCAGTTGGGCGGCCACACCACCGGACGCGGTCGTCAGGCGTGGTCGGTGGCAGCTGGCGCATTCAAGCTCCCGGAACAGTTGCTCGCCTTCGCGCACCGTCGGGTCATCGAGGTCACGCCGTGTCGGTACGGCGAGATTGCGCGAATAGAACGCCACATTGTCCATGACGTTGTCTTCCACCTCGATGGTGCCCCCGTTGGGCAGGTCTGCGCATTTCTGGACCGGCGTGCAATCGGTGGAGCTGACCAGATTCGATGTCAGGCCCATGTCGCCGGCGAACGCCTTGGCGCTTTGCTGGCGAACGTCGGGTTGGCCGGCCTTCCAGCCAAAACGCCCCATGACCTCGTGCTGCTCGGTCAGTGACCAGACGGTATTGGCGCGGCCGCTGATGCCATCGCCATCCGCATCCTGCGGGTCGGCCCACTCGAGCAAGGTCTCCTCGCTGACCGCCTCGAGCAGCCCGAGGCCTACCATGCCCGGGGCAAGGCGCGGTGAGAGTGCAATGGGGCCAGGGTCGCCGAAGCCAGCCTCGACCAGGGAATAGCGCGGTTTGCGCAGCAGAACGACCTCTCCATCCGCCAACGGGACGGGCATCTCTTCATGGACGACCTGCATGCGGCCTTCGCGCTCGATACCGGGCACCGCGGCATTCTGCAGCTGAGTGCCATAGACGGGGTGCGGCATCACTCCAGCGATGCGGCGGAATTCACGCTCCTCATCGCTCCAGCTGTCCTCGTGGCTGTCCGGCATGCCCAGGCGCAGGAAGAGGCCCACCGAGGGGTCGCCCTCGGCCGGCAGACTGCCGCGTCCATCCTTGACGTGGCAGTTCTGGCAGGCATTGGTGTTGAACAGCGGACCGAGGCCATCGCGAGCGGTGGTGCTGGCGGGCGCGATCACCCAGGGGCTCTTGAAGAAGCTGTTGCCGACGCTGAAGGACAGACGTTGATCGAAGCTCAGGTTCTTGGCCGGCAGGGAATAGGCATTGGTATCGTGCTTGCGCACGCTGCCCTCGCCACCACTCTTCGCGGTGTCCTGCAGTGGCAATGCGGCCAGATAGGCGCTGACGGCCAGCGGTGTCTGGGCGGCCTGTGCCACGCCCTGGGGCAGGGCGGTCAGTGCGATGGCAAGCGACAACGCGTGAAGGATCGGGTGTTTCGGGATGACGTGTGGCATCGATGTAGGTCCTGGCTTGCGCGGTCAGGCTGCGAGTCCATCAGTGGCCTTCGGGCAAGGCACTCTGAAGAATTAGCAGGCGCGCATAAAATGCTGGCACGAAAGCATCAACGCCCGAACCTGTACGAGACAGGTTCGGGCGAGGGGGCTGCGCGGCCATGGGCGGTTTCATCACCGCCCATGGCCTGGCAATCTCGGGTGAGTGCCTAGAATTCGTGATCCGCGGTATCGGCCTTCAGTCCGCTGATGCCGACGTCGTTGGCAATCTCTTCGATCAGGCGCGTCTGCGCGACCAGGTCTTCGATGCTGGCATTGATGATCTCGGCACCCTCGGCATTGCCCGGGGCGATCATCTGATCAAACTTCATGCCGTCTTCGGCGTCTGCCGTATCCACCATCACCTGCAGCTGGCCCATGGTGGTGTCCAGCGCCTCGTGCATCTTCTCGGCCAGCTCCGGGTCATTCTGGGCGACGAGTGCGTGCAATGACGGGCCTTCGAAGGTACGGCCATCCAGCGTCACGTACGTGCCTTCATAGACGTTCTGGATGCCCTTGGCATTGTAGAAGTGCGAGTAGTGGGTGTTGTCGGAGAAGCAGTCGTGCTCGTCCTCGAAGGAATTGGCTTCCAGCGCGACCTTCATGCGCTCACCGGCCAGCTCGCCCAGTGACAGGGAGCCCATGCCGAACAGCATCTTCTCGAGGCCTTCACCGGCCGGCAGGGAGGTCAGCTCGGCGCGATAGTTGTCCTTGTCGCCCTGTGCCCACTGGCCGACCATGTATTCCAGGTCATTGATCAGCAGGTCATTGGCCGCCAGCAGGTAGGCGCCACGGCGGTCACAGTTGCCGCCGGTGCAGTCCTCTCCCTTGGCATAGTCCGACGCCGGACGCTCGCCTGCGCCAGACTCGAAGCCATGCATGTCCTGGCCCCAGAGCAGGAATTCGATGGCGTGGTAGCCGCTGGCCACGTTGGCCTCGAATCCGCCCAGCTCGTTCAGGGAGGCCAGCAGCTCCGGGGTGATCTCGGTAGTGTCGATCTTGTCGGCACCGATCTGCACGCTGTCGTTGGCGATGATGTTGGCGCTGGCGCCCGGGTTGCCCAGTTCCGCCTGATAGCCGTCGCCTTCGACGTAGTCGATCAGGCCTTCATCCAGCGGCCAGGCATTCAGCTGACCTTCCCAGTCATCGACGATGGCATTGCCGAAGCGGAAGACTTCACTCTGCTGATACGCCACGCGCGCCTGTTTCCAGGCAGTGCGAGCCGCGGCAAGCGTCGCCTCGGACGGAGCTTCGATCAGCGCGGCGTTGGCGGCACGCAGGGCATTGGCGCTGGCCAGGGCATCGCTGTAGGTGGCATGGGCCACGTTGGCGTACTGGTCAACGACGGCTTCAGCGCTCACCTTGCGATCATCGTGTGCATGGCCTTCATGCGCCTGGGCGGCAGAGCCGATCAGTGCCACGGAGAGCGCGATGGCGGCAGCCAGCGGCTTGCGAGCGATAGGGCGGAAATGTGCGGACATGAGGTTCCCTTGAACAGTCTTTTATTATGCAGATCGCGTGACGCGATGTCGTGAAGGCTCGACGCGACGGTGACAGGTGTCATGTCGTGCGCGGTGTCGCGTGGCCCACCTCTGACGGAATCATATTGAGAACCTTTATTATTTGCAATCGTCCAGAGTCAGTCAGGCAACTCAGCAGTGCGTTCCGTGCAATGCAGGATGCCTGTCTTCTCGAGACTCGCCACATGAGGGACGAGGCCTCCGCTGCCTTGGTGGCGGGCGCGCCCTTGAGTGGCAAGCGGAACTGTCACGTCAGTCCTGCCGCCTGGATCAGGGCCCGCGTGTAGTCCTCCCTCGGATTGCCCAGTACCTCGGCAGTCGTTCCGCTCTCCACCAGCTTGCCTTCGCGCAACACCATCACGCGGTGGGCCAGAGCCCTCACCACGGCCAGATCATGACTGATGAACAGGTAGCTGAGGCCATGACGCGCCTGCAGGTCGCGCAGCAGGGCGATGAGTTGCTTCTGGACGCTGCGATCCAGCGCCGAGGTGGGTTCATCCAGCACCAGCAGGTGAGGTTCGAGAATCAGGGCGCGGGCCAGCGAGATGCGTTGGCGTTGCCCGCCGGAGAACTCGTGTGGATAGCGGTCGGCGCACTCGGCAGGCAGCTCGACCTCGCGCATGACCTGCGTCACGCGCTGGCGTACCTCGTCCTCTGAGAGCTCAGGCTGATGAAAGCGCAGGCCTTCACTGATGATGTCCGTGACGGGCATGCGCGGTGAGAGCGAGCCATAGGGGTCCTGGAAGACGATCTGCATCTGGCGTCGCTTGTGACGCAGGGCGTTGCGATCCAGCGTATCGATACGGGCATTCTCCAGACGAATCTCACCGCGTGCGGCCTGCAGCTTCAAGAGCGCCAGGGCGAGGGTGGTCTTGCCGGAGCCCGACTCGCCCACGATCCCGAGGGTCTCCCCGCGCGCGAGGGTCAGATCCAGCGGCTGAAGCGCGATGAAATCCGCTGGACGTTTCTGGAACAGCTTGCGAGGACGCGAGAAGCGCACCTCCAGATCACGTGCTTCCAGAACGGGCGTGCCCGCATCCTCAGGGTCGAGTGGCGCGGCCACCCCTTCAGGCTCGGCGGCCAGCAGTTCGCGGGTATACGGGTGGCTGGGAGAATCGAAGACCTCTGACACCGGCCCTTGCTCGATGCATTCGCCTTCCCGCATCACGATGACGCGGTCTGCATGGCGGCGGACCAGATTGAGGTCATGGCTGATCAGGATCATGGCCATGCCTTGGTCTCGCCGCAGTCTGTCGAGCAGAGCGAGGATGTCCTGCTGCACCGTGACGTCCAGCGCCGTGGTGGGCTCGTCGGCGATCATCAAAGGCGGCTGATTGGCCATCGCCATGGCGATCATCACGCGTTGGCGCTGACCGCCAGAGAGCTGATGCGGCCAGGCCTCGAGGAGTTCTTCCGGGCGAGGCAGCTGAACCTGCTTGAGCAGCTCGATCACTCGCTGGCGTGCCGCATGACCACGCAGGCCCTGATGCAGCCGCAGGCTCTCGCTGATCTGGTCGCCGACTCGGGCCAGGGGGTTGAGGGATGTCATCGGTTCCTGAAACACGAAGCCGATCCGGTTGCCGCGCACGCGTTGCCATTGGCGGCTCGTCAGGGCTGACAGATCCAGCCTCTCTCCCTCGAGCGTGGTGAATTCCCGCGTGCCGGTGACATGGGCATGCCCCGGTAGCAGGCCGAGGCTTGCCAGCAGGCTCACTGACTTGCCCGAGCCGGATTCGCCGACGATGGCCAGACATTCGCCGCGCTTCACGTCCAGCGACAGATGCCTGACGACAGGTGTCTTGCCAAAGCGGATGCAGAGATCGTCCAGCCGCAGCACGCAGTGATCCCGGGAGCGCGGCTCGGCGTTGGCTGCTGTCGTGGCTTCATGCATTGACTGACTCATGCGTCCTGCTCCCGGGCACTGATATGACGTGGGTCGAAGGCATCGCGCAGCCCTTCACCGATGAAGACCAGCAGGGTCAGCATGATGCCGAGACTGAGAAATGCCGTCATGCCAAGCCAGGGGGCCTGGAGATTGTTCTTGCCCTGCGCGACCAGTTCGCCCAGCGACGGGGAGCCTGCCGGCAACCCGAAGCCCAGGAAGTCCAGCGCGGTCAGGGTCGTGATGGCGCCCGTGAACAGGAAGGGGATGAAGGTCAGGGTGGCGACCATCGCATTGGGCAGTACATGACGCCACATGATGAGACGTGAGGGCAGGCCCATGGCGCGGGCCGCGCGCACATACTCCAGATTTCGCGCACGCAGGAATTCGGCGCGCACGATATCGACGATCCCCAGCCACGAGAACAGCAGCATGATGCCGGTCAGCCACCAGAGATTGGGTTCCACGATGCTGGCCAGGATGATCAACAGGAACAGCACCGGCAGTCCAGACCAGATCTCGATCAAGCGCTGCCCGATCAGATCGACCTTGCCGCCGAAATAGCCCTGAACGCCACCGATCAGCACGCCCAGCACGATGGAACCGGCGGTCAGCACCAGAGCGAAGAGGACCGACAGGCGGAAGCCGTAGATCACCCGCGCCAGCACGTCCCGTCCCTGATCATCCGTGCCCAGCCAATGACGGGCATTGGGAGCCGAAGGCGCGGGAGACCCCAGGTTGAGATCCAAGGTGTCATAGGAATACGGGATCAGAGTGTTGAGCATGAAGCCCTGCGCCGCGATGGCGTCGATCACATAGGGATCGCGATAATCCGTGGCGGTCGGCAGGAAGCCGCCGAAGGTCGTTTCCGGATACTCCTTGAGCATCGGCAGGTAGAGCTCGTCCTGATAGGAGACCAGCAGTGGGCGGTCATTGGCGATCAGTTCCGCCCCGAGCGACAGAATGAACAGCACGCCGAAGATCAGCAGTGACCACCAGGCGCGCCGGTTGTCACGAAACGCCGTGATACGCCGCCGCGTGATGGGCGACAGGCGCGAGCGGTGCAGGCGTTCCGGCACGTCCTGGACGACGTTGGTCTCCCCTTGAAGGGGTGTGTCGTGACGCATCTCAAGCCTCCCGGGTCGCGAAGTCGATGCGCGGGTCGATCCACACATACATCAGGTCTGATACCAGTTTCAGGATCAGGCCAATCAGGGTGTACAGGTACAGGGTGCCGAAGATCAGCGGATAGTCGCGCTGCAGTACCGCCTCGAAGCCCAGCAGGCCCAGGCCATCGAGAGAGAAGATGACCTCGATCAGCAGCGAGCCGGTGAAGAAGATGCCGACCAGCGCCGCCGGCAGCCCCGCGATGATGATCAGCATGGCGTTGCGGAAGACATGTCCGTAGAGAATGCGGTTCTCGCTGGCCCCCTTGGCGCGCGCCGTCAGCACGTACTGCTTGTGGATCTCATCCAGGAAGCTGTTCTTGGTCAGCATCGTCAGGGTGGCGAAGCTGCCGATGGCGGAGGCCAGCACGGGAAGGGCGATGTGATGGAAATAATCGAGGACCTTGCCAAGCGTCGAGAGCTCCTCGAAATCCGGGGAGGTCAGCCCCCTGAGCGGGAACCAGTCGAGATAGCTGCCGCCGGCGAACACCACGATCAACAGGATCGCGAACAGGAAGCCCGGAATCGCGTAGCCGACGATGACGACACCCGAGGTCCAGACATCGAAGCGTGAGCCATGCACCAGTGCCTTGCGAATGCCCAGTGGTATCGACACCAGATAGACCAGCAGCGTCGTCCACAGGCCCAGGGAAATCGAGACGGGGAGTCGCTCCAGCATCAGGTCGATCACCGGGCGGTCGCGGAAGAAGCTGTCGCCGAAATCGAACTGCGCGTAGTCGACCACCATGTCGCGGAAGCGCTCCCAGGCGGGCTTGTCGAAGCCGAATTGCTGCTCCAGCTCGGCGATCAGGGCCGGGTCGACTCCCGAGGCTCCGCGGTAGGTGGAACTGGTGCCGGAGCCGCTGGTGACGCCATCGCCACCCCCACTGTTCAGCCGTGTGCTGGCCCCGGCGCTGAGGCCGTCAAGACGCGACATCAGCTGCTCGATGGGCCCGCCGGGAGCCGCCTGGACGATCAGGAAATTCAGCAACAGGATTCCAAGCAGTGTCGGAATCATCAACAGGACTCGGCGCAGAATATAGGCACCCAAGAGCAATCTCCCTGCGTGTCATGCGGCCGCCTTGTGAGTGGCGGTCCGGATGGCATCGTGTTCATTCATGGTTGAGCAATCGCCGGGGCGGGCCTTGCAGACGCCCCATGTCGGTCGTGCTGGCCAATGCCGAGGGATGCGCGGCAGTTGGCCATCTTCACGCGAGTGTTTCAGTCGTCTGACTCGTCATCAGCCTCAGCCCCGGGGACGATCCACCAGCTGTCCAGGCTCAGCAGATACTCCGGGAACGGCTGCGGATAGCCGAACTTGTCCCACAGCGCGATGCGAGTCGCCGCGAGATGCCACTGCGGCACGACATGGAAGCCCCAGCGCAGCACGCGATCCAGTGCTCGTGTGGCGCTCAGCAGATCTTCGCGGGTCTGGGCCTGGATCAGGGCATCGGTGAGTGCATCGATGACCGGACTCTTCAGACCGATCAGGTTGCGCGAGCCGGCGACATCGGCGTAGTCACTCGTCCAGTACTCGCGCTGTTCGCTGCCGGGACTGTTGGACTGGGGGTAACTGCCGACCACGACATCGAAATCGAAGCTTCGCCGACGATTGATGTACTGGTTGACGTCGACGGTGCGGATACGCGCCTGGATGCCGATGCGTGCCAGATTGCGAATCCACGGCTGGATGACCCGTTCGAACTGGGTGTCGTAGTTGAGGACTTCCAGTGTCAGCGGCTTGCCCGTCTCGTGATTGACCAGCTGGCCATCCGCGACGCGATAGCCAGCGTCCCGAAGCAGGTTGAGTGCCTTGCGCAGCCGCGGGCGCAGTTCCGTGGGCTCATCGATGGGCAGCGGGTCGCGGAAGACGGCGGCGGGCAACTGGTCCTTGAACGGCTCAAGCAGGGCTAGTTCCCGTCCTTCAGGCAGGCCATTCGCGGCCATGTCCGAATTCTCGAAATAGCTGTGGGTCTGCTGGTAGGCGCCGTAGAAGAGATTGCGGTTGACCCAGTCGAAATCGAAGACCAGTGCCAGGGCTTCGCGTACCCGCGGGTCCTGGAAGCGCGCGCGGCGTTCATTGAGCACGAAGCCCTGCATGCCGGCAGGATTGCTGTCTGGCACCTCCAGCTTCTTCAGACGCCCATCTCTGAGCGCAGGCGTGTCATAGGCCGTCGCCCAGTTCTTGGCGCTGCTCTCCACATGTAGGTCAATGCTGCCGGCCTTGAAGGCCTCCAGCGACACGCTCTGGTCGCGGTAATAGTCATAGACCAGTGTCTGGATGTTATGGCGTCCCTTGTTGACGGGCAGGTCCTTGCCCCAGTAATCCGCGACACGCTCATAGCGTACCTGGCGTCCGGGATCCAGCGAGGCCATGCGGTAAGGCCCTGAGCCAAGCGGCAGTTCCAGCGTGGCGCGGGTGAAATCACGTGTCTTCCAGTAATGCTCGGGCAGGACCGGCAGCTGACCTATGATCAAGGGCAGCTCGCGGGCGGCGTCGGGGGCCATGTCGAAGCGAACGGTATCGGTGTCGATCAGGCTGACGCGAGTGACATCGTGGTAGTAGCTCTTGAAGAAGGGCAGGCCATCCTTCATCAGCAGATGATAGGTGAAGACGACATCCTCGGCGGTGACGGGTTCCCCATCATGAAAGCGTGCGCGGGGATCGATATCGAATTCGATGGCACTGCGGTCTTCTGCCAGTCGGATCCCGCTGGCCAACAGGCCATATTCAGTGAAGGGTTCATCGGCAGACTGGGTGAGCAGGGTGTCATAGATCAACCCGCCGAAATAATTGAGCCCTGCCACCGAGTTGCCCTTGAGGATGAAGGGGTTGGTGGAGTCGAAGCTGCCGATGGCGGCGCGAGTCATGCGTCCGCCGATGGGGGCGTCAGGATTCACGTAGGGGAAGTGCGTGAAGCCTGCCGGATGTGCCGGTTCGCCATAGATGGCCAGTCCGTGCACGGTCGGCACGTCCAGGGGGGCCACGGGAGTCTTCTGATCAGTGGTCCGCGATGAGGATGCATGCGCCGGTGCAATGGCGGAGAGAATCAGAGCCCCGAGGCACAGTGCACAAAGTAGGCGTGCATGCCGAGGGATAAGAGAAGCAGCCTGCATCAAAGGACATCCTTGAATGGGGGATCATGGCGCGAAGGGCCAGGTGACAATGTCGGGCGGCACTGGTGGACACAAGGCAGGCGAGTCAACTCACTGCCAGGGGTCCGCAAGCATCGACCCCGCCAAGAGTATCGAAGTTCCCCGTTATCGACCATTGTTCGGCCACGACGAGGGCGACTGACTGGTGTCAGTGCCGGCGTTTCAGTGTCTGTTGTTGCCTCGCGGTGCCGGTCACCGGGTGTCGGCCACCGAGTGCTGGAGGAGTCCAGGCTGACAGGTGCCTGATATCAAGACGCCCCCGCCATGGAGCATGGCGGGGGCGTCTTGATGTTGCGTACGTGCTACGTAGTTGCTGCGTAGGAGCTGCGCAGGCGATGGCGCTCAGTTGGCGCTGTAGAGCGTCAGCATCTGGCCCGGACGCAGATAATCGGCGGAAGAGAGCTTGTTCCAACGCGCGATCTGGCGGGTGGTGACATTGTGACGCGCCGCAATCACCGACAGCGAATCGCCACGCTTGACGCGCACCTTCTTGAGGCCGTTGGCTTCTGCGAGTTGCGCCGCTGCCACGCCGCGAGTGGCGTCAGGCACCAACAGAGGCTGACCGACCCGGATGGTGTTGCCGCTCAGGCGATTCTTCTGCTTGAGCTCCGCCAGTGTCAGTCCACTGCGACGGGCGATGACCGACAGGCTGTCGCCACGCTGGACACGGTACTCCGCCCAGCTTTCGCGGGTCTCTTGCGGCAGGGTCTCAAGCTTGCTGAGGAAGGTGTCACGTGCCGTGGCCGGAATCACCAGCGAGCTGTCTCCCGGGCTTGTCGCCCACCGCTTGTACGCGGGATTCAGGGTGCGCAGCTCGCTTTCGCTGATGCCAGCCAGTCTGGCGGCAACGGAAAGGTCAAGCTGGCCCCGGGTATCGACAGCGGCGATTTCCGGGGTGTCCGGAATCGCCGGCAGATTCAGGCCGTACTCTTCGGGTTCACGGATCACCGCAGCCAGCGCCAGCAGCTTGGGCACGTACTCCATGGTCTCGCTGGGCAGCTTGATGTTCCAGTAATCCTCATCCCCTGAGCCGGCACGTCGGCGCGCGCGGTTCACGGTGCCGGCGCCGGCGTTGTAGGCGGCCAGCGCAAGTTCCCAGTCTCCGTCGTACCAGCGCTCGCCCTGGGACTGCAGATAATCCAGTGCGGCATCGGTGGCCATCAGGACGTCCTTGCGGCCGTCGTACCAGCGGTTGCGGGTCAGGCCCATGGCATCGCCGGTCTGGGGCATGAACTGCCACATGCCGGTGGCGCCGCCGGGGTGGGCGGCATCCGGATCATAGGCACTCTCGATGAAAGGCAGCAGGGCAAGTTCGGCCGGAAGGCCGCGCGCCTCGGTGCGACGCGTCACATAACGCAGCCAGGGGCGAGCCTGTTCGGCGATACGCTCCACGTGCTCCGGGTGCTCTTCATACCAGTCGATCCATTTGCGTACTCGAGGGCGTCCGGTGTCCTGCTGCAGCTGATAGCCGGCACGCAGGCGCTCCCACACATCATCGTAGCGCGCAGGCACCGCATCGATGGCTTGCATGAAATTCAGAGGAGCGCTCTGATGCACGCTGGTGGGTGTCAGGTCGTCGAGCGCCCGGGAGCTTGCATTGGCAGGAGTCGCCATCAGCGGCAGGCACAGGCCGGCTCCGAGCGAGGCGAGGCGAATCAGGTAACGCAGACGTTCAGCAGTCAGTGGCAGGCGGGCCGGCGTGTCGGCGGCAGATGTCTTGATGACAGAGGTGTCGTCGGTACGGAGGTCTTGCTGATGCATTGACGGAGTACTCTTTGGCGAGCCAGCGTCGGATGGGCACGACACGGGCTCAGCATGCCGGACATTCCGGCGCAAACTGTGACTGCGGGGGCTGATCGGGATCACGAGAACCCGACCCGCTGTCACGCGAGACGCCTGCCCATCTTCAGGTCGTGGGCAGGCGCGCGGTCAGCGGGTCTAGAAGCTGTCCTTCCACTGGCGCAGTGCCGTGAAGGCTGCCAGTGACGTGAGGGACTGGTCCTCTGAGGCAGTGAGGCGCCCTTGCTGGAGCAAGCGTTGTTGCAAGGTGGGGTCATCGCTGCGCAGGAAGGGGTTGATCTGTCTTTCACGCGCGATGCGACTCGGGAGGGTCGGGCGGCCGGTCTCGCGGGCGCGCTCACACCCGGCGATCACCTGATCGCGTTGCGTGTTGTCAGGCTCCGCCGCGCGGGAAAATGCCAGGTTGGCCAGGGTGTACTCGTGAGCCGGGAAGACGAGGGTGTCTTCAGGGAGTGATGCCAGGCGCGTGAGTGACTGGTGCATCTGCTCTGGTGTGCCTTCGAACAGACGGCCACAGCCCGCACTGAAGAGGGTGTCCCCGCAGAACAGCAGCCCCGGCATGCCGGCACTCACGAACGCGATGTGGTCCAGTGTGTGGCCGGGCACTTCCAGGACATCGAACAAGCGTCCCTGCACGCGCACGCTGTCACCATCGGCGACACGCACATCGATTCCCTCGATGGCCGGGTTGTGCGGGCCGACCACGCGAGGGCGGTAGCGCTTGATCAGCTCGGGGAGGCCGCCGGTGTGATCCTGATGGTGGTGAGTGATCAGAATCGTGTCCAGAGCCAGGCCGCGGGTTTCCAGAACCTCGATCACCGGCGTGGCATCACCCGGATCGACGACGGCAACCGTGTCGCTGTCGTCGCTCTGGATCAGCCAGATATAGTTGTCCTGAAAGGCCGCTATGGGCGTAACGCTCATCATGGTGGTCAGGTACTCTTGTCGTGTCGGTATCCCATTGCGTGACGGGGGAGGCTGCCGGTGACGTGACCGAATGAAAGAACTTGGCAGTTCCGTCCCGCTGGCGATTGGCGCAAGCCTTCGCCAGGCATATGGTGGATACGATGTCTTCAAGTGATGTCGAGGCCATTGCTCACGGAGGTTTTGGCGTGGCATCGACGATGCGATTTCTCATCGGACAGCCCGGGGCGTTCATCGCCGCTCTTTTCCGGGGTGTCTGGCGTTGGCAGCGCGCAAGCGGCTGGCGTATCGCCATGCAAAGGCGTAAAGCCTGCCGAGCAAGCGGGTAAGTGTCAAACCTCTTGTGGTGTGAGAATGTAGAAGTGTGTGACATCTTGCTTGCGCGTGGGGCGCTCCCCCATGAAAGAGACGGGAGATGCAGGGATGTGGAAAAGTCGCTCACGCGGGGCGGATTCCGCTGCGCAACTCACCCCGGAAGCGCGTCGCCGACAGCACGCGCGGCTGCTGGGCGCCCACGTGCGAGCGATGCGCGCCTTTCTTGAAGGGGCGGACGGCAAGGACATTCTCATCGCCGAGCGCGAGATGTTGACGCCACTGTTCGAGCGTTGCTTCGGCTTCCACAGTCTGTGTCTGGGGCCGGGAGACAATGACCTGCTCTCCTTGTCTCCCATCCGGCATGCCATCCATTGGGCGCCGGAGCCCGCCCTGGCCCAGTCGCCATCGACCCTCATCTGCCCGCTCACTCAGCTGGCCCTGCCAGATGAAAGCATGGACATGGTGATGATCCATCATCTGCTGGAGGTCGCACCGGAGCCTCATCGCCTCTTGCGCGAAGCGGCGCGTGTCCTGCGCTCCAGCGGTTGTCTGATCATCGTCGCCTGGCAGCCGATGTCCGGGGAAGGGCTGCTGCGCCTCGACCCCCGGCGGCGGCACATCACTCCCTGGGAAGGCAGCTGGCGCACCCCGGCGGCGCTCAGGGACTGGTTGGCCTTCGTGGACTTCGAGATCGAGCGTATCGACTACGCGGGGTTTCACCTGCCTGGCTTGCGCCTGCGCCATGGTTGGCTCGAGCGGATGGGACGCCGTTACAACCTGCCTCTGGGCAGCCTGATGCTGATACGGGCCCGTCGCAATGTCGGGTACGTGCAGCCTCTGAATGCCAAGCGCTCACGCGTGGCGATTCCCGGTGTCGCCATCGGGCAGGTGACCCGCCTGCATTCACGCGACAATCATGACTCCCGTTCGTCGGATGACTCGGGCAAGGTGTGAGCCGTGCAGGGCATGCCGACACGCCGTCCGTGTCGCCAGGTGGGCTGATATGGACTGTAAGGACACACAGGTCGCTTTGCCGCTATCCGGCATGAGCGGTTAGAATGTCGCCCTGGCAGCAAGCCCGCGTCGAAGTGACGTCGCGTCGTGTCATTGCCTGTGTCCTGTCCTTTCTCCAAGAGTGTTCCCCTGTGAGTCACAGTGTCTCCTCGTCCGATCTCGCCAATGATGCCTCCTCAGCCGCCCCCAGCCCTCGGGTGATCATCCACACCGATGGTGCCTGCCGGGGAAATCCCGGCCCGGGAGGGTGGGGAGCCATTCTCGTCAGTGGCAAGCATCGCAAGGAACTCAAGGGCAGCGAACAGGACACCACCAACAATCGCATGGAGCTTATGGCCGCCATCGAGGCCCTGAAGGCGTTGACCCGGCGCTGTGACGTGGTGCTGTGGACGGACTCCGAATACGTCAAGAATGGCATCACCAAGTGGGTCCATGGCTGGGTCAAGCGCGGCTGGAAGACGGCTGCCAAGCAACCGGTCAAGAATGAGGCGCTGTGGAAGGCGTTGCTGGAACAGAGTCAGCGTCATGATATCGAGTGGCGCTGGGTCAAGGGCCACAGTGGCGACGAAGGCAATGAACGTGCCGATAGCCTTGCCAATGAAGCGATCGATGAGATGCAGTCACGCCGTTGAGCACGCGGCCACTGGCCCGGCAGCTCAGAGTCAGGTGCCACCGAGTCACAAACCTCAGCGTCAGAAGCACCAGCGTCGGATACATCAGGACCAGTGTCTTCAGAGCCAAGTTCACCCGGACCCGTTCACCAGGTCCCGTTCACCAAGAGGTCTGAGATGCGTCAGATTATTCTCGATACCGAAACGACCGGTATCGACCCGAAGGAAGGCCACCGTCTGATCGAGATCGGTGCGGTGGAGATGATCAATCGCCGTTTGACGGGGCGCACTTATCACCAGTACATCAATCCGGAACGATTGATCGATGAAGAGGCGATCGGCGTCCACGGCATCACCGATGAACGGGTCGCCAATGAGCCGGTCTTCGCGGACGTGGCGGATGCCTTCTGGGAGTTCATCAAGGGCGCCCAGCTCGTCATTCACAACGCGCCCTTTGACGTCGGCTTCATTGATCATGAATTCGGCCTGATCAATCCACGGCGTAGCCAGCCGCTGGGGCCGGTGGCGGAACACTGCGCGATCCTCGATACCCTGAAGCTCGCCCGTGAGAAGCACCCCGGTCAGCGCAACAATCTGGATGCGCTGTGCAAGCGCTACGATATCGACAATGGGCACCGCGTGCTGCACGGTGCCTTGCTGGATGCGGAGATCCTCGGCGACGTCTATCTGGCGATGACCGGCGGGCAGACGGCGCTCGGGCTGGACGACATAGACGATGGCGATGAGGGAGAGGGCGGCATTGTCGGGGTGCGTCGCCTTCGGGCGGACCGCCCGCGTCTGGTCACGCCCGGGCTCTCGGCGCTGGAGCTTGAGCGCCATGCTGCCTGGTGCGAGGAAATTCGTGCCAAGACAGAATGTGCCTTTGACAAGGTGGCGATCGACGCGCTGGGCAGCCTTGACGGCAGAGGCAACCCGGGAGGCGCTGTCTGATGCTGATACGTGATCTGTCACGAGTGAACCAGCGTCAGGGTTACCTGATTCGCATCGGGCGCGACGGGGTCGCCCCGGCGCCCGATGGCGGCATCATTCAACCGCCATGCGACTGGCCATCCGGCGCGATTGCACTGGGAGAGTGGCAGGGGGCGCCGATCGCCGTGCTTGGCGAGAATGGGTCTTCCGAGTGGCCAGGCGCTCGGCAATGGTTGCATTCACTGCCCAGAGAGCAGTTCCCGCTGCTCTCAAGTGCCCTGCAGGTGCTCAAGTGGGCGCGGGACCATCGTTTCTGTGGACGTTGTGGCAAGCGAATGAAACGTCTGGAACATGAGTTCGCGATGCACTGTACCGGTTGTCAGCATCGCAGCTATCCGCGAATCTCACCCTGCATCATCACGCTGATCACGCGTGGGCGTGAGTTGCTGCTGGCACGCAGTCCGCGTTTCGGGCCCGGCATGTACTCGACCCTGGCCGGCTTCATCGAAGCCGGGGAAAGCGCCGAGGAAGCGGTAAGGCGCGAGGTCCTGGAGGAAGTGGGTGTCGAGGTCGGGCGCGTGAGTTACTTCCAGAGCCAATCCTGGCCATTTCCTCACTCCTTCATGTTGGGATACTACGCCGAATATGCGGGCGGGGAGATCGCCATTGATGGCCATGAGATAGAGGATGCCCAGTGGTTCACACCTGAATCCTTGCCTGGCTTGCCGCCGAAGTTCTCGATCTCGCATGCTTTGATCGACAACTTCCTGCGCTCGGTGGCCAGCGGCCGCTGACGCCTGGCACTCCGGGCTGTCAATGAAAACGCCCCTGCCAATGGCAGGGGCGTTTTCATTGGCGGTATCGCTCATCGAGCGATACCGATCAGCAGAGGTCACATCCGCTGTTCTGCCGTCACTTGTTCGGGAAGAGTGAGGTCAGCTTGGTGGCCAGCATGATGTTGCCGGTCGCTTTCAGGCGGCCCGTCATGAAGGCCTGCATGCCGTCGACTTCGCCCTTCATCACGCCCTTGAGGGTATCGCTGTCAGTGGACAGCGTGACGGACGGATCGTCGTGCTCCCCTTCGCCCACGTCCAGGGTGCCATCCTTGACGACCATGTAGTAGTCATCACTGTCGGTGATGTTGAACTGGAAGACGTCGTTCATGCCCTTGGCGGCGTCCGGGTTGAAGCGACTTTTCAGCATCTCGATGACGGCGTTGGCGTCTGCCATGGCAATATTCCTTTTCAATGGTGAAGGCTGGGAAAGTGGATATGGGGTTCAGCACTTTCAAGGCTGTGCATCAGACTATTTCAAACGATCGTTCCAATCAAGCGCCGAAGATGATCTCTTCCGTTGCAGTGGCCCTTGCGCTGACCGGATCAACCGGCGTTGTGCCACCCTGCCTCGCAGCGCCGTGCTCGCCTTGCAGAGAGGGTCATTTGCCCCCATGTAGCAGGAATCTCACAGCTGGCCTGGTGGCCGCTAAAGTCGTTGTCCGTCAGACAGATCCGTGCAGGTCGCGGTGTCCGACGACACCCATGTCGTTCAGGAGCAAGTGCATGCAATGGTTATCGGAATATGGCCTCTTTCTCGCCGAGGCAGTCACGGTGGTGGTGGCCATTGGGGCGATCATCCTCATGATCGTGCGTGCCCGTCACGGGGATAGTGGTGAACGCGAGGCTCGCCTCAAGATTCGTCCCTGGCATGAGCGCATGCAGCACCTCCAGCGGGAATTGGGACAGGCCGGGTTGGAAGATGCCGAGCGCACCGCCAATGCCAAGGCACGCGCCAAGAAGGAAAAGCAGGAGGCCAAGTCTCTCAAGAAGGCGCTCAAGGCCAAGGCGAAGCGCAAGCCTTCAGATGACGTTCAGGAACAGGACTCCACTGCCGGGCGTCGGGTGTTCGTGCTCGACTTCGTCGGCGATATCAAGGCGACGGGAGTGGAAAGCCTCGCCGAGCAGGTCACCGCGCTGGAAGGCGTGCTGACCGACAAGGATGAAGTGGTACTGCGACTGGAGTCTGGTGGTGGCCTGGTGCACGCCTACGGTCTGGCCGCCGCACAGCTGGATCGTCTGCGTGCGGCAGGAGCGCGTCTGACGATTACCGTCGACAAGGTGGCCGCGAGTGGCGGGTACATGATGGCGTGTGCCGCTGATCACGTCGTGGCGGCGCCGTTTGCCGTGATAGGGTCCATCGGCGTCGTGGCACAGGTGCCCAATGTGTACCGTCTTCTCAAGAAGCACGATGTCGATGTGGAGATCCTGACGGCTGGGCGTTACAAGCGAACGCTGACGATGCTGGGGGAGAATACGGAAGAAGGGCGTGAAAAGTTCCTGTCTGACCTGGCACGCACCCATGATCTGTTCAAGCAGCACGTCGGTAGCCGTCGTCCGCAACTGGATGTGGAGGCCGTGTCACAAGGGGACATCTGGTATGGCAGCGAGGCGATCGCGATCGGTCTGATCGATGAGGTGGGCACAAGTCAGGCGCTGCTGGCTGGCTATCTCAAGCAGGATCTCAAGATATTCGAAGTCAGTCTTGAAAAGCCGCGTCGCATGATGGATCGATTCGGGAAGGGGGTGACGCTGAGTCTGGATCGTGTGCTTGACCGCGTGCTGGAGCGCAATGTCGAGTCACGCTGGCAGCAGCACTGAGACCTTCGCGAATCGAGACCTGCGGAAAACAGGATCTGCGCGAATCGTGATCTGCAGGCGCCAGGCTCTGCACGAATGCAAGTCTGTGGGCAATGGCGGCCATTCCCTGGCCATCCGTCAAACGAGGAGTGAGGAAGGTGCGAGAGACCCGGTTATGTTGCGGGTCTGGCTCAGCCTGGTCATGGCATCACGTCGCGACATGGCGTGACCGGATGATCCGATGGCTTCCCTCAAGGGCGTCAGTCTTCGACTGGCGCCCTTTTTCAGCGATAGAGTTGTTGAAGCGTGCGGATCACGCCTGCAGCGTTGGGGCCCAGCAGTGAGTAGTAGATGGTCTGTGACGCCCGGCGAGTCCGCACCATGCCTTCGCGACGCAGAATGGCCAGATGCTGCGACAGGGCTGACTGGGAAAGTTCGAGACGTGAATTCAGTTCACTGACCGACATTTCGCTTTCACTGAGCAGGCAGAGAATTCGCAAGCGATTTTCATTGCCCATTGCCTTCAACAGGGCAGTGGCTTCCTCGATCACGCGATCACCTGCCTGGTGTAACGTGATGACATCATCTTGCGCAGGCATGGCGGGTTTCCTCGCGGTTGAGACCTTGGCATTCATTGGTGAGCTCCGGTGCTGTCTGGGGGATTCCATCATCAGATTGGCCGTCCTTGTGGTGTCAGGCATGAAGTATCCTTGTTTTAGTGAATCATCAATAACTCCACGTGCTACGTCCAAGGCAATATTAAACGATAAATCATCGAGGGTGGTCTGATCAGGGGTGGACTTTTCCTTTTCCTGACGCTGGTCGACATACGGTCGTTCGTTTCACTGCGTGCCGATGACGTCATACGACGAACTGACCAGAGTTGGATGCCTCATCTGACATTCACACGGTCGGGTTTTGGCCTAAGGTTCTGATAGTGCGCATGCGCGTCACCTGCCATCAGCGTGGTGGGACACTTGGGGTCGCCAGCTGTCAGCATCTTCCAGGCGCAGTCCCCGAGTCGAAGGCGCGTAAGGCGTGATACTGCTTTCTGATGGCAACGCCATGCCATGAACCCCGTGCCAGCATCGTCAACGAGGTAAGCCATGCCTGAGACCGCCAAGCGATCCGCACGCGAGCACTACGAATCACTTGTCTCGCGTGCCAATCAAGCGCCAGAGGACTTCTGGGCTGAGCAGGCCAGGCGCATCGTCTGGTTCCGTGATCCATCGACCATCCTGGCCTGGGATGCCCAGGAGCACGCCCGTTGGTTCATTGATGGCGAGATGAATATCTGTCATGCCGCGCTGGATCATCACGTGGCCAATGGCCGCGGGGATCAGGTGGCGCTCTACTGGGACTCTCCCGTCACTGACAGCAAGTGCCAGTACACCTATCGAGAGCTTCGCGACGAAGTGGCCAGGCTGGCGGGTGCCCTGCGTGACAAGGGGGTCGAGAAGGGTGATCGCGTGATCATCTACATGCCGATGGCGGCGGAGGCCGCGATGGCGATGCTGGCCTGCGCACGCCTGGGGGCGGTGCATTCCGTGGTCTTCGGAGGATTCTCCCCCAAGGAGCTGGCCGTACGGATCGATGATGCGACGCCCAAGGTCATCCTGGCGGCCTCCTGTGGCATCGAGGTCGACCGTGTCATTCCCTACAAGCCGTGGCTGGATGAGGCGATCGAACTTGCGACGCATACGCCAGAGGCCTGCCTGATCCTGCAGCGTGAGCAGCAACGAGCCACCCTGGGGCCGCGAGACCACGATTGGCAGGAATGTCTGGCGCATGCCCAGGCCACGGAAGCGGTCAGCATGCTGGGAAGCGAGCCGCTCTATATCCTCTATACCTCAGGCACCACCGGGACGCCCAAGGGTGTGGTGCGCGATCACGCCGGCTACGCCGTGGCACTGCATTACTCCATGGAAATTCTCTACGGGACCCGCCCGGGGGACACCTTCATGGCAGCCTCCGATATCGGCTGGGTCGTGGGGCATTCCTATATCGTCTATGGCCCGTTGCTGGTGGGAGCCTCGACGGTCATGTATGAAGGCAAGCCGGTCAGGACGCCGGATGCCGGAGCCTTCTGGCGCTTGATCGAGGAGTATCGGATCAACTGCTTCTTCACGGCACCGACCGCCTTCAGAGCCATCAAGAAGGAAGACCCCGACGCCAGCCTGATGGCCGGGCGTGACCTGTCCAGCCTGCGCAGCCTGTTCCTGGCGGGGGAGCGACTCGATCCTCCCACCTATCATTGGTTGAATGACCTGCTGCCAGTGCCGATCGTGGATCACTGGTGGCAGACGGAAACCGGCTGGCCGGTCGCGGGAAATCTGCTCGGTCTCGACATGATCACTCGCCAGGCGAGTGGTCCCCGAGCGCCGGTCGAGGCACGCGCGGGCAGTGCGACCTGGCCGTTGCCCGGTTTCAATGTGCAGGTGCTCGATGGCCTGGGGGATGAGGTCGAACCCGGGGTGCAGGGCAACGTGGTCATTCAGCAGCCGCTGCCGCCCGGGTGTCTCACGGGGCTCTATCACAATTCCGCGCGTTTCCACGCCGCCTACCTGGCGGCGTACCCCGGCTACTATCTGACGGGAGACGGCGGCTATCTTGACGAGGACGGCTACCTCTTCGTGATGGGGCGCATCGATGACGTCATCAATGTGGCAGGGCATCGCCTGTCCACCGGGGAAATGGAACAGGTCCTCGGCTCACACGAGGCAGTGGCGGAATGTGCGGTGATCGGCATCGAGGATTCGCTCAAGGGCGAGATGCCGCTGGGACTGGTGATCATCAAGGATGCCTGGCGCGGTGACGAATCTGCTCTTCGTCAGGCGCTGGCGCAGCGTGTGCGCGATGAGATAGGGGCGATCGCCTCGCTCAAGGACGTACTGATCGTCGAGCGGCTGCCCAAGACACGCTCCGGCAAGATTCTGCGCAAGATGATCCGTCAGATCGCCGCGGGAGAGCAGTACCAGATTCCCTCGACCATCGATGATCCGGCGAGTCTGGAGGATGTGCGTGAGGCATTGAGCGAGGCAGGCGTCGGTCTGGCCGGGCAGGCGCGCAGCGCTTGAGTGACGTGAGCATTGCCGGTGAGTGAACGCTTGGGCGCAGATCGCGCCTGCCGCAAACACAAGGCCCCCGTCATGAACCATGACGGGGGCCTTGTGTTCTTGCGTGGAGCGATCAGTTCATCAGGTGCGTGCGACCACGGGGTTGGCGCGCTCCCGACGGGCAAGCCAGGCGATGCTGACGACCAGCAGCCCTGCCAGACTCAGCCAGCCGAACAGCGTGCTGTCGGTCAGGCCCATCACCAGGTACGCCAGCAACGAGATGCAGGCGCCCAGCAGCGCGTAGGGCAACTGCGTCATGACGTGATCGATGTGATGGCAGCTCGCGCCCGTCGAGGACAGGATGGTGGTGTCGGAAATCGGTGAGCAGTGGTCACCGAAGACCGAGCCCGCCAGTACGGCACCCATCATCGGCAGCATCATCGCGATCTCGGTGGCTGCCGCCATGTCTCCGGCGATCGGCAGCATGATGCCAAAGGTGCCCCAGCTGGTGCCGGTGGCGAAGGCCATCAGGCCGGACAGCACGAACAGCAACATCGGAAGCCAGGTGGGGGAGACCACGCCATCCACCAGCGTCGCCAGGTATTCGCCCGTGCCGAGTGAGCCGATGATGCCGGTCAGCATCCAGGCGAACACCAGGATATAGACGGCCGGCAGCATCGAGCGCGCGCCCTGGACGATGGCACCGATGCTGCGGCCAGTGCCCATGCGGTGACGCAGCAGCATCATCACGGCGGCGAGCAGGCCGATGGCACCGCCGATGATCAGCGATCCTGCGACATCGGTCAGTTCGAAGGCACGCACCAGGCCGAATGCCTCGCCCTTGGCGGCCAGCGCACTGGCGCCGGTCTGCACGATCATGAAGAAGGTGGCGATCACCAGCACGATGATCGGAATCAGCAGATCCACGGGGCGGCCACGTTCCGACTCTTCGACATGGGTGTTGCCGGGAGGATTGCCACGGCTGGCGTCAAACAGCTCGCCATCACGCGCGGCGATGGCATGTCGGCGCATGGCACCGAAGTTGATGTCGAACCAGGCCGAGGCGATCACCAGCACCAGCGCCGCAATCGCGTAATAGTTGAGCGCGGAAAGCTCCAGGAAGGCACCGAAGGGGCTGACATCGGTGATGTGGTGCGTGGCCAGGATTCCAGCGATCAAGCTGATGATGTAGGCGCCCCAGCTGGAGATGGGGGTCAGCACGCATACCGGTGCGGCGGTGGAGTCGATCAGATAGGCCAGACGAGCCCGCGACAGGCCCTGGCGATCCGTCAGGGGGCGGCAGATGTTGCCGACCGCCAGGCTGTTGAAGTAGTCATCGATGAAGATGAAGACTCCCAGCAGGACGGTCATCAGCTGCGAGCCGCGACGGGTAGTAACCCGTTCACGCGCCCAGTTGCCGAAGGCGCGCGTACCGCCGGCCAGAGTGATGACACCGACCATCGCCCCGAGAGCGAGCAGAAACAGCAGGATATAGACATTCCAGCTGTTGAGCGTGACATCGGCCAGTTGACCGCTGTCCGGCAGCTCGACGAAGACCGCGACCAGCTGGCGCCAGAGATAATCCAGCGTGGTGAGCGGTGAGAAATCATTCAGCAGCAGAGCGCCAGAGACAATACCCAGCCCAAGGGAGAGCATGACGCGACGTGTCAGTATTGCGAGACCGATGGCTATGATCGGGGCGAGCAGCGAAAGCGGGGACGCCGCGTAGCTGGTCAGTTCCATGTATCACCTGTTTTCAAAGGCAGGCGCCGGGACAATGCGCGCTGCCGGGTGCCGTAATGGCTGTTAGGGTGCGTGGGCGTCAGGGGAGAGCACCGTCCTGATGTGGCGCATCCGACCGGCCGCAGTCGTGGTGTCGCAACTGGGGGAGGGCGTCGCTGATGCGCCGAACACGTCCTGCAGCATCAGGCTGACCGATGCCTGCAGGTGGGAAGGGGGCGCATTATGCCCGAGAGGATCAGACAGCGAAACATTGCCTTGTGCATCTAAAGTCTAGGATGCAGTGAAAAAGACCGACATTTCGCCGGTTCCCCACTAGAATCCCGCTGTGAAACGCCAATGTTCAGTATGCTCTTCTTGCTAATCCGTGTCGGATATGAAGAATGGCGCTCACCAAAGCATGTCGAGCAACCCTTTCGTAGTGGTTGCTCGCTGCCAGCGGCAGGATGGCCATGGCTTTTCACGCCGCCTGGCAGCGTCGACAAGATCAAAAACCCGCCAAAGCGAGACCGACATGTCGGAAACAACGTCCATCATTCCAGCGCCGATTCTGGCGTTGATCGATGCAGGCAATGGCCTGCTGTGGGGCAGCGTATTGATCTACCTGCTCATCGGAGCGGGTCTTTTCTTCACGGTCATGACCAAGGGCATCCAGTTCCGCTACTTCGGGCACATGTGGAAACTGCTGGCCACCTCACGTCAGGGTAGCGAAGGCGGGATCTCCTCCTTCCAGGCGCTGGCCACCTCCCTGGCGGCACGTGTCGGTACCGGTAACCTGGCCGGTGTCGCCGTGGCGATTTCCCTGGGTGGCCCGGGTGCCATCTTCTGGATGTGGATGACGGCACTGGTCGGCATGTCCACCAGTTTCATCGAGTCCACCCTGGCCCAGGCCTACAAGGTGTCACACGATGACAATACCTTCCGTGGTGGCCCGGCCTACTACATCGAGAAGGGCCTGGGGCAGCGCTGGATGGCGATCCTGTTCTCCGTGTGTCTGATCATCGCCTTCGGTCTGGCCTTCAACTCCGTGCAGTCCAACTCTATCGCGCTGGCCATGGAGCAGGCCTTCAGCGTGCCGCCGTGGATCATGGGCGTGATTCTGGTCGTGGTGATGGTGCCGATCATCTTCGGTGGCATGAAGCGCATCACGCGGACCGCCGAGCTGATCGTGCCGATCATGGCGCTGCTCTATCTGCTGCTGGCCATCTTCGTCGTGGCGATCAACATCACCGAGCTTCCGGCGGCACTGGGCACCATCTTCCGCAGCGCCTTCGGTCTTGAGCAGGCAGCAGGTGGTGCACTGGGCTACACCATCGCGCAGGCGATGATGAACGGCATCAAGCGCGGTCTGTTCTCCAATGAAGCCGGCATGGGCTCTGCGCCGAATGCCGCGGCGATGGCGACCACCCGGCACCCGGCCTCCCAGGGCTTCGTCCAGATGCTGGGCGTCTTCATCGATACTCTAGTCATCTGCACCGCAACCGCTGCCATCATCATCATGAGCGGCACGCTGGGCAACGATGGCGGCAATGATGGTATCCAGATCACCCAGGCGGCGTTGACCTCGCAGGTCGGCAGCTGGGGGGGTGGCTTCGTGGCGATCGCCATTCTGCTGTTCGCCTTCACCTCGCTGGTGGCAAACTACTCCTATGGCGAGTCCAACATCGAGTACATCTCGGGCAAGAAGAACGCCAAGCCGGTCATCATGCTCTATCGCTTTGCGGTGCTGGGCATGGTGATGCTGGGCGCAGTCGCCAGTCTCAAGAACATCTGGAACTTCGCTGACCTGTCGATGGGGGCGATGGCGCTGATCAACCTGATCGCCATCCTGCTGCTGTCGCCGCTGGCCTTCCGGATCTTCAAGGACTACGACCGTCAGCACAAGGCCGGTCAGGAGCCGACCTTCGACCCCGAGAAGTTCCCGGAGCTCAAGGGCAAGGTCGACCCCGCCATCTGGAAGAAATGAGCGTCACCCATGAAAGCCCGCGGTGCGGAATGAGGCGTCCACCTCTCCCTGACCACCCGGTCAGAATCTCCGTGAGTTGACATGCCAATGGCCGCGCATCGTGATACGATGCGCGGCCATTCTGGTTCTCGACGGCGAGATATCGCGCGAGATACCGTCAATCGTCAGCTGTTATGCCGTCTGTCAGGGTTCCCTCACCCCTGCTGTTGGCCTGGAACCAAAAAGGACCTCAGATGCTCCTCCTCACCGCGAGTCAATCGCGTCGTGCGCTCGTCGCACTGTCCCTGTTTCATATCCTGATCATCACGGCCAGCAACTACCTGGTGCAGTTGCCGATGACACTGTTCGGCTTCCATACCACCTGGGGTGCCTTCAGCTTCCCGTTCATCTTCCTGGCCACTGACCTGACCGTCCGGCTGTTCGGCAAGGTACATGCTCGCCGCATCATCGCGCTGGTCATGCTGCCGGCATTGCTGGTCAGCTACATGATCTCGGTGATCTTCCATGGCGGCAGCCTTGCCGGGATCGAGGCGTTGGGCGAGTTCAATCTGGTCGTGGCACGCATTGCGCTGGCGAGCTTCATCGCCTATGTGATCGGCCAGCTGTTGGATATTCAGGTCTTTGATCGTCTGCGTCGCAATGCTCACTGGTGGGTCGCGCCCATGGCATCGACGCTCTTCGGCAATCTCGCCGATACCTTCGCCTTCTTTTCGGTGGCATTTCGCAATGGCCCGGACGTCTTCATGGCGGCACATTGGGTCGAGATCGCCTGGGTGGACTACGCCATCAAGTTGATCATTTCGCTGCTGCTCTTCCTCCCGATGTACGGTCTGTTGCTTGGCTGGTTGACGCGTCAACTGCTGGCGAGAGGCTTCATCGCCGGGCGTGAAGGCGCCTGATCAGTCCGACATCTCCCTGTACTCGAATTGCCGCCACGATGTGGTAGCCTTGAGAAAAACAGGGAGTTGATCTGCAATGAAAATCGCGGCGGTGTACAGCATCAAGGGCGGTGTCGGCAAGACGGCTTCTGCCATCAACCTCGCGTATGTCGCTGCCAACAGTGGTCTCAGAGTGCTGTTGTGGGATCTTGACCCTCAAGCCGCCGCGACTTTCTATGTGCGGACCAAGCCCAAGCTCAAGGGCGGCGTCGAGAAGCTGATCAGCGGCAAGCAGGACCTGTCACGCGTGATCCGGGCGACCGACTATCGCAATCTGGATGTCCTGCCGGCCGAGTTCTCCTATCGCAATCTCGATCACATTCTCGAGGAAGAGAAGCGCTCTCGCCTGCGCAAGGTGTTGAAGCCGGTGCGTGACGATTACGACCTCGTCATCCTGGATTGCCCCCCGAGTATCTCGACCCTCTCCGAGCAGGTCTTCGCGGCCGCTGATACGCTGCTGGTCCCGATGATTCCGACGGTGTTGTCACTGCGCACGCTGGAGCAGCTCAATGCCTATCTGGCCGAGATCGATCTCGATGTGCCTGTCTGGCCATTCTTCACGCTGGTCGATCGTCGCAAGACCTTGCACAAGGATGTGATGGAGTCCCTCAAGCAGGACCATCCGCTGCAGCTCAGTGGGCATATTCCTTACTCCAGCATCGTCGAGCGCATGGGAATCGAGCGCAAGCCGGTGCCGGTCTTCTCGCGCAACAGTGCTCCGGCGGCAAGCTACCGAGAGTTGTGGAAGGAAGTCGGCCAGCGCCTCGGGCTGCTCAAGGAGCCGGCAGCTGGTGAGGGGAAGGCAGACGCAGACGCGAGCATGCCTGAGACGAGCACGACCGCTGGCACGTCCACTGCCAATCAGTCCGCTCAGCCCTCGGACAAGCTGGAGGTCAGCACCGACTCCAAGGCCAGGACAGCCAGGTCGTCCACCGCGAAATCGTCTGGCAAGCCCTCTGGCAAGCCCTCTGACAAGTCTTCCGGCAAGCCCTCCGGGAAGGCGGGAGCAAAGCGCAGCAAGAAGGGCGGCAACCTCGGCGATTGATGCCCTGCGTCTCACTGAGGCCCACAATGCAAGAAGCCCCGCACTGGCGGGGCTTCTTGCATTGTGGGGGAGGGTGACTCAAAGCCCGGGCAGGCCGGAACTGGCATCGGCATCTTCCAGCAGGCGCTTGAGCGGTGCATGCAGGGCCGGTGAAGCTACCACGATATTCTCGCCATACAGCTCCTCGGGGATGCCGTCCGGGCAACGATAGAGGTGACCGGTACGTGCGCCGGCTTCGCGGGCAATCAGCAGGCCCGCCGCAAAGTCCCAGGGAGAGACGCTCTCATAGTAGGCATCCAGGCGGCCGCAGGCGACATCGCAAAGATCCAGCGCGGCACTGCCATTGCGCCGGACATCCTGACACACCAGCAACATGGCGGAGAGACGTTTGAGCAGGGGAGGACGGCTGTCCCGGTTATAGGGAAAGCCGGTCGCGACCAGTGCGCGGCTCATGTCTTCGGTCTCGCTGACCGTGATGCTCTCGCCATTCATCCAGGCTCCCTTGCCGCGAATGGCGGTGAAGGTCTCGCCGAGGAAGGGCGCGTGGACCACCCCCATCTGGATCTTGCCACGCTCGCACCAGGCGATGGAGACGGCCACATGGCGCAGCCCGTGAGCAAAGTTGACGGTGCCGTCGATGGGGTCGATCACCCACAGGCCTCCCTTGGTGCCGATGACGTCGCGCTCGGGCGATAGCTCCTCGGTCAGGCGTGCATCTTCAGGGAATTCGGCCTCGAGCGCCTCGGCAAGGAAGGTGTCGATCGCCACATCGATGTCCGTGACCAGCTCATCGCCTTTCTTGTAGTGGTGCGCGAACCCTTGATCCTCGCGCGCTTTCACCATGCGTTCTCCCGCGTCTCTGGCCAATTGCGTTGCACGTTCCAGGCGTTGTTCCAGCGTCATGTGGCTCTCCAGCAGCGATGATCAGGTCAGATGAGTTGACGCTCATCCCTCCGGTGACCTCCTGTATAACAGACTCATGTGGTGAGTTCAGCCTCGAGGGAGGGAACGGACGCACGAAGGGTGTGCTCAGGCATCCGATTCAGGCGTTGCATGCCCTTTCATGGTGCTTTCCCTGCAAGGCATGCACTGCCAGCGGGAGGTGGCGAGGATCGCTTCAACGGTTATCCCGTTATCTTGATGGGGCGTTTACTCGTCACGCTTCCTGAAGCATCCCGCTTGGGGACCTGTCGCTACCCCGCCCAGCAGCGAAGAGCCTGACGTCTGGCCGACATGACGTGACTGGCGAGTCTTCGTCAGGACAGGCCGGTGGGATCTGGGGATTCAACATCCGTTTCATTTTTTGATTTCTGGCGCACTTGTTGCAGTAGTCTGGTCATGGCGTTCGGCAAGCCGCCGAACCTTCCCGCATTCAATGCCCTGATGCACAAGGAGCGAACGTGACCCCGATCCCTGACCAGATTCACCCCCCGCAGCGCCTCCTGATGGGCCCGGGCCCGATCAACGCGGACCCACGTGTGTTGCGTGCGCTGTCAGCGCCATTGATCGGCCAGTACGATCCCGCGATGACGCATTACATGAACGAGACGATGCAGCTCTATCGCGGCGTCTTCGAGACCCGGAACGCGGCGACCCTGTTGATCGATGGCACATCGCGGGCCGGGATCGAGGCGGTGCTGGTCTCGTTGATCCAGCCGGGGGAGCGTGTACTGGTGCCGATCTTCGGCCGTTTCGGTCATCTGCTGCGCGAGATTGCCGAGCGCTGCGGTGCCCAGGTGCACACGCTGGAATGTGAGTGGGGCGAGGTCTTTCGTCCCGAGCAGATCGAAGCCGCCATTCGCGAGGTGCAGCCAACGCTTCTCGCGCTGGTACAGGGCGATACCTCGACCACCATGTGCCAACCGCTCGAGGAGATCGGTGCCATCTGTCGCCGCGAAGGCGTGCTGTTCTACAGCGATGCCACGGCCTCGCTGGCGGGCAATCCGCTCAAGACGGACGAGTGGGGACTGGATGCCGTCACCGCAGGCCTGCAGAAATGTCTCGCCGGTCCGTCTGGCAGTTCGCCGCTGACGCTGTCGCCGCGTGCGGTGGAGGTGGTGCATGCACGCCGGCACGTCGAGGCCGGGATCAGCAGTGGGGGCGATCGACTGGCGGAGCCGGGCGCGCGTATTCGCTCCAACTATTTCGATCTTTCCATGGTGCTCGATTACTGGGGAGCGCTGCGCCTCAATCACCACACTGAGGCCACCAGCATGCTGTATGGCGCGCGCGAGTGTGCGCGACTGCTGGTCAACGAGGGCATGGACAACGCCATCGCGCGACATGCGTTGCACGGTCAGGCGATGGTCGAGGGACTCAAGGGGCTGGGGCTTGCGCTGTTCGGTGACCAGGCACATCGCATGAACAACGTCAGCGCGGTGAGGATTCCGGATGGCCTGGATGGCGAGGGGTTGCGTCGCAGCATGCTGGAGGATTTCGGCATCGAGATAGGCACCAGCTTCGGGCCGCTGCACGGCAAGGTCTGGCGCCTCGGCGTGATGGGCTACAACGCGCGTCGCGACACGGTACTCACCACGCTGGCGGCGCTGGAGCAGACTCTGCGACGCGGTGGCGTCCAGTGTGTCGCCGGCGGTGGTGTCGGCGCGGCGCTGGACTTTTATCAAGAGCATCAGGACCAGCCGGCGGGAGAGCGGCCATGACCATTGATGTGTCCCGAGCGCGCACGACAGCGGGCATCGCCTCGCTGGAAACCGCGGCGGACGTGCTGGCAGCCTGTGATGCCCTGGCGGCGATTTCACGCAGTGACAGCGGGATCGATCGCCGTTATCTGACGCCTGAGCATGCGGCGGCCAATGCCACCACGGCGGCCTGGCTCAAGGCGGCAGGACTTCACAGCTGGCAGGACGGGGCGGGCAATCAGTGGGGGCGATGGTGCCCGAAAACGCTCTCCAGCGAGAGCGAGGCGCCACGGCTGGTGATCGGCTCCCATCTGGACAGCGTACCGGACGCCGGTCGTTATGACGGAATTCTGGGCGTGCTTCTGGGCGTCGCGGCGCTGACCCACTTCCAGCAGCGCGCTGAACAGGAGGGTGCCGACTTGCCGTTTGCGCTCGAGGTGGTCGGCTTTGGCGATGAGGAAGGCACGCGCTTCGGCGCGACCCTGCTCGGCAGCCATGCTATCGCGGGCAGCTGGCAACCGGGATGGGAGCTTCTGGAAGATGAGGAGGGTATCAGCCTGGGGGAGGCGCTGACCGCCTTCGGGCTCTCGGGGCAATCGGCGGCCAGTGCCAGCCTGCAAGCGACTCCGCCGCTGGGCTATCTGGAAGTGCACATCGAGCAGGGGCCGGTGCTGGAAGCCGAGAATCTGGCGCTGGGCACCGTGACGGGTATCGCTGGCGCGCGTCGCTTTGCCGTCAACTTCGCCGGTCAGGCCGGCCATGCCGGCACCACACCGATGGCACTGCGTCAGGATGCGCTGTGTGCCGCGGCAGAGTGGACACTGGCCGTCGAGACCCTGGCGCGTGAGGTCCAGACAGGCAAGCGCGCTGACATGCCGGATCACTCACTGGTGGCCACCGTGGGGTGTTGCGAATTGCGTCCCGGTGCGGTGAATGTCATTCCCGGCGCCGCGGCGTTGAGTCTGGATATCCGTGCCCTGGACGATGCACAGCGTGACCGGGCGCTGGAGGAACTGCTGCATCAGGCCCACCAGATCGCCGAGCGTCGCGGCGTCACCTTCCGCTGTGAGCAGACCCACGCCGCGAATGCCGTCGCCTGTGATGAAGGGTTGATGCAGGCAGTGGATCTCGGTATCGCCGCTACCGGACAGGCGCCTTTCCGGCTGCCCAGCGGTGCCGGCCATGACGCCATGGCGGTGAGTCATCTGTGCCCGGTGGGCATGCTGTTCCTGCGCTGTGAGCGGGGCATCAGTCACCACCCTGCGGAGGCGGTGACGGAGGCGGATGTCGCCAGAGCACTGGCGGCCTTGATTGCCAGCATCGAGGCAGTGGCCGCCAGATATTCGTGTTGATCATCGGCGGCCAGAAGATGGCATGGGCGGCTGCCTAGCTCGCGTCCAGCAGGCCCGGCAGTCGCACTGCGGCAATGGCATCGATCTGATTCAGGGCTTCCTGAAATTCCGTCTCGGTGGATTGCGGCAGGCGTCGTTCCAGTTCGGCGAGGATGCTTGAGGCGCTATGGCCCTTCACGCAGATGATGAAGGGGATTCCGTGACGGGCCTGATAGTCGGCGTTGGCCTTGAGGAAGCGTTCGCGGGTGGCGTCATCGAGCTGGTCCAGCCCCGCGCCACGCTGTTCGCCTTGAGAGGCGGGCGTGAGACTCTCGAGCTTGCCGGCCGCCAATTCCGGGTGGGCGTCGATCAACTGGCGGCGCTCGGTCTCGCTTGCTCGGCGTACCGCCTCGGCACAGGCGCTCAGCAGGGCTTCGGTACTGGCAAAGGGGCGCTCTGCAGCGGCGCGTTCCACTACCCAGTCGGAGTGCTCATAGAGGCCGCTCAAACGACGAGCAAGCGCTTCTGGTGGCAGGGCGTTGAGGGTGTCCAGCATTGCCAGATATTCCATCGGGGTTTCGATTGGCATGTGCCTTGCTCCAGAGAAGAAAAGAGAAAAAGACGTGAAGAATCCATTGCTTGCAAGGCACATGCCGCCGCCAGACAAGCCGGGACCCGCCCTCGAGGCAGTGCGTCTGCCAGGGAGACGTGTCCCCTGCACCTTGACCGTCAGGTCAGATTAGGCGAGTGCACTCCTGCGGTGCAATGCCACCAAAGCCCTGAGCCGTGACATGCCGAGCGCCATGCATCATTGATCGGATCAGCGGCTGCATCACGGACAACGCGTCAATGTCACACGCTATCCATCACAAGGAAATGACCATGCCCAGACTTACCACGCATGTGCTCAACCAGGCTGAAGGCATCGCCGCCAGTGGCGTCACCATTCTCCTGGAGCGCCAGGATGCGCAGGGCAACTTCCAGCAGATTGCCCGAAGCATCACCAATCAGGATGGCCGTGTCGAGGCGCCATTGCTGGAGAACGCGCCATCGAGTGACGACGATCACTCCGGCGTCTACCGCCTGACGTTCCAGATAGGGGACTACTTTGCCGGGCGTCCGATGGGCAAGGGCATGCTCGGGCGGGTGCCGGTCGAGTTCACGCTGGAGGCCAGCGGCCACTATCACATTCCGCTGCTGGTCACTCCGTGGGCCTACAGCGTCTACCGCGGCAGCTAAGGAGCCGGCATGAGCGCATATCTCCTCGATTGGACAATGCTGCTGACACGTTGGCTGCATGTCATGGCGGGTATCGCCTGGATTGGCGCCTCGTTCTTCTTCATCTGGCTCGACAATCGCCGCCAGCCTGCCCGTCATGCCCTCGATGGTCGTCCGGGGGGCGAGCTCTGGGCAGTGCACGGCGGTGGCCTCTACCATCTGTTTCGCCATGACGGCGTCAGTGAGACGCTGCCCAGCGAGATCCACTGGTTCAAGTGGGAGGCTTATGTCACCTGGTTGTCCGGGATGGGGCTGTTCACGCTGATCTACCTGCTGCAGCCGCAGGCCTATCTGATTGATCCGCGCGTGTTCGAGATGAGCGGCAGCATGGCCGTCGGTAGCGCACTGGGACTGCTCCTCGCAGGCTGGCTGGGCTACGAGGCGCTGTGTCGCAGCCCCCTCAAGCGCAGCGCTGCGGCGCTGTTCGTCGCGGTCGGTGTCTGGCTGACGCTGGCGGCCTGGTTCGCGACGGAGCTGTTCTCCGGGCGCGCCGCCTTCCTGCTGATGGGCGCGCTGATGGGCAGCATCATGGCGGGCAATGTCTTCAACGTGATCATCCCGGGTCAGAAGGCGCTGCTTGCCGCCGCGCAGCGTGGCGAGACCCCGGACCCGATCCACGGTCAGCGCGCCAAGCAGCGCTCGGTGCACAACACCTTCATCACGCTGCCGGCGGTCCTGATGATGATCAGCAACCATTACCCGCTGCTGTACGCCAATGACTATCGTCTCGGCGTCATCCTGCTGCTGCTGGTGACGGGGGGGCTGATTCGCATCGCCACGGTGGATCACCACAAGGGCGTCAAGCGACGTTGGGTACCGGTGGGAGCCGTAGCGGCGCTGATCGGCGTGATCGTGCTGTGTGCACCACGCGCTCAGCCCGCTCCGGCAACGGCCGGAAACGCCGCGTCTTCACCGTCCGTGGCGGCCAGCAACACCGCTGACAATGCGGTGATGGGAGAGAATGAGGCTCTGCGCGAGAAGGTCCGCCATATCGTCGAGCAACGCTGCGCCGGCTGTCACAGTGATTCGCCGACGTTGATCGGGCTTACCGCGCCGGCGGCAGGGGTCGCCTTCAATGGCTGGGAGGACATCCAGCGTCAGGCACTGCGCATCCACCAGCGCACGGTGGTCGACAAGAGCATGCCGCTGGCCAACATGACCCAGATGACCGATGCCGAGCGTCAGATGCTGGACGACTGGTGGCAGGCGACACGCTGAGAGAGTGCCGGGTCAGTCATGCATGTCATCGCTACAGTTGTGGGGCGTTCGGCCGATAGTCGTGATACTTCACTCACGGATCGGAATCGCGCGCAATGATGACAACAAGAAGGCGACTGGCCCGCGCCAGCGTCGGCAGCAAGTTGGCCTTGCTGGTGCTGGGGTTGATGATGGTGGCCTTCATCGTGCTGGGACTGGTGTTCTCCACCGCCAGCAAGCATCAGGTGGAAGAGGGCACGGAACGTGCCCTTGCCCAGCAGCAGCAACAGATCACCAATACCATCGAACTGTTCGATACCACCATGCAGGCCAGCGTGACGCGCATGCTCAATGCGTTCCTGGCCACCATCCCGGACAATTTCACGCGGATAGAGACTCGCCGCCTGCCGATCGGTCAGCGAGATGCACCGGCGCTGCTCAATGCCGGTTTCATGCTCAATGATCAATCCGGCTATCTGGCCGATTTTGCCAAGCGCACCGGAGCCCCGGTCAGTTTCTTCGTGCGCGATGGTGATGATTTCGTGCGCATTGCCACCACGCTCAAGACCGAGGATGGCTCGAGCCTGCTCGGGCTGACGCTGAGTGGTGGGGTCAAGGAAGCACTGAATGCCGGCCAGCCCTATACCGGCATGCTCTATCTCGCCGGCCATCACTACATGACCCGCTATCGCCCGATCACCGACTTCAATGACAACGTCATCGGAGCCTCCTTCATCGGAGTGGATATCGGAGCGCAGATCGATGAGCTCTACGCCACCATCACCAGCATCCAGCTGCATGACAAGGATTTCAGTCTGGTGGCCAGCACGGCGGCTGAGCAACGTGGGCTGGTATTGACCGAGGGGCCGTGGCAGGGCCGTTCATTGACGGACTTCAAGGATGAGGCGGGCCGGTCGGCCATGGCGCCGCTGTTTGCCGCCGATAGTGGCCAGTTTGAATATCGCCTGGCAGGCGAGGACAGCTCACGCATCACTCGCTTCCAGCACTACCCGGCATGGAACTGGGTCGTGGCCACCACCATCGACGAGAACGAGGTGACCGCTGGCATCACCCGTCTTCGCAATCAGGTCTTCGGCCTGGCGTTGCTGCTGGCGCTCTCGGTGGCCGCCATACTCTATTTCCTTGAGCGTCGCTTGATCAGTCGCCCGCTCGATGCCCTGGTCAAACTGGCTCAGGCACTGGCGCGTGGGGATCTTTCCCAGCGCATCACGAGCCAGCGTCAGGACGAGATCGGCAAGCTGACGGACGCCATGAACAGTATCGGTGAGGACCTGAGCCGCGTGGTCGGTCAGGTCCGGACGACCACCGTTGCCGTCAATCAGGCCGCCGGGGAGATCGCCCAGGGCAACGAGGAGCTGTCGGCCCGCACCGAGCAGTCGGCGTCGAGTCTGCAGGAAACCTCCGCCTCGATGGAGGAGATCACCACGACCGTGCAGCACAGTGCCGATTCCGCTCAGCAGGCCAGCCAGCTGGTCAACTCGACCTCGGAACAGGCACGCCGTGGCAACGAGGACATGAACAAGGCGCAGGCGAGCATGGAAGACATCAATCGCTCTGCCGAACGCATCAACGAGATCATCAGCCTGATCGACGGCATCGCCTTCCAGACCAATATCCTGGCGCTCAATGCGTCGGTGGAGGCTGCGCGGGCCGGCGAGCATGGGCGTGGCTTCGCGGTGGTTGCCCAGGAAGTGCGAACGCTGGCGACACGCTCCAGCGATGCCTCTCGTGAGATTCGCGGTCTGATCGATGAGTCCATCTCCCACACGCAGCAGGGTGTGGCACAGGTGAAGGACGCCAGTCATGCGATGGCCGAGATTCTGTCGAGCGTCGAGCGTGTCAACGACATGATCGCCGAGATCAGTGCCGGTGCCCGTGAGCAGAGTGCCGGGGTCGGTCAGGTGAATACGGCGGTCAGCGAGCTGGATGCGATGACCCAGCAGAACACCACCTTGGTCAATCAGGTCAGTGGCGCGGCGCGCAGCATGAGTGCCCAGGCACAGTCGCTGGAGTCGTTGATGTCAGGCTTCAAGGTGGCTGGCGGGCATGATGGGGCGAACCCGCACATGTCTGATGCAAACGCTTCTCCCCGACAGGAGAGTGCGGCGTTCCATCGGGCAACGCAGTCGCCGCGTGATACGCGATTGCGTGAGGAAGAGGAATGGGAGGCCTTCTGAACCGGACTTGGGCATCATCGCCTGACTCGAGAACTGTCTCGAGGACTGACTCGAGAACCGGATAGGCGCACCTTGGGCGAGAGGGACAATCCGCGACGCCATGGCACGTTTAGCAGGCCCCCATCGACGATGTGTCGATGGGGGCCTGCTGCGTATCAAGCGCGCGGTGGACACGCCTTCAGCCTGAATGACGCGCCGCGAAGCGCGCCAGTTCATGTGGCTGGCAGGGTTCACCCACGAAGATTTCCACATAGTCAGCGACGCGCCCGATGCGCTCCGCGACGCTTTCCCGGGTGCGCATCGAAAGGTAGCCGATCTGGGTCAGGTAGATGGTGCGCGCTCGGACATCGGCCTGGGATTCAGGCTGGCCATGACGCATCAGCATCGCGGTCAGTGCCTGAATGCGTGTCTGATCCGCCTGGTCGACGACGGCGGCAACGTCCTCGTTCTGCAAGCCCCAGTTGCGGATCGCCAGCTCAAAGCGAGAGTCGAACAGCGACTCATCCAGCCAGCAATCGAAGACATTGAGCATGGCCTCCACCACCGTGGCGGCGTATTGCTCGCAGCGCCCGATCAGCCTGGCGGTATTGTGGGCATCCCAACGGGCGAGCAAGGCGGCGAGCAGGGCATCGCGGTCCTTGAAGCTCCAGTAGAAACTGGTGCGAGACAGCCCCAATGTCTTGGCCAGCGTCAGAACGCGTACCGAGTCCACGCCACCGAGCAACAGCTGCTGATAGGCGGCCTCCAGCCAATCCTCGGCCTTGCCACGTCCTTCCGTTCTGGCGCTCGCACTCTCGGGTCGTGTGGCGGTGGTCTCTGACATGGGCGGGCTCCTGAAGGGGCTGACAGGCGGGGGATGCTGTCGTCGGGGGCTCGAAGATCCAAGCGTGACACCAGCACGGGGGTGAGTGGCGTGGCTCGAGCATGCTGTCTGCGACAGTGATGATTCTGTCTGCGCCAGCGGGACAAGAACGCCATTTCCAGCGACGCACGATCTGGATTCTAGGGCTATAGTCAGCTCATGTACACATGTGTACACGATCAAGGCATCTCTGTTTACGATGTCTCATGACCTGACATTCAGGAGGCCGCATGGCTCAGGATCCGCTGCTCACACCGTTCACGCTCAAGCACCTCACCCTCAAGAATCGCTTGATGATGACCTCCCACGAGCCCGCCTATCCCGAAGATGGCATGCCCAAGGCACGTTATCGCGCCTATCACGAGGAGCGTGCGCGCGCCGGTATCGCCTTGACCATGACAGCAGGCTCCGCCTCGGTCGCACGGGATAGTCCGCCGGTATTCAACAATATTCTCGCCTGGCGTGATGAGGTGGTGCCCTGGCTGAGCGAGCTGACCGATGCCTGCCATGAGCACGGTACCGCAGTGATGATCCAGCTCACCCACCTGGGGCGGCGTACGCGTTGGGACAAGGCCGACTGGCTACCTGCCGTGTCGGCGTCGCATCGTCGCGAGGCGGCTCATCGCGCCTTTCCCAAGCGGGTCGAGGACTGGGACATCAGGCGCCTGATCCAGGACTATGCGGACGCCGCAGAACGCATGAAAGCGGCGGGTCTTGATGGTATCGAGCTGCAGGCCTACGGGCATCTGATGGATCAGTTCTGGTCACCACTGACCAACACCCTGGAGGGGCCCTATGGTGGCAGTCTCGAGAATCGACTGCGCTTCACCATGGAAGTGTTGAGCGCGATTCGTGCCCGGGTGGGCAACGAGTTCATCGTCGGGGTGCGCTACACCGGGGATGAATGCCTGAGTGGCGGTCTGGATGCCAGTGATGGCCTTGCGGTCTCGCGCCTGCTGCGCGATAGCGGACAGGTCGATTTTCTCAATGTGGTACGCGGCCATATCGATACTGATGCGGGCCTCACCGATGTCATCCCGATTCAGGGCATGGCCAGTGCGCCGCATCTGGACTTCGCGGGACAGATTCGTGAGGCGATGGATTTCCCGACCTTCCATGGTGCCAAGATTCAGGACATCGCCACCGCGCGCCATGCCATCGCCACCGGCAAGGTCGACATGGTCGGCATGACGCGTGCCCACATGGCGGACCCGCATATCGTGCGCAAGCTGTTGGCCGGCAAGGAAGAGGATATTCGCCCCTGTGTCGGGGCCAACTATTGTCTCGATCGCATCTATCAGGGCGGATCGGCCTACTGCATCCATAACGCCGCCACCGGGCGTGAGCTGGAGCAGCCGCATGACATCGCACCGGGCGAGGTCGCCAGGAAGGTGGTCATCATCGGAGCGGGGCCGGCAGGGCTTGAGGCGGCACGTGTCGCCGGTGAGCGCGGCCATCAGGTGGTGGTACTGGAAGCGGCGGACCAACCCGGTGGCCAGATCCGCCTGACCGCGCAGAGCGAGCGGCGTCGCGAGATGATCGGCATCATCGATTGGCGCATCAGTCGCTGCGAGGCGCTGGGCGTCGAGATTCGCTACAACGTCTTCGCCGAGGCCGAGGACGTGCTGGCGGAGCAGCCGGATGTCGTCATCGTCGCCACGGGCGGCTACCCCGAGGAAGACATGCCGCAGGTCGGCAGTGAGCTGGTCGTCTCCAGCTGGGACATTCTCTCCGGCCATGTCACGCCTGGCCGCAACGTGCTGCTGTTCGATGATGCGGGAGACCACGCCGCACTCCAGGCCGCCGAGATGATCGCCAACACCGGAGCCAGGCTCGAGATGATGACGCCAGACCGCACCTTCGCGCCAGAAATCATGGCCATGAACCTGGTGCCCTACATGCGCAGCCTGCAACGTCTCGCCGTCACCTTCACGCCGACCTATCGCCTCGGCGGTGTCTCGCGCGGTGAGGAGGGCCAGTTGATCGCCCAGATCGGCAGTGATTACCTGGATGACGCCGTAGCGCAAGGCAAGGGCACCGGTGCCTACGCGGATCAGCGAATCGTCGATCAGGTCGTCGTCAACTACGGCGCCCGCCCGATGGAAGATCTCTACTTCGAACTCAAACCTTACTCGCGCAACGGCGGGGCAGTGGACTACGACGCCTTGATCGCAGGACTCGCCCAGCCTGCAGACGGCCCAAGTCCAGAGCACACCGAGCGCTCAGCAGACGGCAAGTTCCAGCTCTACCGCATCGGCGATGCCGTCGCGACCCGCAATACCCACGCAGCAATCTATGACGCGCTGAGGCTGATGAAGGTGGTGTGAGGGTGAGCAGAGAGGTGGGATATCACAGGGGAGCCATGGCAAGGGACAAAGAAAGGCTCACGTATTGTCTTGAGAGAAGGTGTGGATCACTCGCCCTTTGACTCGCCGACAAGACAGCAAGCCCATCTTTTCAGTCGAAGTACTGTCCGGATGGGTACCTTCCAGCCATAGCATGCCGTCTGGTTGTATCTCACGTATGCGCTTGATGATGCGGCCGAAGTGGGGGTGCCGTGCCACCACGATATCCCCGACGCGATAGCGCGATTTCCAGCGTTTCAGCGTGACGACATAATCTCCCGGCGCAAGGCCGGGAGACATGCTGAGTCCATTGACGCGATAGAGTCCGAAGGGCATCCGTTCACTCTTGATCAATTCACTCTTCATCAGTTCTTTGGCGCATCATGTCGCTGAATCAGTCCAGCTTCGGATAGACGACAGTTTCAGACGGCGGATACGGGCAGGTGGCGGTAAAGGTGGTGAGTCCCTTGGTATCCCAGAACGCCGCGGCGAATTCATTGATGAGGGTCAGCAGCTTTTCCCCCTTGTCCCGCTCGATGCCCTGTTTGCAGGCAGAGCCGGCCAGCATGATGCTGTGGACCAGTGCATCGATGTCCGGATAGGCGTCACGCTGCGGCTGCTTGATGTAGTCGCCCCAGATGATGCGGATCTCATGCTTGGCTTTCTCGGCGTGGCTTTCCTTCTGCTCCACCAGACGGGCGAGCAAGGCCTGGTCTGCCAGCGTCAGGCTGTCCTTCTGGCCCAGCTCATTGATGAGGTCCATGAAGCGGATCACGCTGAGTGCGGCGATCTGCGCAGCGGACGGGTCATAGATCTTGCAGGGAATATCACAGTGCGCGGAGGCCGCAGGGAGTGAGACCAGTCGGTCAACGGTGCGGAGCAGGGCATGAAGCATGTTCAATCCTCCTTTTGCTGAGTGTTGTGACGTTTGTGACGCGACTGACGAATGACAAAGAACGCGGTTCCGATGACGGCTGCGATGGCGCCATAGAACAGGGTGTGAACGAGGGGGCTGCTCCAGTCACTGTGGTCATGTCCCGGGTGGGCCAGTGCCGTATTGGCGGCGGTCAACAGCAGCAGTCCACTCGCGATGAGGGGTTTCTTCATGCCATATCTCCTGTGGGGGTGAGGATCAGTGATGGACCCGCGTCGCCGCATGACGCGCGGGGGTTGGCCGATAAGTCCGCTGACGAGAGACGCCTAGCCATTGCACGGTATTCATGATGTCCATTCGCACCTGGCCACTGCCGCGCAGCAAGGCTTGCTGGTGGGCATGGCACAGGCCCGGGACGGAAAGCGCATGGGAGAGGCGGGCATGGGCAGCCTGCAGGGCGCTCATCGCCTGCGGGTGCTGCCCTTGGGCGCGATAGAGCTCTGCCAGGTTCTGATAGCTCACCACCAGCGCCGCGACGCCGCCTTCCGGGTCTGCACTGGGCATCAGAAAGATGTCTGCCAGGTGGCAGGCACTGAGATAGTGCTGCTCTGCCATGACGTAGTCGCCCTGTTCGAACAACGCATTGCCTGAGCGGGTTTCACGCTTCCATTGGTCCATGAGGCCCTCCTGTGACCGGGTGTCGTCAGCATGCCAATCTTCATGATTATGATAATCATTATCATTCAATAATGGTGCAATACCTCGACTGCTGCAAGGGCTCAGGGAGAATCCGTCAGGGACGTCCTGTGATACGTCTCAGGCTGGCAGGGCCAGGCAGGTGATGTCAGCGAAGCACCGAGCTTGAATGGGAGGGCTCATTGACGACTGGTAGTCGCCGGGGACGATTGGGGAAGACGGTCGCTGCCGCCATCAGACCCGGGTGAGGCAGAGGGTGTCGGACATTCAGGTGTCAGCGGCGCTGTCGGGGCTGAGGGATAGCGCTGTCTGGCCGTGTGCATGATGGTCTCCATGCTGGCGTAGACCATGTAGAGCTCTCCCAGATGCTTGTCTGTCCTTAGCGTGGCATCGTGAAGCGGCAACAGACCGAAGCGCTTGAAGATCTTCATGTTGGCGCGCTTGCACAACGCCAGAATCCCATCACCATTTCTGGATTTCACATGGCGTGCCGCTGCAGCCATCAACAGATTGCCATGGGCGAAACGTTTGGCCTCCGGGGCCATCACCAGACGGCTGAATTCATAGATGGCACCTTCTGGGATGGAAACGACATCACTGTCGTCAAAGAGGGTGCGCGACTCGAGACCGCCAGGTGTGATGCGAATGCTGCCCAGCAAGGTATCGTGCTGTGTGTCCATCAGGCAGATATGCTGACTGTTGCTGTCGATCACGTCATCGTGGTCCGTGTGCTTCTTGAGATATGCCTTGGCGACACCATGGTGTTGGTCACGCAGCTTGAGGACCTGCTGGAAGAGTGGATGGCGACGACCGAAGAATGACACCGTCTCTCGATGGGTCTGATGCGTGAAAGAAGAGGTGAACTGCGTGATGACGGCGACGTCGTGACTGTCTTTCATTCCCTTGCTGACTCCTCGCTTCCTGAGGTGGATGAGATATCTCATGCTTGTGGGATGGTAAAGCTAGCACTTTATTAGTTTTAGTGCATGTTTGTTGCGTCGCCATGACAGGTTCATGATGGGGGAAGCCGGATGTCGGTCTGCGCGAGACTCCGCCCTGCGGGATCACGCCAGGACTGAAGCGCGAAGAGGGCATGGTCGGATATTTGGCGATATCATTGGCAAAAATGTCGCGAAAATTGGGTTGATGGCATGATTCTGGGTGGTTCGGCGAACGCGGTCATCCATCGTGAGCCATCTTTCCGCCTTGCCAGTGGCGGGGGGATCGTCGTCCCTCGTCAGCAAGGAAATGGCGCAACCTCGAATATGCCATAACGCTACCCAAGGCTCATTGCTGGCGGAGATGTGCTGAGGAAACGGTGATGTGGCGCATCGTTTCCTGTCGAGGAATTCGTCGAAAGCGATCTCACCTTCGCGAGGTAAGCCTTGGGTGACGGGCGAAAATGGCGAAGACATCGAGTCTGATGTGTCGCTTCCGATCACGAGATACCACGAAGGGGGTTTCGGTCAATCTGCCAATCGGCCGAGATGGCAATGGAGCATGGTGGGAATGCGTGATTCAGGGGTGATGCGCTGCCAGAATCACCTTACATGACACACTTGAAGGAGTTGACAATGGCGCTCAAGATTCTGGTCTTTCTGGGGTCGGTACGGACAAGTCCCCCCCCATCCCCCGCACGTCTGGGAGAGCGGGTCGCCAGATGTTGCATGGCCAAGCTTGAGGAAAGTGGTCATGAAGCGGTGTTGATCGACCCCCTGAATTACGACCTCTCGGACCCCTTCAAGCCGCTGTTTTCCTATGCACAACGCAATGCCCCGCAGGACTTGCTCAATCTCGCCCAGCAAATTGAAGCGGCGGATGGCTATGTGATGGTCAGCCCCGAGTACAACCATTCCATGAGTCCGGCACTGGCGAATCTCCTGAATCACTTCGGCAGCTCGCTCTACTCCTACAAGCCGTCGGTGATCGCGACCTATTCCGCAGGCCAGTGGGGCGGCGTGCGGGCGGCGGTCAACATGCGCACCTTCCTCTCGGAGCTGGGCTGTCTGCCGGTCTCGGCGATGATCCACGTGCCCCGGGCCCAGGACGTGCTCGATGAGGACGGCAGCTACACCGAGACTCAAGATGCCCAGAAATGGAGCGGCTATCTCGAGCGGGCCTTCGAACAACTTGCCTGGTGGGCGAATGCGGCCAAGCGCTATCACGAGAGTGAAGAGGGTGAGAAGCGCCCCGGCGCCTTCACGCGCAGCCCCTCGCAGCGCAACGCGCCTGAATGAATCACTGAGTGTGGAAAAGCAACAAGGGACTGCCGTGGCAGTCCCTTGTTGCTTTGCGGGTCACTCTCACGCCGCGTCATGCCATCTGGTGGATGGCTTACTCGAAGTAGGCGCGCAAGGTGTCCATGTCATCGGTTTCGGTCAGCGCCAACGAGAGCAGAATGCGCGCTTTCTGAGGGTTGAGTGCGCCGCTGCCGATACCTTCTTCCTTGGCCGTCACGATGCCGTTGCCGGTACGCGTGCTGCGAACGACTGGCAGACCATCTTCCATCGCCTGCTTCACCAATGGCTTCAGAGTGTCCGGAATGGAGCCATTGCCGCTGCCGGCTATCACGATACCCTTGGCGCCATTGTCGAGTGCAGCGGTGAACAGCGCCGGGTCCATGTCCTGATGGGCGTAGATGATATCGACCTTGGGCAGGCCATCGAGGGACGTCACGTCAAAATGTGGCTTGTCGGTCGGGGTTGCCGGTGTGTAGTAGAAGTGCGGCTTGCCGCTGATGAAGGCACCCAGATAGCCCTGCTCGGTCGCCTTGAAGGTGTCCATCATGATGGCATTGGTCTTGGTGGTGTAATACGCCGAACCGATGCGGTCGTTGAGCACGATCATCGCCCCACGACCCTCCGCGCCTTCATCGGCGGCCAGCGTGACCGCCTCCAGCAGATTGAAGGGGCCATCGGCACTGATGGCGGTCGCCGGACGCATGGCACCCACCATCACCACCGGTTTGTCGCTTTCGACCGTGAGATCCAGGAAGAAGCCGGTCTCCTCCAGCGTATCGGTCCCATGCGTGATCACCACGCCATGTGTGGCATCAGTGGCCAGCGCCTCATTGATCGATTTCGACAGCTTTAGCAGGATTTCCTGATCGATGTTGCTGCTGCCGGTATTGGCGATCTGCTCGCCCGTCACCTCTGCCACGTCTGCCAGTTCCGGTACGGCATCCAGCAGTGCCTGCACGCCGATGCTGCCGGATTTGTAGTTGGTGGTGTCCGTGGAGGAGGCTGAACTGCCCGCTATCGTGCCGCCGGTCGCGTAGATCTTGACGCCCGGGTGATCCGCCGCATTGGCCTGAATGCCATAGGCCAGTGAACAGGCGGCGATCGAGATGGCAGCTACAAGGCGGCGAGGCGTCATGAAGGAAGCTGTGGTCATTGTGGTGAGTCGCTCTTTGTCGTTGTTGTCGGAGTTATCGATGCCAATGGCCTGTCGATACCGTGCTGGCCAATGAACATCCGATGCGTCTGTGCAGAGGCAGGCGGTTTGCCTCATGGTTTCCTCAATCATGAATAAGGAAAGTTTAATGTCATGACGAGGTCTCATCCCTGCCCCCCGGGGTCTGACGGGGGGAGGGAGGGGGGGGGAACCGTACTATTGTCAGCATCAATCTGAGTAGCAATATCCCGGCCAGCTCGTGACGCTGAGCTGGCCGGATTTCATCAGGTCAGCGCTGCACCACCATCACTGCGCGGATCGTGTGCCGCCTCGACCTGGCCATCGGGGTGACGCATCACCGCACCGGCGTGACCCAGCGTATCGCTATAGGCGTCTTCCAGCACCTCTACTTCATGCCCCAGCTCCCTGAGTGCCTCCGCCATGTCACCCTCAAGGCGCGATTCGAGCTTGAGGCTGGTGCTGACATCGCCCCAGGTGCGACCCAGCAGCCAGCGTGGAGCACTGATCGCGGCCTGCAATGACATGCCGTGGCGGGCGATGCGCGTGAAGACAGCCGCCTGAGTCTGTGGCTGACCTTCCCCCCCCATGGTGCCGAAGGCCATCACGCGGCCATCATCGAAACACGCCAGTGAGGGGTTGAGGGTGTGGAAGGGCTTGCGGCCCGGCGCCAGGCTGCGCAGTCTGTCGGGCGCCAGATCGAACGCCAGCCCGCGGTTCTGCCACATCACGCCACTGCTCGGCAGTACCATGCCACTGCCGAACTCCCAGTAGACGCTCTGGATGAAGCTGACGGTAGTGCCCTCGCTGTCCGTGGCGCCCATCCAGATGGTGTCGCCCTCGGCGGGCTCGTGGGGCCATTCCAGGGCGGCCTGCATGTCGATCATTGCCGCCTGCTGAGTCAGGGCATCCTGTGAAAGATGTACCTGTTGCGTCGCGATGCCGCTTTCCAGCCCGCCCTCGAGGCAGTCCGGAGAGGTGATCAGGCAGTCGCGCACCAGGAAGGCGCGTTTGGTGGCCTCGATCAGCGCATGCAGGTGACGCGGTGTATTGCCCTCCGCTTCGCTGATGCCGTGCCTGGCGCTCAATTCATCGTAAAGCCCCAGAATCATCAATGTCGCCAGACCCTGGGTCGGGGCGGGCAGGTTGTATACCTCACTGTCGCGCAGACGCACCTTGAGCGGCGTGACGCGTTGGGCGCGATAGCCGTTGAGGTCCTCCAGGCGCAGCGGACTGCCGGCGGACTGCAGTTCCTGCGCCATGTGCGCCGCCAGCTCGCCTCGGTAGAAATCGTCCAGCCCGGCATCCGCCAGGCGGGCGAGGGTCATGGCAAGCGCCGGCTGACGCAGGCGGGCGCCTTCCTCGAGCGCCATCGGCTCCCCTGACTCGCTCTGACCCAGATAGCGCTGCGCAAACCCGGGTTGCCGTGACAGCACGGCCAGGTGCTTCTCGCTCAAGGCTTGCTGGCTGGCGCTGACCGCGACCCCGTCATTGGCATGGCGGATGGCCTGGCGCAACAGCGTCGCGAGAGGCAATGGCGCGCGCTCGGCGTCGGAGGTGTCTGCCGAGAAGGCCAGTGCCTCCTGCCAGCCGCCGATGGTCCCGGCCACCGTCAAGGCGGACAGCGGCCCACGGGTGGGGATGCTGTCGCCATTCACCAGGGGAGCGCCTGTCTCGTCATCGGCGACACCGTAGCCTTGCGCGGCGTAGAACTCTCGGCTGGCCAGCGCCGCGGCCGGCCCACAGGCATCGATGGCGATGGGGGCGAGACCGGGTCGCTTGATCAGCCAGAAGCCATCGCCGCCGATACCATTCATGTGCGGATAGACCACGGCGATGGTCGCGGCCATCGCGACCATTGCCTCGATGGCGTTGCCACCATCGCGCAGGATATCGCGGCCCGCTTGCGCCGCCAGATGATGGGGCGCGGCGCAGGCGCCGCCAAAACCACGTCGGGTATGAATCATGGCGTCTTGCTCCTGAGGATTCCGTTGTTGTTATTGCGCCGTTGCTATTGCGCCGTTGTCATTGCGCTGAGGGCGGAGATCAGCTGCCGGTGAACAGGTCGTAGAACATGCGCAGTGCCGTGAACATCAGGAAGATGGCGAAGACCTTCTTGAGCTTGGCGGCATCCATCGCATGGGCCAGCTTGGCACCGATCGGCGCACACAGCATGGTCGCAGGCACGATGGCGGCGAAACCGAGCAGATTGACGTAGCCGATGGAGCCCGGCAGCAGGTTCGGCTCCCCGATGCCATTGAGCAGGAAGCTGGCGGTGCCCGGCAGGCTGATCACCAGCCCGAGCGCTGCGCCCGTGCCCACGGCCAGGTGCATCGGAGTGCCCAGGGTGCTGAGGGTCGGCACGCTCAGGGTGCCGCCGCCGATGCCCATCAGGGTCGAGACGCCACCGATGAAGGTACCCAGCGCACCACTGCCCAGCGGGCCCGGCAGGCCAGTGCCCAGCACGGTGGACTGACGACGGAACATGTTGAGCGCCACGAGGAAGGCGACGGTGGCGAACAGCCCCATCAGGACCGCGCCGCTGAACAGGTTGGACAGCAGGCCGCCGATGATGACGCCGATGATCACGCCCGGCAGCAGACGCTTGAGTATCGCCGGGTCAAGATTGCCCTTGGCGTAGTGGGCCCTGGCCGACATGATCGAGGTGGGAATGATGGTCGCAAGCGAGGTGCCGACCGCCTGGTGCATGCGGACCGCCTCATCGACACCCAGCAGGCTGAAGAGGTGAAAGAGCACGGGCACGATGACGATACCGCCGCCGACCCCCAGCAAGCCGGCCATCACGCCGGCAATCATGCCGGTGACGATGAGTGCGGCGATCAGACCGAGAATCCAGTGCAGTGGATAGGCTGAGAACAGTTCCATGGTGTTTCCTTGTAGTACCCGTATGGCGCGGGGTCATTCATTGCTGGTGAAAGTTGCCGACAGACGACATCGGCAGTCGAGGCATCTCCCTGGAGCGCTTTCTCTCGCGCTGTCTCCGAGGGGGTGCGAGCGGGTTGGCGAGCCAAGACATTACGCGTTGCTGAATTATCTTTTCAATGCCCTTGTGATGGCCAGGCCCCGTTGGTGGCGTCAAGTCGCCTGTCAGGCTGGCCATCGTGACCGGGTTACCAGCCGATGGCGTCCGGCAGCCCGGTGGCAAGACCCGGGAAGCAGAACAGCAGCACGACGGCCATGGCCTGCAGTCCCACGAAGGGGAGTACGCCGAGATACAGGTGGCGTGTCGTGACTTCCGGTGGCGCGACCCCCTTGAGGAAGAACAATGCCCAGCCGAAGGGAGGCGTCAGGAATGACATCTGCAGATTCATCGCCACCAGTACGCCCAGCCATACCATGTCGGTGCCATAGCCGATGAAGACCGGCAGGAACATCGGCAGTGCGATATAGCTGATCTCGATCCACTCCAGGAAAAAGCCGAGCACGAACAGTATCACCATCAGGAAGATGAGAGCGCCCAGTTCTCCCCCCGGCAGCAGATTGAACAGGTCATGCACCATGTTCTCGCCGCCCAGACCGCGGAAGGCCAGCGAGAACGGCTGCGCGCACAACAGGATGAAATAGACCATGGCGGTGATGGTCAGGGTCGAGTGCAGGCAAGCCTTGAGCATCGGGAAATCGAGGCGCCGCGCCAGCAGTGCGATCACGAGACTGCCCAGTGCGCCCATCGAGGCCGCCTCGGTGGGGGCGGCCACGCCACCCAGAATCGAGCCCAGTACCGCGAAGACCAGCATCAGCGGCGGAATCACGCTGCGCGCCAGATCCCTCAGCAATTCCTTCATGCCGCCAGCGGCGGCGCGCTCCTCTTCTGGAATGGCCGGGACGAGTTCCGGCTTCCACCAGCCCAGCACCAGCAGGTAGACGATGTAGATGACCGCGATCGCCAGGCCCGGCACGAAGGCCGCGGCGAACAGGGTACCGACGGATTCGCCGAGAATCTCCGACAGCAGGATCAACACGAGGCTCGGCGGAATGATCTGCCCCAGGGTGCCGGAGGCGCAGATGGTGGCCGAGGCCACGCCCGGGTGATAGCCGCGGCGCAGCAGGGTCGGCAATGTCAGCATGCCGACGGTGACCACAGTCGCACCGACGATCCCGGTGGAGGCGCCCATCAGTACGCCGACCAGAATGATCGCGATGCCCATGCCGCCGTTCACGCCACCCATGGCGCGCCCGATGGTCTCGAGCATGTCCTCGGCGACCCGCGATTTCTCGAGCATGACCCCCATGAACACGAACAGCGGTATCGCCAGCAACGTGTAATTGGTGACCACACCATAGAGACGTGCCGGCATCAGGCTGAACAGCAGCGGGCCGAAGCCCGCCAGACCCGCCACGAAACCGGCCACCGCCAATGAGATCGCGACCGGAATCCCGATCAGCATCAGGATCAGGAAGCCGCCGATCATGCTGAGGGCAATCCACTCATTCGGACTCATGAAGGCACCTTGGTGTTGGATGACGTGGTGGAAGAGGCGTCGGGCATGCGGTTCGTCAATGTCAGCAAGGCGCGCAGGCAATCCGCCATGCCCTGCAGGGCAAGCGCGGCGAAACCGATGGGGATGAAGGCCTTGAGCAGGTAGCGATAGGGCAGGCCGCCGGGGTCGGGTGAGCCTTCCATCAGTTGATACGACTGCTCGGTATAGCTCAGGCCGAGCCAGGCAATGGCCGTGCCGATGGCGATGGTCATCAGGGCGCCGAGCAGATCCACCAGCGCACGCCCCTTGGGGGGGAATCGATCATAGAAGACATCGACGCGAACGTCGGCGCGATGCTTGAGGGCATAGGAAATGCCCAGCAGCGCGATGGGGGAAATCAGATGCCACTCGAATTCCTGGAGTGGCACGGGACTGATGCTGAAGAAGTAACGCAACAGCACGTTACTGGCGACCAGCACCACGAGTGCCAACAGCGAGTAACGGGCAATGATGCCCAGCCGCTCGATGATGCCCTCGAGACAGTGGATGACATGCAGCATGACATGACCTCACGAACGCCACGACGGGACAGGCCGTGGCGTAGACAGGGGGAGCAGGGATGACACCAGCGGTGATCCGTTCAGGCACTGGGGACGTGAGCCGCAGGTACCGCCACGGGGGAGGTTCGATGTCAGCCGTCAGAGTGCCAGGAAGGTCTTCTCGCTGACGGCGGCCCATTCCTTGTGTTGATCGCGGAAGGCCATGAACGACTCGTGCACACGTGCAGTGTCCGGATCGGCGGCCGCCATGTCGGTCAGCGTCTTCTCGGTGACTTCCTTCAGGCGCGCCACCACGGAATCGGGCAACGGCTGAGCGGTGACGCCCTCGTTTTCCACCAGATCATTGAGCGCTTCGGCGTTCACCGACTCACACCAGGCCTGGCTCTCGACATTGCACGCCTGAGCGGCGGCCTTGACGATGGCCTGCAGGTCTTCCGGCAGACTCTCCCAGGCGGCCTTGTTGATCATCAGTTCTGTGACGTTGGTCGGCTCATGCCAGCCGGTGGTGTAGTAGTACTTGGCAGCCTTCTGAAGCCCCAGACGGCGGTCCTGATAGGGCCCGACGAATTCGGCGGCATCGATGACACCGCGTTCCAGCGCCGGGAATATCTCGCCGCCCGGCAACAGGCGCACGGCGACGCCCAGCTCGGCATAGACCTTGCCGGCAAGCCCCGGGATACGCATCTTCAGGCCTTTCAAGTCCTCCACCGTGTTGATCGGCTTGCGGAACCAGCCGGTCATCTGCACGCCGGTATTGCCCATCGGGAAGGCGATCAGTCCCTTGGGGGCGTACAGCTCATGCCACAGCTCCAGGCCGCCACCGTGATACAGCCAGGCATTCATGCCCTGGGTATTCATGCCGAAGGGGACGGTAGTGAAGTACTGGGCAGCGGGAATCTTGCCGGCCCAGAAATAGGCATTGCCGGCGTTCATCTCCACCACGCCACTGGCGACGGCATTGAAGCCTTCCAGTGCCGGAATCAGCTCACCGGCCGCAAAGTGCTGGATCTTCATGCGCCCGCCCGACATGGCTTCCACCTTGCGGCAGAAGTCGGTCGGGCTACCGGGGCCCTCGACATAGAAGGGCGATCCCGGGCCGTAGGCATTGGTCATCTTCCATTGATAGGTCTTGCTGGATTCCGCGCGCACGATGGCGGGCGCACCCATCACGAGTCCAGCGGTTGAGGTTGCCAGAGCGGCACCCAGGAACTTGCGACGATCGAATGTCATGGGAGGTTCTCCTGCGGACGGATGACCAGTAGTGCCCCTGCGGCGGTGGATGTGCGGATGCGGCAAGGGGAGCCTGTACGGCGTGCTGACATCGAGGTCAGCGATCTTGTTGTGTCGGTGTTTCTGCATGCTCTTGAGTAGCGATGTCTTTCATTTGTCAGTTTTGAGGCTGTCATTTGTCATCGCGCTACGGGGATGACTCTGCAAGCCGTGTGCCATTTCGCCGCCTGAGAAATTTTCCCAATTATTTCAATTAACTACGTGCAAGATTAGGGCGCTGTTTTCCGTTGAGAATGCGCGCATGCGTCTCCGGAGTTGCACATGTGAGACCGTGGAGCCGCTGATGTGCGGAGTTCAGTGCCTGACAAATGTCAGAAGATCACGCCAATCGCGGCATTTGTTCATCGATAGCATCACGGAAGGTGACATCTGGCTCGCGAATGTGGGGTGGTGATGATCAATTGTCATGCTTGCCGCATTGTGGTGCGCTTGAGTCATCGCGGTGCATTGCCTCTGAGCGAGGCTGTCAGGAAAGGGCTTGGCACGAGAGGGCTGAGCGGTGCGTGGGCTGATAGGGACGGGGGGGCAGGGAGAAGAGAGAGCTGGGCGGAGCGAGCCGACAGGGACATGAATGGGGCCGGTGATTGCCGGGCGATGACGACAGTCAGCAAGCCCGGTGGCATCATGCGGCTTTGCCCTGTTGGAGCCTTGCATGTCACCTCATGATTCTGACGATTCCGCTTCTCCCACGCCGGCCACGTCTGCCGTCTCCTCCACGCCTTTCGCGAGACATGCTGGCGTGCGCCTGCCTGCCGCCCCCGGCGCACCCACTGACGCGCGAATACCCCGCGCCTTCCTAATCGCCATCCTGCTGGTAATGGCAGTGCTTGCCTGGTGGGAGTTGCCCCAGCAGTGGGCACGCGATGTCATCGATGCCACCCTGGGGCAGGCCTTCAGTGCCTTCGCCATCGCCAAGGGCCTGAACGCGACCATCTCGGTGCTGCAGTCCTCGACCATCGACCTGCAGGTATTTCAGGTCTCGCCCGGGGAGGCGCTGGACCCCGCCAATGACATGATCGAGCGCTTCTCGTGGGTGATGTTCGCGGCCACCGGCTCATTGGCGCTGCAGAAATTGCTGCTGGGCATCTCCGGTTCCGTGATCATCAAGAGCATGACCACCGTGGCCTGCCTGCTGGCGGTGTTCGGCCTGCTGGCCGAGGGCAGGCGGGCAGACAGCGAAGCCGGGCGCGTCCCTCCCTGGTGGCAGCAGGCACTCGTGCGCCTGGCGCTATGGGGCATCGCGCTGCGCTTTGCCGTGCTCAGTGTCGCGCTGGCCAGTGGTGCGGCAGGTCAGGCCTTTCTCGATGACAGCCGAGATGCGCAGATGGCGCAGCTGAGCGTGACGCAGCAGCAGCTGGCGGAAGTGGCGGACAAGCAGGTGGGAGGCGAGCACGAAGAGCGCAGCTGGTGGCAGCAGTTCAAGGGCAGCATGGAAGGCTGGGTCGGTGGGCCGATCACCAGTGTCACCGAGGGCTTTGATGCCATGACCGACAAGGTGATCGACCTCACCATGCTGTTCATCACCCAGACGGTGCTGTTCCCGCTGGGCTTTCTGTGGTTCACCATGCGCTTGCTGCGTGGGTTGGGTCGCATGCACTTAATTCGCGACCCCGGCGCGTGCTTATAGCCGTGCGCCACCACGACGATGCTTGACGCGTGTCATCAGCGACTTGCAGTCGACGGAGAGTATCTCGTCACGATTGAAGATATGTTCGCGCACGAAGCTGTCGAAGGCTTCGTAGCTGTCGGTGAGGGTGTGGATGTGCAGGCTTTTCAGGTCGCTCATGATGTAGAGACTGACCACCTCGACACAGGCGGAAAGCTCCTCGGCGATGCGCTCGATGGCGCTGGGCGCGACGGTCAGGTCCACGAAGGTGGAGATGCCCTTGCCGAGCTTGTCCGGGTTGATGACGGCGGTGAACTGCTCGATCACGCCACTCTCGACCAATGCCTGGACGCGTGAGCGGGCGTGAGCACGCGAGATGCCCAGCTTGCGGGCGATGTCGGCATAGGACATGCGGCCGTCCTTGATCAGCAGGTTGAGCAGCTCACTGTCGGTGCGGTTGAGGTTCATGGGCCAGGGTCTCGACGGTCTTTGTTGTAGTGGTGCGCATGTCTTATCAAACCTGTGCGATCCGCACTTGTATAGTCCGACTGCAGCCCTGGCGAGGATATTCCGGCTCTGGAAACGACAACGGGACGCCAAGGCGTCCCGTTGTCATGTGCATGTTTAGAGCAGAAGCCTTGAGCGTCACTGATAGACGATCTCGCCCTGGGGCGCGTACGGCGCGACGTCGATCGGGCTCTGCTCGGCAAGGTAGGCCTTGAGCACATCGGCATCGACGAAGCCGGTATCCAGGTAGCCCGGCAGGTCAGTGACCTTCGGATAGCCATCCCCGCCGGCGGCATTGAAGCTTGGAACGCTGAAGCGATATTGCGCGCTCATGTCCAGTGGCTGGCCCTGGATCATCACGTCAGAGACGCTGCCCTCGGCCCGGTCGACCTGCATGCTGATACCGGCGAACTGGGCATAGGCGCCGGAGTCCACCGGCTGGGTCGCCACGGCATTTAGGTAGTCGAGCACCTCGCTGCCCGACATGCTGACGACCCCCACGGTGTTGCCGAAGGGCAGTACGGTCAGCACATCCTTGTAGGTGATCTCTCCTTCAGGCAATGAGGCGCGCACGCCACCTGAGTTCATCACGCCGAAGTCTGCCTTGCCGGCCTGCATGGCGGCGGTGGCGATCAGGCGGCCCAGATTGGTCTGGGCAAAGCGCACCACGTCGCGATCCCCCTCCAGCTTGCCGTTGCTCTGCGCGACGCTGACATTGAGCTGCGCCTGACCCTTCTCCTGATAGGGGCGCAGGAACTCGAGCAGCTCACTGTCCTCGGCGATTTCCTCCTTGACCAGCACCTTGTGACGCTCGCCGTTCACTTCGACGGTCTTCTTGAGGTTCACAGGGATCAACTGATAGTTGAGCATGGTCAGCTCGCCATTGCGGAACTCGTAATCGGCACGCCCCACGTACTTGCCCCATTCGTGGGCCTGCACGATATAGGTGCCGTTCTGACGGTCCGGCTGGCAATCATCGCCGGGCGCAAAGTCCGCCATCCGGTTGACGCCCTCCATGCACACGGGCTCCTGAGAGTGACCGCCGACGATCATGTCCAGCGCCCCGGTGGGCAGGTAGCGCGCAAGCGTGACGTCGCCCGGCGCATTGATGCCATGCTCGGCGTTCTGATAATGCCCCATGTGGGTGACGGCGAAGATCAGGTCCGGCTGCTCGTGCTCGTTCAATTGCTCGATGACCTTGCGTGCCTCTTCCTTGGGATCGCGAAACTCGAGATTGCTGAAGTACTCGGGATTGCCGATGCGCACGGTGTCTTCGGTGGTCAGGCCGATCACCGCGATATGGACGCCGTCTTCATCGAAGATCCTGTAGGGCGCGAACAGACGCTCGCCGGTGGCCTTGTCGTAGATGTTGGCGGCCAGCATCGGGAAATCGGCCCAGTCGCGCTGCTTGAGCAGCACGTCCAGCGGGTTGTCGAATTCATGATTGCCCACCGCCATGGCGTCATAGCCGATGCGGTTCATGCCCTTGAAGTCGGGTTCGGCCTGCTGCAGGTCGGACTCCGGCACGCCGGTATTGATGTCTCCGCCGGACAGCAGCAGCACGCTGCCACCCTCGGATTCCACTTCGGCGCGGATACGGTCGACCAGCGTCTTGCGTGCCGACATGCCGTATTCGCCATCGCTGCTGCGCCAGAAGCGACCGTGATGATCATTGGTGTGCAGCACCGTCAGGTGATAGGACGTGTCTGCCTGCCATTCATGGTCCTGATGGGTGGCGCAGGCGCTGAGCGTGCTCAGCAATGCAGCCCCCAGCAGGGTCTTCAGCGCCAGGCGCGAGCGGGGGGATGTGCGCAAGCCCGGCGCGTTTGATGAGGTGAGTCGAGTGTTCAGCATGAGCGATACGTTCCTTGTGTCTGGCTCCGAGGCGCTATGGCGCCTTCCAGCCTCAAAGTGCTGATTGTCAGGGTGGCGATTGCAAGACTATTGATGAGAAAGCGCTTATGTGTAGTGGGTGAAGGGTAACCGATGGCAAGGCACACCGCTGTACGAGTCTGTCTTGCCATTGTGGAGATTGGATGACCTGCTCAGGAAGTGCGAGCTGTGCGCCGCTTGCCTACGTCAGCGAATGGCGTGAAGAAGTGTGGCTGACCTGTAGAAGCGCGACTGGCCTCAAGAGGCGACCGACATGAAAAAACCGGCCAATGGTGCGCCGGTTCTTTCATGTCTCATTGCGGCGCCTGCGGCTCAGGCGTGTTCCTGCTCCGCGCTGATGCTGTCGGTGGACTCACGCTCACTCGCTTTGGGATTGAACACCTCGGCATCTTCCATCTTCGGCAGCAGCAACTCGGCGAGGATGGCAGTCAGGCCGCCCATGGTGATCGGCGAGCGCAAGGCATCGGCGAAGGCCCCCGGAATCGCGTTCAGCACATCCGGTACCATGCCGACGCCCAGACCAAGCCCCAGGGCCAGCGCGATGATCATCATCTCGCGACGCCCGATGGGCTGCGCCATCAGGATGCGGATGCCGGAGACGGCGATCAGCGCGAACATCAGCGTGGTGGTGGCACCGAGCACCGGGCGCGGCATCTGCGTGAGCAGGGTGGCGATGAAGGGCGACAGGCCCAGCAACAGCAGGAAGCCCGCCACGTAGCGGCCCACATGGCGGCTGGCGATACCGGTCAGCTGGATCACGCCGGTGTTCTGACTGAAGGTGGTGTTGGGGAAGGTGCCGGCCAGCGCGCCGAGTGCGGAATTCAGGCCATCCCCTAGCACGCCGCCGCGCAGACGCTTCTGATGCGTGTCGTCATCCACGGCGAGCCCCGAGGCGCGTGCGCTGCCGGTGAGATCGCCGACGGTCTCGATGGCGGTGATAATGAAGATGAAGGCCACCGGCAGGAAGGCGGCCAGCGAGAAGTCGAAGCCGGTATTCAGCGTCGCCGGGTGCGGCAGAGCGATCAGTGCGGCATCCGCCAGTTGTGGCGCATCGTACATGCCGCCCAGCGCCGCGATGATGCAGCCGACGGCCATGCCGATGAAGATGGAGGCGATTCTCAGCCACGGGTGACGCGAGACCTGACAGGCCAGTACCGTGATCAGCACGCAGCCGGCCAGCGCCAGATTGGCGGGGGCGCCGAAGTCCGCAGCACCGAAGCCGCCACCGATATCCGTCATGCCGACCTCGATCAGACTCAACCCGATCAGCATCACCACCACGCCTGTCACCACCGGTGTGATGACGCGCTTGAGCCATGGTAGCACCGTGCCCAATGCCATCTCGATCAGGCTGCCGGCCAGACAGGTGCCGAACAGTACCGCCAGCACCTGTTCGTCACTGGCATTCTGGCTGCGCGCGATCAGGCCGGCGGTGATCAAGGCCGACACGAAGCTGAAGCTGGTGCCCTGGATGCTCAACAGCCCCGAACCGAATGGCCCCAGGCGCTGGGATTGAATCCAGGTGGCGATCCCGGAGACCACCAGCGCCATCGACAGCAGACTGGCGGTGTAGGCCCCGAGCGATAGCGCACTGGTGATGATCAATGTCGGTGCAATGATGCCCGCCAGACTAGCCAGCAGATGCTGGGCCCCGGCGAGCGCCGAGATGGGAACGGAGGGGCAGCTCTCGAGGCCGAGCAGTGGCTCGTCGATCCCCTTGTGCTGGGAGGAAGCTTGGGTCATGGGACGCTCCTTGTCGGCTCGCGGCAAATGCGGGAGGAATGGGCTGATGATCGAGTATGACGATGCGTGATCACGCCATGCGATTCGCGGGCGGGCAATTATAAGCAAGAAGTGAACCAATATCAGGTGTCTTTTGCTGTCACGACGTCTTGTCGCCGAGGCACTCGATGACTGGCCGGATAACGCAGGACCCCGCCGAGCGTGACTCGGCGGGGTCCTGGAATTGACGTCCCTGTGGCCCGGGCAAGCGGGTGCAGGGTCAAGCGGCTGGCGTCAGACTGTCAGCAGACGCTGGATCTTGAGGCCGATCTCGCCTTCCGCGAAGGCCCCCAGGAAGCCCTGGAAGTGCTCGGATGCCACGTGGGCTTCCAGCGCTTCTTCATCCCACCATTCCTCCAGTACCACGAAGTCGCCTTCCGGTACCGGCTCGCCTTCCTCGACCTGCTTGTCTACCGCGAAGAGTTCATATTGCAGACAGCCCTTGTCGGACTGACTCTTCTCGACCAGGTCGGCGAGAATGTCACGGGCCTTTTCCTGCTGGTCGGCGGGGAAGGTCAGAGTCGCGATAAGCTTGAGAGACATGGCATGAATCCTTTCGTGAACGAAAATGATGACGCGTGAAGCGGATGCCCCACGTGACCGGCAGACGATGGGACATGAGCAGAAACGGTGTCATGTCCGATGGGCGGATGCAATGCGGCAGGCACGGAGCCCCGTGGGGGAATGCGCTGCCCGCCGCTCGATGACCCCTGCGCTTACAGGCGAGTGAAGAGTTCGTCTGCCGGCAGACGGGACTTGGGCAGTTCCGCATTGAAGTCGTCAGCGGCGCGATAGCCAAGGCTCACGGCGACCAGGGCGTTGAAGCCTTTCTCGCGCAGCCCGAATTCGGCGTCCAGCGCCACCGGGTCGATGCCTTCCAGCGGCACCGCATCGATGTTCAGGCTGGAGGCGGCATACAGCAGGCTGCCGTAATTGAGGTAAACCTGCTTGTCCATCCAGTGCTGCATGTCCTTGAGATCATGACGATGCAGGTCGATGAACAGACGACGGGCGCCGTCCATCATGGCGCTGAACTCGTCATCCTTCTTGAAGCGACCATCAGAGGCTTCGGTATCCAGCAGATGGTTCAGGTAGTCGTCGTCCAGGGTAGTGCGGGTGCAGAACAGCACGACGTGAGACGCATTGGTGATCTTCGGCGAGTTGAAGGCGTACTTGTCATCCGTACCGGCACGTGCGAAGCGCTGCTTGGCATCGTCAGACTCCAGCACCAGGAAGTGCCACGGCTGGGAATTGACGCTGGAAGCGCTCAGGCGCATCACGTTTTCCAGTTCCTGCCAGTCGGCGGCGCTGATCTTGCGCGCCGGATCGAAGGCCTTGGTGGAATAACGACGTTGCATGATGGCAGTGGGAGTCATGATGACGGACCTCGTAATGCGTCGGCACCTCTGAGGGTGCCCAGGACGTTGAAAGAAGATGGCGCCATCATAACGAGTGGACTCAGCGTTGAGTATCCATGTCTCACGCACCTTTATGATGAAAAAATGGCACCAATTCTATAAATTGGCACCATTTGTCAGCATGTTGTCACACCTGTGATGCCCTCAGGGCATTAATGCTTCAACATGTGGGCGTGTCTTCGCAGCGGGGTGATCACTCAGCAGCATGCCGTGCCGTTTGCGGCAGCGGCCCGCCACATGCACCTCGCGAATCGCGCGGTCATCCCCGAGCATCATCAGGGCGAACAGCACCTCCCCCAGCGGTACCTGCTGTGGCTGTCCCCAGCGGGTACGCCGCGCCAGCAAGTGAGTCGCTGTGGGGTCGAGCACGATCACGTCTGCCTCCATCCCCGGATGCAGGTTGCCGACCTTGTCCTCCAGCCGCATGGCGCGCGCATTGCCCAGCGTCAATTGATAGAAGCCCTGCCAGGGCGTCAGTGGCTGGTTGGCACGTGACGCAAGCCCCGCCACATCATGGGCGACTGCACCGTGCAACTGACCGACCTGATAGGCTGCCTTGAGGCTCTCCAGCTGACAGAGGCTGGAGCCACCGCCGACATCGGTGGCGATGCTGATGTTGATCCCCTGATGGCGGGCGCTGGCGCGATCGAACAGCCCGCTGCCGAGGAACAGGTTGGAGGTCGGACAGAAGGCGATGCTGGCGCCACGATCCGCGATGCGCTGGCGCATGCCATCGTCCAGGTGGATGCCGTGGGCGAAGGTGGTGCGCTCGTGACTCAGGCCAACATCCTCATAGATCGCCAGATAATCCCGAGCCTCGGGGAACAGTTCCGCCACCCACTTCACTTCATCGAGGTTCTCGGCCAGATGGGTCTGCAGGTGCAGGTCCGGCTGGCACTTGAGCAGTTGGCCGGCGGCCTTGAGCTGCTCGGGGGTGGAGGTCGGGGCGAAGCGCGGGGTCAGCACATAGCCGAGGCGATCACGCCCGTGCCAGTCCGCGATCAGCCGCTCATCGTCCTTGAGCGCGGTGACGCCTGAATCGAGCAGTGCCGGCGGCGCATTGCGATCCATCATCACGCGACCGGCATGCACACGCATGTCGCGGCTCCGCGCGGCCCGGAACAGGGCATCGGCACTGCTGGCATGCGAGGTGGCAAACACCTGGGCACTGGTGGAGCCATGACGCAGCAGCTCATCGAGGAAGATCTCGGCGACCTCGGTGGCGTGCGCGGGGTCGGCAAAGCGCTGCTCGGCGGGGAAGGTGTAGGTATTCAGCCAGTCGATCAGGCAGTGACCATAGCTTGCGATGATATCCAGCTGCGGGAAGTGCACGTGGGTATCGATGAAGCCTGGCATCATCAGACCGGTGACGCTGTGCGGCGGGCTCAGGCGGACAAGCTCGTGCATGTCGCTGTGCGCGACAAGGGCGGAGCAGTCGCCCAGCGCCACCACCTTGCCGGCGTGCATCACCAGCAGGGCATCCGCGTAGTACTCGATGGCGGGGTCCCGCTCGCCTGACGCAAGCGTTCCTTGCGGATCGTCCAGAGGCTCATCCAGGAAGTGCAGCAGGGCGCCACGCAACAGGCTGACGCTTTCTGGCGCCTTTGCGGCCGAGCGCAGCGCCCCCGTCAGTCGGCGGTCATCCAGGTGGCAGGCCACAGATAGCGGGGTGTCTTGGTCAGTCATCATTCGGCCTTCCGTGTCGGTTCTGTCTGGTGCATCGCGTCAGGGGCAAGGCGGGCGCGCAGCTGGCGGGCACCCTTGCGCGTCAGGCCATTGCCGTCCAGTGATGGGGGGTGTGACGAGGTTGGGGAGTTCGCGTCGTCGGTCTGCTGGGCGGCTTGGCTGGCCTGCAACTGAAGCAGTTCGGCCACCACCGCGATCGCGATCTCCTCGGGGCGTTTGCCCGGAATCCCCGGCACACCGATCGGGCAGCGAATGCGGGCGACCTCGTGCTCGTCGAGATCGCAGCGCAGGCGCTGGCGAAAGCGCGCCCACTTGCTGCTGGAGCCGATCAGCCCCAGCGAGGCCAGGTCATCACGCGGTGCAAGAGCCGCCACCAGCGCCTGGTCCTCGACATGATCATGGGTCAATACCAGCACATGACTGCCCGCCCTCACTGGCAGCGAGTCGGAGGCCGGCGCCGCTTTCGAGAGCGGCAGGTCCGTCAGGATATTGAATGTCTGGCGCTGCACACGGCCCTCACTGCCCGCAGGAATCGTGGCGGACTCGAGCTGCTCGGCGCGTGAATCCCGCCAGTCGATCTGCCAGTCCAGCGGTGCCAGGAGGTGGACGATGGCCTGACCGACATGGCCGGCGCCGAACAGGGTCAGCCGTGGCGCAAGCGTCGGGTACAGCTCGATCAACACCTGCACGTGGCCACCACAGCATTGTTGAGCATGCTGGCCCAGCGCGATCTCCTCGAGATGACAGCCCGATTGTCCCTGCGCCAGCATCGCTCGGGCGCGCTCCACCACCAGCTGTTCCAGCCGGCCGCCGCCGAGGCTGTCGTGCAGCGTATCCGGGGTGATCAGCATCTTGCTGCCGGCACCTCGCGGGGCGGAGCCCGCCACCGTCACCACGGTGGCCAGGGCATGGGCCGTCAGCGCTGCCTGTGCCTCGGCGAGCGCCTGATACCAGCGGCCCGTCGCGGCACTCTTGATTGCACTCATGACGGCACCTGCGTTGGCTCTGCGCCGGCAGTGGCGTGCTGCTCCTGCCAATCACGCTGCTCACGCGCCGCCAGCATCACGCGCTCCGGCGTGGCAGGGGTATCCAGGCGCACTGCGCGGCGGTAGTCGGTCAACGAGGCCAGCGCATCGCGCAGCGCCGCCCACACGCTGATGGCGAGCATGAAGGGGGGCTCACCCACCGCCTTGGAGCGATAGATGCTGGCGGCCGAGTTGGGGTGTCCTTCCAGCAGGCGTACCGTGATCGCGCCGTCGGGTACGTCGCTGATGGCGGGTATCTTGTAGGTGGCCGGGCCATCGGTCAGCAGGCGGCCATCCTCGTTCCACTTGAGTTCCTCCGTCGTCAGCCAGCCCATGCCCTGCACGAAGCCGCCTTCTATCTGACCGATGTCGATGGCCGGATTGAGCGAATCTCCCACGTCGTGCAGGATCTCGGCGCTTTCCAGGCGGTATTCGCCGCTCAAGGTATCGACGACCACTTCACACAGCGCCGCGCCGAAGGCGTAGTAGTAGAAGGGGTGTCCGGTGCCACTTTCGCGGTCGTAGTGGATGTCCGGGGTGGCATAGAAGCCCTTCTCGGAGAGCGAGATGCGTTCCAGATACGCCGCCTGGATCAGCTCCCCCCATGTCATCAGTACGCCGCTCGGGCCATGCAGTTCGCCATTGTCGAGGCTCAGGCTGGTGCGTGGCTGGGCGAGATGTTCGGCGGCGAAGTCGAGCAGGCGCGCCTTGAGGCGCAGGCAGGCATCACGTGTGGCCATGCCGTTGAGGTCCGCTCCCGAACTTGCCGCGGTCGGTGAGGTGTTGGGTACCTTGTCGGTGCGCGTGGCGGTGATGCGCACCCTGTCCACGCTCAGGCCCAGCTCACGGGCCGCGACCTGGGTGATCTTGGTGTGCAGGCCCTGGCCCATCTCGGTGCCGCCATGATTCACCTGCACGCTGCCATCGGTATAGACATGCACCAGGGCGCCGGCCTGATTGAGGTGCTTGGCGGTAAAGGAGATGCCGAACTTCACCGGCGTCAGCGCCAGCCCCTTCTTCACCACCGGATTGGCGGCATTGAAGGCGCGAATCTCGGCACGACGCGCCCAGTAGTCGCCCTGCGCCTCGAGCTGGTCGATCAGCGTGGTGAGAAGTGGGTACTGATTGACGTGCTGGCCATAATGCGTGGTCTCACGGCCCTCGCAGTAGAGGTTGCGCTTGCGGATCTCCAGCGGGTCGCGCCCCAGACGCCTTGCGATATCCTCCATGGCCGCCTCGATGGCGAGCATGCCCTGCGGACCACCGAAGCCGCGGAAGGCGGTGTTGGACGCCACGTTGGTGCGGGCACGGATACCGCGTACGTGGGCATTGCCGAGGTAATAGGCGTTGTCGGCATGGAACATGGCGCGATCGACGATGGCATCCGACAGATCCGGCGAGTGGCCGCAGTCGCCGGTCAGCTCGATGATGGCGGTGTCGATGCGCCCGCTGTCATCGACACCGAACTGGTAGCGGTGATGGAAGGGATGGCGCTTGCCGGTCAGGCGCATGTCGTCATTGCGGGGCAGTCGCAGTCTGGCGGCCCGCCCCGTACGACGCGCCACCAGGGCTGCCAGACATGCCACCGGCGCGGCCTGGGTTTCCTTGCCGCCGAAGCCGCCTCCCATGCGACGGGTTTCCACCGTGATGGCATGGAAGGGCACGCCCAGCACCTCGGCGATCAGCTTCTGGACTTCGCTGGGGTGCTGGGACGAGCTGTGCACCAGCATCTCGTCGTCTTCACCCGGCAAGGCCAGCGCTGCCTGGCTCTCCAGATAGAAGTGTTCCTGTCCACCGCTCTCAAGCTCGCCGTCCAATTGCCAGGCGGATCTGGCAAGTCGTTCGCTGACGCTTTCGCGTGTCGTTGCCCGGCCGTTGGCCAGACGTGCCTGGGTATGGGTCGGGCGCACCAGATCACCGCGACTGGCGGCCTGGCAGGGATCAAGCGTCAGTGGCAAGGGGGTCACCGCCACCTTGGCCAGTCGCGCCGCCTGACGCGCCGCCCGCTCGCTCTCGGCGGCAACCACGAACAGCGCCTGACCATGATGACTGATGCGATCACTGACCAGCAGCGGGTCGCCGGGGAAGACCGGCCCCACATCGCTGTGGCCGGGGATGTCGGCGGCGCTGAGCACGCAGACTACGCCGGGAGCACGGCGCACCGCCTCGAGATCCAGTGTATCCAGGGTGGCGTGCGCGACCTCACTCATGCCGATGGCTAGATGCAGCGAACCCGTGGGCAGTGGCAGGTCATCCACATAACGCGCCGAGCCGCTGACATGGCGCTGGGCGCTTTCATGCTGACGCGACTGGAGAACGGGGGTGGCCGGCGCGGCGCTGGCGTCGGACTCAAGACTGTGCAAGGTACGCATCGAGGCTCTCCAGTGGCATGAGGGGGGCAGTCGCGTGACGTTCATTGTGGATTCGCTGCGCCACTCGGGGGACCAGATGGCTGGCGGCCAGCAGACGATACTCGCGGGAGCCACGCACGTCCGAGAGAGGCGAGAAATCGGCCTGGATGGCCTGCTCGATCCTGTGGCGAGTGAGGGTGTCGAGCTGGGCGGGCGTGAGTGATTCCAGCGTTTCACGGCTCAGGAGTGCCTCGAGATGCGGTGCACGTGCCGGAATGCCGGCCATGCCGCCGAAGGCGACTCGCCAGTGCTGAGCATGGCCACTGGCATCGCGCCGCCAGGCGAAGACCCCCAGCAGCGTGGAGATGTCATCATCCCGCCGTTTGGAAAGCTTGTGGACCGCCAGCCGCTGATTGTGAACCGGCCGCGGCAGGAAGAGGGAATGGATGATCTCGTCGGGCATCAATTGGGTGCGCTTGTAGTCGAGGAAGAAGTCCTCAAGCTTGAGGATGCGCTCCCCATCGACACTCATCAGCTGGAGATAGGCCTCCAGCGCGATCAACAGCGGCGGCATGTCCCCGATGGGTGAGGCGTTGCCGATGTTGCCGCCCAGCGTGCCACGATTGCGGATCTGTTCACTGCCCAGGCGAGTGAGCAGGTCCGCGCCCTCGGGATAATGTTCACGCAGCAGTGGCATCAGCTGGCGGTAGGTCACCGCAGCGCCGATCCACCAGCCTGCCTGGCCGGCGTGTTCCCCTTCCTCGATGGTGCCAAGGGCCGCGACACACGTGGTATCGATCAGTGCCGGGAAGTCACGCAGGCGTTGCGTGTATTCCAGCATCAGATCCGTGCCCCCCGCGATCAAGGGCGCCTGGGGATGTGCGGCGCGCAGCGCCAGCAGCTCTTCGAGACGGGTGGGACGATGGAAGGTGCTTGAGCCTTTCAGTTCGCTATCTCGCTCGCGACGGGACGCTGAATTCGCCTCGCCAGTGGCGGGCTGACAAGCTGCCTGGCCGGATGACAGCAGGGTGGCCGGCCCGAATTCTCCCTGCAGCAGGCGATGGGCAGCCTCGCGTATCGGTCGATAGCCTGTGCAGCGGCACAGATTGCCGCCCAGCGCATGGTCGATCATCTGGTCGCGCCGCGCGGCATCGAGACTCTCGCCCTCTGCGCTGCGCAGCTGATGATCGGCGTGCAGCACCGCCAGGCTCATGGCGATGCCCGGGGTACAGAAGCCACATTGGCTGGCGTGGGTCGTCACCAGCGCTTGCTGCACCGGGGAAAGCGAGGAGGTGGCGGTCTCGTTCGACAGTCCCTCGATGGTGATCAACTCGCAATCCTGCAGCTGGTGGGCGGGCATCAGGCAGGCATTGACCGTCGTCATGGGCTGGCCCGGCACCTGCAAGGCAATCGTGCAGGCGCCGCAGTCACCGGACGCGCAGCCTTCCTTGGTGCCGGTATGCCCCAGAGAGGTGCGAAGGGCTTCAAGCGTTGTCGTTCCCGGTGCAGGCGCGGGCAGCTGACGCGCGTGTCCGTTCAAGGTGAAGTCGATCATGCAGGCATCCCGTCAGGTCGTCTTGTCATTGTGGTGCCTTCAGGCGTATGGCACAGCCGAATCTGGGCATTGCGGGCCCGATTGGCGTCTTCGAGTGTCAATGTAACAGCTCATGTTGTATTTCTAGCAAGAATCTGACCAAATGGTCAGCCAATGGTGTGGTATTTTTGCGTGGGTGGCGCAAGTGCGCGTCAGGAGAGCGACGCATCGAGCGTATCGCGCCTGCCCGGGGTGAGCATTCTGACCACAGCATCGTGACGTGAGGCCGAAATCGAAGGTCATGTTCCGGTGCTGTGGTCAAGATGCTCGAACGATAACGTCTATTTGATGAGTGATGCTGATGCCTGCAGATTCTCCTTCTTCCCTGTATGCCGAAGTTCGTCGTTCCCGAAGTGCGGAATTCAGTCCGACACCGACCAGCTCTCCCCGTGAGCAGGCGGAAAGTCGAATCATGGAAGCTGCCGAGTGTGTCTTTGCCTGTCACGGCTATCGTGGCAGCACACTCAAGCAGATCGCGGACGTGGCCGAGTTGCCCAAGGCCAATCTGCTGTATTACTTCGGTTCCAAGGAAAAGCTCTATGTGCATCTGCTGGAGCAGACGCTGACGCGCTGGAATGCGTCACTTGAGGACATCACGGCCGATGATGACCCGCGCGAGGTGCTGGAGGCGCTGGTGCGCGTCAAGCTCAAGCTGGCACGTCAGGCCCCACAGGCATCGCGCCTGTTCGCGGCGGAGGTGATCAGCGGCGCGCCGTTTCTGCGTGACTATCTCAGTGGAGAGTTGCGCCAGTGGGTCCAGGCGCGCTGCGAGGTGATGAAGGCGTGGATGGCAGCTGGCAAGCTGCGCGAGGCGGAGCCGATGTGGGTCATCTATCTGATCTGGTCCACCACGCAGCACTACGCGGACTTCGCCGCCCAGATCGACCAGCTGGGCGGTGCGCCGCGCACGGATGAGGACTGGGAACAGCTGGCGGACTTCGTGGCCAGCACGCTGTGTGATGGTCTCTGTCCGCGCTGAGCCATTGGTTCGGCCAGATGGGTCATGGCAGACACGACAACGCCCGCTCCGGTGTTCCCGGCGCGGGCGTTGTCGTGTCTGCTGGTGCGTGTCATCGGAATGTCGTCGAGATGTCGGATGGGGGAGCTGGAACAGGAGGCTCAGCTGGCCAGCTCAAGTGCATTCGCGGCCTTGCTCGTCAGGTGGGCGCCGTTGCGTTGCTCCGGCTCACAATGCTGATGCATCTGCCAGCCATCGCGGGCGTCCTGCGCCAGATAGATCAGTGCGGCATCGGCAGTGAGCCAGAGTCTGGCAAGATCACGTTGATGTCGGGTGCGGTTGGCAATCGGCAGGGCATCCGCACACACGATGACCACCGGCGCCTTGAGCAGCCAGCGTGGCGCATGGCTTGGCCAGCTGTGGTGCACGGCGTCCAGCCAGGGCGCCTTGGGGCTGGCGGGGGAGGTCTGCCAGCGCCAGCCACGGCCGACTTCCAGGATGCCGCGTGAGGTCCACAGGAGGCTGCGACGTGGCAGCTGGGCTTCCATGCTTGCCAGCAGCGCGTTGTCACTGTCGGCCAGTGACTGGATGGCGCCCCGCTCGAGCGCCAGGCGCTCGCCGGCATGCAGTCCGGCGTTGATGTCGAAAGTCACGCGCATCACGGGTTCGGCGTTCACTGCGCAGTTTTCCAGCGGGATGTGCATGCCGCATTCCATGCCGATGGTATAGACACTCATGCCAGCATGCCCCGACGGACCATGCTGTGACGCAACAGGGTCTGATGACGATGCTCGGCTTCCCAATCCGCGTGCACCTTGTGGTTGATGTTCGGGTCAAAGACGGCCTGTTGCTGGGCGACGCGTGATGCGTCGATATCACCGACCGCACGGGTGTCGCTCACCTGCGAGGACATCAGCAGGGGCGGAGCTTCGTAGCCCATTGCCATCACGCCCAGCAGTTGTGAGGCGCAAGCGGGGGTATCAGCGGCTTTCTCTGCGCCCACTGTCAGAGGAGTGAAGGTCTGTGCGGCAAGCTTGTGAGTCATGGCCCGACAGGTATCGAGCAGAGTGGTCATCGTAGAGGTGGCCATGAGACAACTCCTTGCGCCACGCGAGCGCTTGATCGGTAAATTTGCCATCTTGGTGTTCGGTGGGTGTCCTGTCGGGTGGCGCATTGCCTGTGCCCGCTGGGTGCCCACTTCATGTTTAGCGATCTGCATGCCGCTCCAGGGAGAATTACGCCAAAACAACCACTTGGTGAACACGTGCTGAGGCCGTGCCTGTCATCGCCCGCCCTGCAGCTCATGTGATGGGCCGAATTCCCGGGTCAACCGCCACCCGAGAGGGCAATTGATGCACTGTCACCTTGCCGCTGGCCCGACGCTTGCACTGTGATGAGGCACAATGACGTCTGGGGCATCCTTGAGCCCCGGGCGCGACGCCAGTCCCCCGTTGCCATATCAGACCCTGAGTGGCGGCCCACGGGGTGCCATGACACCAGAGAGACCCTTCGCCATGACTCAAGCCACGCGTGATGACTCCAGTGCTTCAGCCACTGACTCCGAGATGCCTTCTCGCGCTGCGGCAGCGTCGCTGGCAGGCCAGAGCCTGCATCAGCGCCTGACTCACCACCTTGAGCGATTGACCCCCAACGAGCAGCGTATCGCGCGTTTTCTGCTCGCGCATCAGGATGAGCTGGCGCTCTACAATGCCGCCGAGCTCTCACGGCTGACGCATGTCTCCAAGGCCACCGTCAGTCGCCTGTTTCGCCGCCTCGGCTATCAGGACTTCCGGGAGGCACGTGATCAGGCGCGCAGCCTGCGTCATGCGGGCGTGCCTGTCGTCTCGAGCACGCCCACGCCAGACCACCATCAGCGCCACTATGAGCAGGAGTGTCGCAACCTGCGTCAGGCACTGGCGGCGCTGGACATGCTCGACATGGAAGCGCTGGGCCGCACCCTGGCCAATGCCGAACGCTTGCAGATCATCGGCTTTCGCAACGCCTATCCGCTGGCACTGCATCTGCGCCAGCAACTGCTGCAATTGAGAGGGCAGGTGGCGGTCCTGCCCCAGCCGGGCCAGTCACTCGGGGAGGAGGTCGCGCGGCTGAGCGCCAATGACGCCGTGGTGATATTCGCCATGCGCCGGCGCCCGCAGGGGCTGGCACGTCTGCTGGGGTGGCTGGGCCAGGCTCCCTGCACGGTACTGCTGGTTTGCGATGACAGCCTGAGCGAGATCCCTGCCGGTATCGAGCATGTGCTGCGCTGCCCGCTGGACAGTGTCAGCGCCTTCGACAGCTATGCCGCCGCCATGAGCCAGATCAACCTGCTGGCCACACGCCTGCTGCATGACGACCTCGTCGCTGGTCGCAGCCAGATTCGCCGGGTGACGGACACCTTCGAGTCACTCGAGGAGCTGGGAGACGGCTAGCAGTGTCATTGCGGTTGCCTGCGCTGCCGCCCATCCCATCACGATGCTTCTCGCCCTGCGGGTTGCGCGCACCCGCAGGGCGCATGGGCTGCCTGATTGCACCAACAGTGTCCCTTTTCATGTCGATGACGCCCGGACACTGTGCGTTCGAAGAAGCGTCATCGAGGGCGTGCAACGCAACTTCTCTCCCTCGCACTGCCTTCCCGCTCGTATTCAAGCTCGGCCTCTAGCCCGCCCTCTAGCCCGCCCCAGGCTCTCTTGAGGCCCGTCATCTGGCCTGTCTTCACGCCTGCACTTCATCACCTGAACCATTGTCAGGCGAGCGCCTCGTGCACGTTCGGGCCGTACTGGCGTGGCGTTGGCACACTCGTTGCAAAGATGGATAAGGGAATCACTTGTTTCATTGGTCAGGATTTGAGTTTCACGTTGCCCGCCAATGCGACGAGGAGTCAGCGGACAGGACTCGTCCGATAGGGCCCATCAGACAGGGCTTGTTGAAGAGGGATTGCCAGACAAGCCCTCGCGAAACACCACTGCGATAACCACCAACAACAATGAAACGCCCCAGGGCGCCGAGCGCATGATGAGTCGTTCTCCTCAGCGCTCGGAATTGACTGACACCGGAGTTGACCGATGAGCAAGCGTCACGAGAGCAAGGCCTTCAAGCACGCATCACGCACAGGCAACACGCAACGTCTTGGCAACTGGTTGCGCAAGGGGATTCTGCTGGCCGTCTGGGGCACGCTGGCCGCCACGGCCCTGACGGCCCGTGCGGATGCGCTGAGCGATATCACCGACAGCGGAGTGCTGAAGGTGGCGGTGCCCCAGGACTTCCCGCCGTTCGGCTCAGTCGGGCCGGACCTTGAACCACGCGGCTACGATATCGACATGGCGCGCTATCTGGCGGATGAGATGAACGTGAAGCTGGAGCTGGTGCCGGTCACTTCGGCCAATCGCATCCCCTATCTGCAGACCCGCAAGGTCGATCTGGTGATCTCGAGTCTGGGCAAGAATCCGGAGCGTGAGAAGGCGATCGATTTCTCCGATGCCTATGCACCGTTCTTCCTCGGCGTGTTCGGTGAGAAGGGCAGTGAGGTGGACTCCGCCCAGGGGCTGAGCGAGAAGATCATCGGCGTGACACGTGGCTCGGTGGAAGACATGGAGCTCAGCAAGGTGGTGCCGGAATCGACCACCGTGAAGCGCTTCGAAGACAACAACACGACGTTGTCGGCCTTCCTGTCAGGGCAGGTCGAGATGATCGCCACCGGCAACCTGGTCACCGCCGCCATCGCCGAACGCAATCCCTCCCGCGTGCCGGTCAGTGTACTGCCGCTCAAGAACTCTCCCTGCTATGTGGGCATGCGGCATGACACGCCGGCGCTCAAGGCGCGCGTGAACGAGCTGATCGCCCAGGGGATCGAGGACGGCACGCTCAACGCGCTCTCCGAGACCTGGTTCAAGGCGCCGCTGCCGTCACTGGATGCCTGAATCGAGCTGTCGCACGCCTGACTCCCTTTTCCCGTGAGGCTTGATCGATGAACTATCTCCCGGATTTCTCGCGCCTGCTGCCGTATCTGCCCGACCTGCTGGCCGGGCTGATGACGACGGTCTGGTTGACCATTCTGACCACCACGCTGGGGATACTCGGTGCGGTGATGTGTGTCTGGCAGCGCCATCGTGCGCCGAGCAGCGTCTTCAGCCGACTGCTGGGCATGCTGGTGGAGCTGCTGCGCAACACGCCCTTCATCGTCCAGCTGTTCTTCATCTTCTTCGGCCTGCCGGCGCTGGGGCTGTCACTCAGCGCCGAGATGGCCGCGGTGATCGCGATGACACTCAACCTGGCGGCCTACAGCAGCGAGATTCTGCGTGCCGGTGTCGATGCCACCGGTCGCGGCCAGTGGGAGGCCGGGCGTGCGCTGGGTCTCACGCCCTGGCAGCGCTATCGCCATGTGGTGCTGATGCCGGCGCTGGAACGCATGTATCCGGCGCTGACCAGCCAGTGCGTGATCGTGATGTTGGGTTCCGCCGTGGTCTCCCAGATCAGCGTGGCGGACCTGACCTTCGCGGCCAACTTCATCCAGTCACGTACCTTCCTGAGTTTCGAGAGCTACGTGGTGACGGCAGGCATGTACCTGCTGCTGGCCATCGCGATGCGCGCCTTGCTCAACCGCATCGGGCGTCGTCTGTTCGGCTTTCGCCACCTGACGCCAGCCCCGCGCCGCCGTCTGTCTTCCCATGTGCTGAGAGAGGCCCACTCATGATCGACTTCACGCTGTGGGACATCCTGCGTAACCTGCTGCTGGCGGCGCGCTGGACGCTGGCGCTGTCTCTGATCGCCTTCATTGGCGGCAGTCTGGTCGGGCTGGCGCTGACCTTTCTGCGCCTGACCCGCTGGCCGGGGGCGGCGCTCTTCTGTCGCCTCTACACGGAGCTGTTTCAGGGCACGCCGCTGTTGATGCAGCTGTTTCTGGCCTTCTTCGGCGTGGCGGTCTTCGGGCTGGATGTCTCGGCCTGGACGGCGGCGGCGGTCGCGCTGACGCTGTTCAGCAGTGCCTTCCTGCACGACATCTGGCGTGGCTGTGTCGAGGCGGTGCCCAAGGGGCAGTGGGAAGGGGCGCGAGTGCTGGGGCTCGGTTATCTGAAGACCATGCGTCACATCATCCTGCCGCAGGCGCTGCGCATGGCCATCGCACCGACCGTCGGCTTCTCGGTGCAGATCATCAAGGGCACCGCGCTTGCCTCGGTGATCGGCTTCGTCGAACTGACCAAGGCCGGCACCATGCTCAACAACGCCACCCTGGAACCCTTCACCGTCTTTGCGCTGGTCGCGTTGCTGTATTTCGCCATGTGCTATCCGCTCTCGCGGCTGGCTCGCCACCTGGAGGCACGTCTCAATGTCACTGCTCGCTGAAGTTTCCCCGCTGGACACCGTCTCATCCGATTCCTCGGTCACCGAGAGTGGTGCCGTCTCCGAGAAGGCAAAGGCGCCGCTGGTCAGCCTGTCGGCGCTCACCAAGTCCTTCGGCGATCTGACGGTGCTCAAGGGCATCGATCTTGAAGTGCGCCCGGGCGAGGTGGTCTCGATCATCGGTCGCAGCGGCTCCGGCAAGAGCACCTTGCTGCGCTGTATCAACCAGCTGGAACAGCATGACGGCGGTAGCATCCACGTCGCCGGCAATCTGCTGGTCGGTAGCGAGATGGACGCCGCCGCTCTGGCGCAGGATGTCGGCATGGTGTTCCAGAGCTTCAATCTGTTCCCCCATAAGCGCGTCGGCGAGAACGTGATGCTGGCGCCGATGCTGGTCAAGGGCGTTGCACGGGATGTCGCGGAGCGCGAGGCCCGCGAGATGCTGGCCAAGGTCGGGCTGGGGGAGAAATTCGATGCCTGGCCGAGCCAGCTCTCCGGTGGCCAGCAGCAGCGGGTGGCGATCGCGCGCGCCCTGGCGATGCATCCCAAGGTGTTGCTGTGTGACGAGATCACCTCGGCGCTGGACCCGGAGCTGGTCGGCGATGTGCTCAAGGTGCTGGAGCAGCTCAAGCGTGAGGGCATGACGTTGATTCTGGTGACCCATGAGATGAATTTCGCCCGCGATGTGGGTGACCGCGTGATCTTCATGCACCAGGGGCGCGTGCATGAATCAGGCGACCCCGCGACGCTGTTTGCCAATCCAGCCACGGAAGAGCTGCGCCAGTTCCTTGGCGCGGTGCTGTGATCACACCGCACCGCACCGCACCGCACCGCACCGCACCGCGCCACGCCACGAAGGCGAACCCCCTGATGAGTCGAAAGGAGTCGGTCCCGATGGACAAGCGTATCTATGTTGCCCCGGCGCGTTTCTCCGGGCCGAAGGGAGAGGGGTCTCTTGAGGGCAAGCGACTGGTGGTGAAGGATCTGTTCGCGATCAAGGGCGAGCGCACCGGACAGGGCAATCCTGACCTGCTGGCGAGCGCTCCCATCGAGCGGGGGACGGCGCCCAGCGTGTTGGCGCTTCAGAAGGCGGGGGCCGATTATCGGGCGCGCACCACTACCGATGAGCTGGCCTACAGCCTCAATGGCACCAATGCCCATTACGGCACGCCGCAGAACCCGCGTGCGCCGCTGAGGTTGCCGGGAGGCTCAAGCGTAGGCTCTGCAGTAGCGGTGGCGCGCGGTGAGGCGGAGATCGGGCTGGGAACCGATACCGGTGGCTCCATTCGCGTGCCGTCCAGCTACTGTGGGCTCTACGGGCTGCGGCCGACCCATGGCCGCATTGACACGTCAGGCCTCAAGCCGCTGGCGCCGCGCTTCGATACCATCGGCTGGATGACGCGGGATCTCGCGACGCTGACGCAGGTCAGTGAGGTGTTGATGCCGCCAACGACAGCGACTCGTTTGCCGGCAAGACTCATCCTGCTGGTGCCGGAAGGGCTGGCGGCGGGGCCTTATCAGCGACTGCTGGGGCCGCTGGCGCGTCGTCTAGAATCACTCGGTTTTCGCTGCGAGCGGCGAATGTTCAGCCAGGCCTTCATGGCGAGGGCCAGTGAGGCCTTTCGGATTCTGCAGGGCTGCGAGATTCGTCGTACGCACCAGGCATGGTTGAGTACACCGGAGCAGGGCCCCGACTCTCGCTGGCCGCAGCTGAATCCGGATATCGCGGCGCGCCTCAAATGGTGCATGACGCTCAGCGATACTGACGAGCAGGCAGCAGAAGCCAAGGCAGACACCGTCCGCCGCTGGTACCGCCAGCAGCTGGCAGCCAGTCATGAGGGCGGCGAGAGTGCCTGCGACGATGGCAGTGCGGCTGCCCATGCCCAGGCCGAGGCCACCAGCGAGGCGGTGTTCGTGCTGCCCACCACGCCGGGCGCTTCACCGCTGCTGGGCGCAAGCCTCGAGGAGATGGAGGCCTATCGTCACCGGCTGATGGGACTCACCGCACTGGCCGGCTTGAATGGCGCACCGCAATTGAGTCTGCCGTGGCTGACCGATGACGCAGCGCGCCTGCCGGAGGAGGCTGCACCACCGCCCTGGGGCGTCTCATTGCTGGGCCTGCCGGGCCGTGATGAGAGCCTGCTGGCATTGGCCTGCATGTTGGAAGACTGACTGGCGCAGCCTTGAAGGTGCGATCGCTGACCTTCGCTGGATTCAACCACAAACGCCGCATTCCGAAAGGGCTGCGGCGTTCTTTTTGCGATGTCAGCTGGCGGGGGTATAGGGATGCTCACGCTGCCAGTGCTCGGCGATATCGATGCGACGGGTGATCCATACCCTGTCGTGGGACTGGACGTAATCGAGGAAGCGTTTCAGTGCCGCGAAGCGTCCCGGTCGTCCGGCGATCCGACAGTGCAACCCGATGGAGAGCATCTTGGGTGCCGTGTCGCCCTCGGCGTAGAGCACGTCGAAGGCGTCACGCAGGTACTGGAAGAAGTCCTCACCGTTGTTGAAGCCCTGGGCGCTGGCGAAGCGCATGTCATTGGTGTCCAGGGTGTAGGGGACGACGAGATGCGGCACCTGCTCGCCATTGGCGGTGGTCACCTCCATCCATAGCGGCAGGTCATCGCCGTAGTAATCGCTGTCGTAGGTGAAGCCGCCGTGCTCCACCACCAGTCGGCGGGTGTTGGGGCTGTCGCGCCCGGTATACCAGCCTTGTGGCGCATGACCGACCAGCTCGCGATAGCTTTCCACCGCGCGTTCCAGATGGGCGCGCTCATGGGCTTCATCCATGTGCTGATAATGAATCCAGCGCCAGCCGTGACTGGCGATCTCATGACCATCCTCCAGGAAGCGTGCGACCAGATCCGGATGCCGCGCCAGCGCCATGCCGACACCGAAGACCGTCAGCGGCAGCTCGCGGCGCTTGAATTCATCAAGAATCCGCCACACGCCACTGCGCGAGCCATATTCGTAGATCGACTCCATGCTCATGTGCCGCGCGGGGTAGGCCTCGGCACCGATGATCTCGGAGAGAAACTTCTCGCTCTCGCTGTCACCGTGCAGCAGGCAGTTTTCGCCGCCTTCCTCATAGTTGAGCACGAACTGCACGGCGATCCTGGCACCCCCCGGCCAGTTGGCATGGGGGGGATTGGCACCATAGCCGATCAGATCCCGCGGATAGTCGTCGCCCCACAGGGCGTTGTCGTTGTCTGGCATCGTTCGGCTTCCTTGCGACCGGGGAGCGGAAAGGGGATGAGGCACTGTTCTATTGCCCATTGACGTGCAGGCTTTGTGCCATCTCGGGGCAAAGGCACGCCTGGCGTCATCCTGCTCGCGTCAGTCTGTCGGCGTCCACCAGCGCGGCAGCAGTCGTGCGACTTCCGGGCGCAGGAAGCGGTCATCGATCAGGTGGATCACGCCCTGATCCTGCTCGCTGCGAATCACGCGGCCGGCAGCCTGCACCACTCTGGTGAGCCCCGGGTACAGATAGGTGCAGTCATCGGCATTCAAGGGCTGGATGACAGGGCGCGGTGCACGGGTATCGTCGGGAGACTCGCTCGCTGGACCCTCCATCTGTTCCGGCTGGCTACGACGCAGGGCATCGCTTTGGAGCCACTGCGCCAGGCGCTGCTTGAGCGCTTCATTCTCCGGGCTGAAGCCGGCAAGCCCCAGGGTGGCGATGAAGGCCCCGATCAGACGCGTCCCCGGGAGATCGATCCCTTCGCCGAAGGCACCGCCCAGCACCGCGAAACCGATGCCCTGGCCGTCGGGGGTGAAGCGCTGAATGAAGGTGGTGCGCTCCGCTTCCGTCATGGCACGGGTCTGGCGCCATTGGGGAATCTCCGGCGTCAGCTGTTGCAGGGTGCTGGCGACCTGCTCGAGATAGGCGAAGCTCGAGAAGAATGCCAGATAGTTGCCCGGGCGCTGCTGATATTGGCGGGCCATCAGTTCGGCGATGGGCCGGCAGGAGGCCTCGCGGTCCCGCAGGCGGGTCGAGAGTCGATGGCGACTGACCTGTACCTGTGTCGCCCTGAACGGCGACTCGACACTCAACCAGACTGCATTGTCCGCCAGTCCCAGCAGGCGGTGATGATAGGCCGGCGGATTGAGCGTGGCCGAGAACAATAGGGTGGCGTGGCTGGCGCGCAGGCGGGGGGCCAGCCACGGCGCCGGGCTGACGCAGCGCAGTCGCGGCTGTATCTGGCGCACGCTGCGCCCTCGGGGCTTGCGAGGCCGGGCTGCTGCTTCTGCTTCTGCTCCTACAGCCGATGCTGCGCCGGAGCGTGAGCTTGAACCGCTGGAGAGCGTTGCCTGACGCGGTGGTTTAGTGGCGGCGAGTTCGACCTCGAACAGCGAGTGATCGCCAAAGCCTTCCGCGAGTCGCGTGAGCGTCAGCGCCGCGAAATAGGCCTCCATCATCTCGCCGTCAGGCTCCACGCGACGGCTGGCCGCGGTGGATCTCGGACTGGAGTCTGATGGGGTGGTGCTTGAGGCAAGGGGAACGGCATCGCTCGCGATCAGGCCCAGCTGTTCTGGGGCTTGTGTGGCCGTTGCTCGCGCTGCCTGTTGCCTGGCCGCAGGAGGGGTTGCGGCCTTGTCAGGCTCCGCCAACCAGTCGCCCATCGCGCCCGTCCATTGCGTCAGCGCCTTGAGGAAGTCGCCGGGCAACGTCTCCAGCGCAAGACGTGCCTGTTGACTGCCGTCATCGATGCTGCCGTTCCCGTTGCTTGGATTCCCTGAGCTGCCGTTTTCCGGCCCGAGCTGCTCCAGCGCTCGCCACTGCCGGGCCAGCGTGCGGGAGGCCGAGCGCAGCGGGGCCGGATGGCCCGTGCGACTCAATTGCTTGAGCAGAAAGTGGAACTGTCGGGCGTCGAGTTCGGTGCTGTACATGCCGCGGGCGCGTTCGATGAGGTTGTGGCTTTCATCGACGAGCACCACGGAGCGCCAGTCATTGGCCTGGGTCAGGGCGAACAGCAGCGCATGACTGTCGAAGTAGTGGTTGTGATCTCCGATGATCACATCCGCCCAGCGCGAGAGCTCCTGGGCGAGAAAGTAGGGGCAGATCTCATGGGCCAGGGCGTGTCGGCGTGTCGTCGCCAGCGTCAGTGGCTGGCAATCGGCAAGCGCGGCAGAGCGTGCCGCAGGCAGGCGATCATGGAAGCCGCGCGCCAGCGGGCAGGACTCACCATGACAGGCGAGAGTCGGGTGCTCACAGGTCTTGCTGCGCGCGCCGAGTTCCAGAATGCGCAGCGTTGCGGCAGGCGTGTCCGGTGATTCCGCGTTCTCGACTACCTCTGGCACCAGGGTGGTCAGCGCGTCCAGCGCCAGCGCGCGGCCCGGAGTGCGGGCGGTGAGGTAGAAGAGTCTGTCCGTGCCGTTTCTGGGCATTGCACGCAGCGCAGGATACAGCGTCGCCAGCGTCTTGCCGGTGCCGGTCGGCGCCTCGGCCAGCAGCTCGCGTCCGGTCATCACCGCCTTGTAGGCATGCTCGGCCAGCTGGCGTTGACCGGGGCGCCAGGCAGGCCAGGGGAAGGCAAGCGTGCCAAGGGCGCTGTCACGGGCGCGGCGATGCGCCAGTTCATTGGCGGCGAACTCGCTGAAGCGTGCGGCCAGACGTGCAAGCTCCGCTTCCAGCGCCTCGCGACTCCACCAGGCTTCCAGGCGTTGTTCATCCTGTGAAGCCCCGATGGAGTCACCGCCGGATTCCGGTTCATCCTTGGCAGCGCTGGCTGGTGCGTCCGCGGCGATATCCAGATACACCAGCGCCAGCGTGATGCCCTCGAGATCGCGACTGCGGCACATCAGGGCACCGTAGACACGCGCCTGGGCCCAGTGCAGGGCGCGGTGATTCGCGGGCTGACGGGACAGGTCACCACGGTGGGTCTTGATCTCCTCGAGACAGTTGCGCCTGGGATCATAGCCATCGGCGCGGCCGCGAATCTCGAGATTGTCGATGCAGCCGGAGAGTGATATCTCGCTTTCGTAGTCCTTGCCACGCCGACGCACGATGCGCTGATGGCCGCGAATGCCCTGTTGAGCGGTGGGCGAGGGCGTGAAGCGCAGGTCCAGATCGCCCTCGCGTGCGGCGAAGGCGCACAGCTCGCGTACCGCGATCCGATAGCGCTCGGGTACGCTGCTTGAGGTGTCGGCGGTGATCATCGCGCAGTCGGTGCCTTGCGTGCTGTGGCCTCGTCCTCGACGGACGCATCAGAGGCGTTTACGGTCTGCCATTCGACACGGCACTCCAGCGCCGGAATCGCATGGCGGGCGAACAGGGCCAGCCACTGACGCTGGTTGTCCTGCAGGCGGTCGGTGGGTGCCTTGACCTCGATCATCCGGTACCGCTCGCGGCTGTTCTCGGGGAAGAACTGGATCAGGTCCGGCAGGCCAGCGCGATGCTCGCGGGGATTGGCCAGCAGGTGTCGGAAGCAGGCCTCCAGATGTGCCGGGGGGATGCAGTCCAGTGCGTGGGACAGCAGCTCCTCGCTCAACAGCGGCCAATGCACGAAGGGCGCTTGAATACCCTGTTTCTGCTGATGACGCTCACGAATCGTCTCTCGGTAGCGGCCATCGGACAGGCGCGCGAAGCAGTCCTCGAAAGCGGCCTGGCGACGGTTGACGAAGTCAGGGCGGTAGAGGTCCGCCGGACCGGTATGAAAGGCGTGGAAGAAGGCTCCCGGCAGGGGCGCGAACAGCACGTCCCAGCACAACAGGGTGAAGAGCGCGGGGAGCAGACCATTCTCGACATAGAAGACCGGTGCCTCGGGCGTGGCCAGTGCATGGGCGGCCGCGCGCTCGACCCCATGGATGCCGGCGGCGGCCGAGGTGGCAAGGTCCGGCACCGTAAGGGTGATCTGCGGCGTGGCCGGCGCCTTGGCGCGTCTGGGCGCGGGCAAGCCAAGGCCACGGCACAGGCGAGGCAGGGCGCGCTCAAGTGCCAGCTGTTCGTCCAGCGTGATGTCAGCACGCGCCAGACGCTCGCAGGCCAGCGCGTGGGCTGCGCTGATATCGCCGGAAAGCTCCAGCGCTCTCACTCGGCGCGGCATGGCACGCGGCGCGTAGGCGGAGTTCTCGAGGCAGGCGTACTGCAGTGCGGCTGCGTGATGCCAGCCCTGACGCTCGGCATCGCGCGCCAGCGAGAAACGCAGCCGGTCACGTCGCTGTGCCAGCCAGGCATTGGCGCGATTCGCCTCTGTCGCGTCGGCTTCTGACGATGTCGGCTCGTCCAGGGCCGAGATGATGCGCTGCCAATGCGGCTCCAGTTCAGCATGCGCCGTCTCACGATTCAGACGCTCCCTGGCCGCCTGCCAGTCCTCACGCAGCTGCTCCAGGGCCAGATAACGATCCACCTCCCAGCGCTGGGTGAAGGCGCGCGAGTCTGGGGAAAGCGCGACCGCCTCGCAGCGCAGCAGGCCCAGTTCACTGAGCACGAAGTCCGACAGAGTCTGGCGCAGGTTGCCGAAGAACATCAGGCTCAGGCGTTGCGACAGCTCACCAAGCCCAACACTCAGCGTGTTGGCGGTGGGGTCATTCAGCCACTCGGGCAGTGACCGTGGCGTGGTATCTACCAGCAGCTCGCTGAGGGCATCCGGCATCCGGCGTTTGGGCGTGCTTCTTGGCAGCTCGGGGAAGGCGTCCTTCAAGCGCGGCAGTGTCACAAGTGACAGCATTTCCTCCAGGTTCAGGTCAGCGTTCAGGCGGCACAGCCCATCAGGCGTGGCACTGTCGGCGATCGGTGTGATCAGAGGCTGGCTTGCGGCCTCGATGTCACCGATTTCGGCATAATGCAGCTGCGTGCCCTCGAAATGATCGCCCTTGCGCATCAGCAGGCGGACCAGCAGGGCCCGTGAAGGCTCCGGCAGGCGCGTGATGGCGTCCACCGTGGCACGCTCCGCCTCTGTCAGCAGATCGGCGTGGCACTGGCAGACCCAATCGAGCAGGGTATCGAAGTTGGCCAGGTAGTAGCGCGGATTGTCGAGGGGAGCGGCTTGCATGGCGACCTGTCGAAGTGGCGGGCAGTGCAGCGGTTTGCCCGAAAGCATGGGGTTATATACAGTATATGGCCATCTGTCGGGCTGCAAACTCTTGCAAAGCCTGTCACGAGTCACCATCTGCCTGTCAGCAAGTGGTAAAATCCCGTGATCGACGTGTCATGGCAGCCTCATGGCACGTCTGCTGGACAGGCGTGAAAGCGTGTCACCCTTGATTCCTCCCCTCGGAGGCATTTCCGCGATGGTTCAGGACGGGCCATCGATCATCATTCAAGCAGGGCAGGAAGGCAGTCCATGTTTCTTGATCAGTTTCACCGGGTCGAAGATGGCCGCGTGCGGATCACCGCCGAGCAGGCCAGTCGCTTCGCCAAGCAGATGGCGGGGGATTACAACCCCATTCATGACCCGGATGCGCGACGCTTCTGTGTGCCCGGCGACCTGCTGTTCTCCCTGTTGCTGGCGAAATTCGGCCTTTCACAGTGCATGACCATCCGTTTCTGCGGCATGGTCGGCAATGATGTGCCCTTGATCTTCGAAGCGCTGGAAGAACCCGACGAAAATGGCGTGTCCCTGCTGGTGCGCGATGAAGCCGGCAAGGTCTATCTGACGGTCGAGCGCAGCGGTGATACCACCCATGACGAGGAAGTGGTCGCCAACTTCACTCGCCAGTATATCGCCTTCTCCGGGCGCAACTTCCCGCACTTCCTGCAGCCGCTGATGCTGGAGAAGGGCGTGATGTTCAATCCTGCCCGCCCGCTGGTGATCTATGACAGCATGGGCTTCTGTTTCGAACGGCTCGATATCGCCGATCTGCATCTTGATTTCGTGCGCTCCTCGCTTGAGGTCAACGGCAAGCGTGGTGATACCCTGCTCGAATTCGGCATCCATGATGGCGAGCAGTGCATCGGCAGTGGCTCCAAGAAGCTGGTCGTCAGTGGGCTGCGGGATTACTGTGCCGAGACGATGGATGCCTTCGTTGAGTCCTTCGAGGCGCTCAAGCGCGAAGCGGAAGCCTGAGCCGGCCGAACCGAGATGGCCGAACGGAGCCAGTCGAAGGTGAGATGGCCGAAGTGAGCTAGCTCTCGGACTTGCGTGCTGCAGAGATCAAGACGCCCGCCAGAGAGATCTGGCGGGCGTCTTGTCGTGGGGGGCAAAAGACCGGCGGCAAGGGGGCGGCTGACGTCGTCGGTGAGTTGTCTCGCCGCGTTCAGCGCTTGATGCTGATCGGCGCCAGCGCATCACCCTGTGGCAGGATGCGCCCGATGATGGCGCTGGCGTGATAGCCGGCGGCCTTGAGCGCGGCCAGGCAGGACTCGGCCTCACCGGCCGGCACACTGGCCAGCAGGCCGCCGGCGGTCTGTGGATCGAACAGCAGCGGATAGCGCGGATGATCGATGACGCTGGCCTGATCCTTCAGGGCCCGCTTGAGACGCAGGTTGGCCGGTTGCAGTGAGCTGACCACCCCGCGGGCGACGCAGTCCTCGGCGCCGTCCAGTATCGGCAGGGCGTCGATCTCGAGTTCGGCATCCACGCCGCTGGCGCGGGTCATCTCCACAAGGTGACCGAGCAGGCCGAAGCCGGTGACATCGGTGGAGGCGCTCGCCTGATGGGCGCGCAGGATATTTGCCGCCTGCTGACTGGATTGCTGCATGCTCTCCAGTGCGGCATCGATCCAGCGGCCGCGCGCTTCCAGGCGTGCGTGCGCTGCCAGCAGGGTGCCGGTGCCGATGGCCTTGGTGAGGATCAGCACCTCGCCTGGCTGCATGCCGCCCTTGCAGGTGACGCCGGCCAGATTCTCCTCCACCAGGCCATTGAGGGCGAAGCCCAGCGCCAGTTCCTGCCCCTCGCCGGTATGTCCGCCGACCAGTGTACAGCCTGCCTCGTTGAGCACCTCGGTCGCGCCTTGCATCAGCTCGCGTACCAGCGGCTCGACCTTGCGCTCGATCCCCTGTGGCACCGTGGCCACCGCCGTCGCCGTATGCGGCGTCGCGCCCATGGCGTAGAGATCGCCCAGCGCGTGATTGGCGGCGATGCGCCCGAACAGATAGGGGTCATCGATGAAGGCGCGGAAGAAGTCGACGCTGTGTACCAGTGCCTGACCCTCGGGCACTCGCACGATGGCGGCATCATCCGGGGCATGCAGCCCGACCAGCACGTCCGCGTTCTCGCGCGGGGCAAGGCTCTGCAGCGCTCGGGAGAGCACGCTGGCACCGACCTTGGCGCCACAGCCGCCGCAGCGCATCGCCAATGCGGACAGGGCCTGATGCGCTTCCTGCTCATCCAGCTCGGCGGTCAGGCGCGGGTGGAGCCTGCCATCGCCGCCCTTGAGCGCCTGCCAGGCAGCGCTGATGCGCTGTTGCAATCCTGTCAGGCCGCCGGTGTCCGCAGCGTCCTGCATGCTGGGCAGTTCAGTGAAGCGTGCCATGAACTGGCGGTCGATATGATCCTTCCAGCGCCACAGCCACGGACGCAGCCACGGCGACACCAGCCCAAGATTGCCGCGTGAGGCAATGGCATCACGATCCCCGGTGCTGATCAGGGCCAGCCAGCGGGACTGTGGAATATAGGGATGTAGTGACTCTCCGCGCACGGCGCGGCGCAGGTTGTCAGCCAGCGGCCGTGATTGGCGCACGGCGAATACGCCGGCCTTTTCACGCGGATGATTGACCTGATGCGCGATATCGCCCGCGGCGAAGATGGCATCATCCTCAAGTGTCTGCAGGGTATCGCGCACCTTGAGAAAGCCATCCTCATCCAGGCTCAGTCCTGTCTTCTCCAGCCAGCGTGCCCCTCCGGCGCGTGTCACCCAGATGGCCTCGTCGGCCGGATGGCGGCTGCCGCTGGCACTGATCAGCTGGCGCTGGGATGACGTCGTGGAAGCGTCTACAGCGGTGATCTCCTCACCGAAATGCACCTGGATACCGCGTTCATGCAAGGTGGTGGCGAGTGCAGCGCTGACCTCAGGAGAATGGGTCGGCAACAGGCGCTGTCCGCGGGTGATCAGCGTCAGGTTCGGCGCGAGCGCAGCGGGCAACTCGGCGGCGAGGCGCTGCTGGATGGCCAGCAGCAGCTCGACCCCGCCGGCACCGCCGCCGACCAGCACGATGTCGAGAGGCCGCTTGGCGCTTTTGGCGCGCTCAAGCAGTCTCAGCCAGCGTTGCTGGAAGGTGCTGATCGGTTTGACCGCCACCACGGGGGCATCAGCCGCTTCGGGATCACCGATACCGTCGATGTGGGACAGGCGAGGCGTGGAGCCGATATTGATCGACAGCAGGTCATAGTCCACCGCCGGGCGCTCGGCGCAGATCACGCGGCGCTGGCCGCGGTCGATATCGATCACCTGATCCCGATAGAAGCGTGCGCCGGCGAACTGACACAGCCGACGCAGGTCGATATGCACATCATCAAAGGTGTAATGCCCCGCCACGTAACCGGGTAGCATGCCGGAGTAGGGCGTGTCGGTGTCGCGACAGATGACGGTGAGGCGTACGCCAGGCTCAGGCTGCATGGCGAAACGCATCAACACGCCAACATGGCTATGTCCCCCGCCGATCAGGACGATATCGCGCACGATGGGCGCCTTGGCAGGCATGGACGCAGATGGCATCAGAGGTCTCGATAGTCAGAAGAGGACGGGGATATTGAATAATGGGTAATGATATCAGGAGTCTAGCAACTTGAACTTTCTTGGTCATGCGCACCTGAGTCTGGCGGGCAGCGATAACTTCCTGTTTGGCAACCTGATTGCCGACGGCGTGCGCGGCAGTGACCTGAGCGGCTGGTCGCCTGAGATAGAAGCCGGCATCCGTTTCCATCGCCGCTGTGATGCTGTGATCGATGCCCATCCCGAAACTCGCTGGCTGTTGACTCAGGTACCGCCCGCGTCACGTCGTGTGGCCGGCATCGCCTTTGACATGATGTGGGATCACCTGCTGGCTGGTGAGATGCACGATGACGATATCGAGCGCCTCTATCGCCTGTTGGCGCGTGAGGAGGTGCCGTCACGCCTGACGAGCCTCATCGAGTGGATTCAGGTGCGCGATGCGCTCAGGCGCTATCAGGAGCTGGAGTTCACGCTCTCGACCATTGCCAGCATCGGCGAGCGCATGACGGCCAGACGCCGGTTACGCCAGACAAGTGATCCTCGCCAGCAAAGTGATTCACGAAGGCAAAGTGATTCACGAAGGCAAAGTGATACGCGAAGGCAAAGTGATACGCGAAGCGGAAGGCGTACGCACAAGGTGGGGGATCTGGAAGCAGGCGCCAATCCGCTGGCGGACATGACGCCGTGGCTGGCGGATAACCGCGCGATGCTTGAGGACAGCTTCGCGCGGTTGTGGCCGGACATGCTGGCATTGCGCCAGACGCCCGTTATCTGATGATCAGGCTTGCGCTCAGCGCAGCTCCAGACGCGTGAAGGGTCTCAGGAGATACGAGAGCACGCTGCGCTCGCCGGTCTCGATGTCCACCGTGGCGACCATGCCCGGCTTGATCGGCAGCGTCTCGCCATTGTGCTCCAGCGCCGCGGTCTCGCTGCTGACCAGCACGCGATAGTAGCTTTCCTCACCCCGTGGCGTTTCCTCTTCCAAGGTGTCAGAGCTGATGCGCTCCACCTTGCCCTCCAGCGTGCCGTAGACCGCATAGTCGTAGGCGCTGATGCGAATCGTGGCCGGCATGCCCGGGGCGATGAAGGCGACATCCTGCGGGCGGATGCGCGTCTCGAACACCAGGGTGTCCTCCAGCGGGGTGATCTGCATGATCTCCTCGCCGGGCGGGATGACGCCGCCACGCGTGGTGATGGCGATGTTGTTGACCACGCCACGCACCGGCGAGAGCAGCCGGGTGCGATCCAGCTGATCACGCCGCTGCACGGTAGTCTCTTCCAGTGTCGCCAGTTCGGACTTCTTGTCGGCAAGCTCGGCGTAGGCATCCTGCAGATAGGTATTGCGGATCTCGGCCTGACGGCCCTTGAGTTCGGCGATCTCGCGATCCAGCTTGAGCATCTCCATCTCGCCCACGGCACGTCGCTTGACCAGCGGGCGGATCACCGCGAGCTGACGCTGGGCCGCAGTGATCTCCTTGCTGACCGCATTCAAGGCGCTGTCACGCTTCTTGCGCCGCGCCGTGAACAGCTCACGCTCGGTGGCCGTCAGCGCCTCGTTGTCACGCACCTCCTCCGGAAACTCGATGCTGGCCTTGTCCAGTACCTCGGCTTCCAGACGTCCGATGGTCGCCCTCAGCGCCTGGGCCTGGCTCAGCGACTCCATGTAGGCCGAGCGGAAGCGGGTTTCATCGATGGCGGCCAGCAGCTGACCGGCCTCGACGATTTCCCCCTCCCGAACCATGATCTCGTCGAGAATGCCGCCCTCCAGGCTCTGGATGGTCTGCTGGCGCGAGGAGGGGACTACCTTGGCTTCACCGCGGGCCACTTCATTGACTTCGGCCCAGCTGGACCATGCCACGAAGAGCGCTATCACCAGCAGGCTGGCCCACAGCAGCGGACGTGACCAGTGGCTTTCCAGTCTCTGGTCCGGGCCGCCCAGCTCACGTTTGATGAGTTCGGGGTCAAAACGCTGGCTCATGAGGCCTCCTGGCGCTGGCGAGATGAGGAGGTGGCCGGTGTCTTGCCGGCGGATTGTCTGGCCATGATCTGATCCAGCGGGCCATCCATGACGCGCTTGCCATGGCGCAGTACCAGCGCGCGCTCGACCCAGCTGAGCAGCGACTTGCGGTGAGTGGCAAGCACCAGGGTGCGGCCGGCAAGCCACGGGCCAAGTGTCTTGATGACGTGCTGCTCGGTGGCCTGATCCAGCGAGGCCGTGGGTTCATCCAGCAGCACCACGACCGGGTCCTGCAGGATCAGGCGGGCAAGACCGAGGCTCTGACGTTGGCCGCCGGACAGGCTGTGGCGATCATGCAGCATCATGTCCAGCCCCAGCGGATGACGACGCACGAAGTCGCCCAGGCCGGTCATCTCGAGGACCTCCAGGAGACGCATGTCGCTGACATCCCGTCCGTCGATGCACAGATTGTCTCGCAGGGTGCCGCTGAACAGACTGATGTCCTGTGGCAGGTAGCCGATGGCGCGTTGGCGGTCGGCAGGGTCGATCTGACTCAGGGCGAGGTGATCGAGGGTCAGTTCACCGCTGGTAGGCGTGAAATAGCCGGCCAGCAGTCGCAGCAGGGTGCTCTTGCCGGCGCCATTGCCCCCCAGCAGCGCGATGTGTTCACCGGGCGCGATGCTCAGGCGATCCAGTGCCAGAGCCTCCGGCGCTTCCTCGTCATAGCGCCAATGCAGATTCTCGGCATGATAGTGACCGCGAGCCTGGGCGAGTCGCGCGAAGCGGCGATCACCGGGTCGCTCGATATCGGTCTCCATCAGCGCATCCAGGCCTTCCTTGGCCACCTTGACGTGCTGCCAGCGACTCAGCAGTGCGCTGATCTGCAGGGTCGGGCCGATGGCGCGCGACGACAGGATCGAGCAGGCGATCAGGGCACCGACGCTTAACTCGCCAGCCATGATCAGATAGACACCGGCAATGATGACGCCGACGTAGGCCAGCTGCTGCATGCCGGTGCCCCAGCTGGTCAGCCAGGCGACGGCATGGCGGAAGGTGACGCCACGGTGGGTCTGCTCGGAGGTCAGGCGCTGCCATTGGCGACTGGCATGGCCTTCGGCGCGACAGGCCTTGAGGTTCTCGAGGTTGTCGAGGGTCTCGAGCAATACGCCATTCTTGACCGCGGATTCGCGCATGCCCTCACGGGACAGGCGTGACAGCCAGGGTTGCGCCAGCAGCACGGGAATCAGCATCAACACGATGGCGGCCACCGGTACCCAGACCACCGGGCCGCCCAGCAGGGCGATCAGGCCCAGGAACAGCAGGGCGAAGGGCAGATCACCACAGGCCCCGAGGGTCGAGGCGGTGAAGAATTCGCGGATGGCATCGAAGTCTCGAATCTGGCTGGTCATCGCGCCGGTGGAGCGCGGCTTCGAGGCCAGGCGCATCTGCACGGCGTGGCGGAAGATGTGATCGTTGAGCTCGAGATCGATCTTTTTGCCCGAGTTCTCGATCAATTGCGCCCGCAGTGCGCGCAACAGCGCTTCCAGCGCGATGGCGAGAATCACGCCGATACCCAGCGCCCACAGCGTATCGACGGCACCGGTCGGCACCACACGGTCATAGACCTGCATCGCGAACAGGGCCGTGGCCACGGCCAGCAGTGCAGCGAGCGACGAGGACAGTGCGACTTCGGCGAAGACTCGCCAATGGGACTTGAGGCGTGATGTCAGCCAATGACCCTGGCGGGTCTGGCTGTAACCTTCTGCGCGATCCAGCGAGATCTCACCATGTGCGAACAGCGCAATGCCGGCGTATGCGGCGTTCAGCTCGGCCTGTGGCTGCCAGTACTCTCCCCCGGACAGCGGGTCGAGCAACTGATAGGCGGGGCCGCTGGGGGCTGCTTCCGTATCATCGTCTGCCGGGGTGTCGCTCGTGTCGGCACTCGACTCGGCACTCGGCTCGCCACTCGATTCGATGCTCGACGTTTCAGGCCACTGATGCGACGCCTCATGGGCCAGCAGTACGCGGCTGCTGCCGTCTTCCAGCAACACGACGCAGGGCATCAGGCTGGCAGGAATCTCGTCGAGGGGAGCCTGACTCAGACGTGCGGCAATGCCCTGGCGTGACAGGGCCTGCTCCAGATCCTGTGGCGCGAGCTGCCCCTTGGTCAGTGGCATGCCATGGCGCAGGCGTTCGAGGTCGATGCCGTGGCCCTGCAGGCGCAGCAACTGGCGAACGCTCTCCAGCAGCGGGTCGGGTCGGGAGGCCACCGGGGTATCGGCGGCAGACTGTACGGAGCTCATTGGCTGACTCCCTGGCTGACAGGCTGATGGGAATGAGACAGGTGAGTACTCGTCATCTCAGATGTCGCGGCAGTGGTGGATGGCGCGCGAAGGGGGGAGGTGACCAGTGGCAGGGCGCCCAGCTGGGTCGCGAGTTCATATTGATCGGTGAGCAGCTGGGTGTTGAGCTCGATCATCTGACGACGCGCCGCGAAGATCTCGCTTTCGATGGTCAGCAGATCCTCGATATTGCGTGAGCCGGTGATGAACTGGTCCCGATAGCTGCTGCGCAGGCGCTCCCCGCTGCGTGCCTGCTGATCCAGCGCCTTGATGCGTGCCTCGACCGCTGGCTGACTGGCAGACAGTCGCTGGATCTGGCGGCGCAGCTCACGGGCCGTGGAGGCGGTCTCGAACTGGGCGGCGGTCAGGCGTGCGCGGTCCGCTTCAGGCTGGCGCAACGGCGTCAGGCCTTGGAAGACCGGGGCCTCGATACGCAGGCCGATACTGGAGTCGCTGACCATGTCGTCGTTCGACTCATAACGTGAGCTTGTCGCCTCCAGTCGCAATTCCGGCCAGCGCTCGGCCTCGCTCAGGCTCAAGGCGTGGCGCGCGGCATTCTGCTGGCTGACATGACTGCGATAGGCCGGCGCGTTGGTGATGGCGGCATTGGTAGTGGCAGGGTCGCGGGCCAGGTCCGCCACGATCGGCAGTGGCTTCGGGGCGCTCAAGGCCACGCCCTGGAAGGGGCGTCCACTGAGAATCTCGAGTTCCTGTCGGGCGGTATCAGCATCGCCCTGAAGGCGTGCCAGCCATTCACGCGCACTGGCAAGGTCGACGGCGGCTCGGTCCAGCTCGACCCGGTCACCATAGCCCGAGAAGGTGCGATCATTGGCCAGCGTCTCGAGGCTTTCGAGCTTCTCGATGTAATCACGTACGCGGCGCATCATGGCGCGGTTGGCCCCGAGATCGATATAGGCGGTGATCGCCTCCTGGGCGATCTCCATGCGGGTCTGATCCAGGGTGTCACGCTCGACATCCCGCTCGGCCTTGCGTTGTTCAACCTCGGCTTCCACCTGCCCCCAGTCATAGAGCATCTGGCTCAGCGTGATGCGATACCCGCCTTCCGTGAAATTGTCCTCGGTGCCGACGCTGCTTTCCAGACGTGGCCAGTAGCCATCCTCGGCAATCTCGATATCCGTCCCTGCGGCCCGGACATTGGCCTGGGCGGCATCGATGCGAGGGTCATGCCTGAGCACATCGCCCAAAACTTCGGCGAGATCACGTGTCGTCTGAGCACTGGCCGGTAGCGAACTCGCCAGACCGGCTGAGACGACACAGACGGCGATGGAAAGCTTCTTCATTCGTATGCGCAGAGTTGTTGCCTGTCCGATGGCGGACGGACAACGAAATAGGGTGGGCATCATGTCACTCCTTGGCCCCAGGGTGATCCCTGAAGTTGCGTCATCCTGACGCTTTATTCGTGTTCAGTGTGTACTTGTTCATCGGGAAGGCGCCTCCTGAGAGGCGCATCCCGGGACTAGCCGTTATTGGTATTCACGGTAACGTCCTGGTCGATATAGAGCGTTGCGTCACCCAGTTGATAAGTATCATAGGTGGTGCCGTTGAACTCGGCAGTGGCGCCTGTTGTGGTCGCCCCATCAGCTTCCACGCTGTCGCCCTCATCGCCATCGATATACAGCTCGTTATCGTCATCCGTGAGGTTCAATACCGTATCGGCATCGATTTTCAGACTGGTGCCGGTCTCGCTGCTGGCCGAGATATCTAATACCTCGACATTAGTGGCGGTGTTCGCCGAAACATTCGAATCCAGCAGCGCAGTCAGATCAATGCTTTCCCCGGTGTTGTCGAAGCTCAAGGTATCAATGCCTGCACCGCCGTCGACCTCGAAGGTAAGAGTAGATGTCACGAGGGTGTCATCGCCCTCACCACCATCGAAGATGTTGCTGCCAGCGCCACCTGAGAGGTAATCATCTCCCAGATTCCCGATCAGAGTGTCATCGCCATCACCACCTTGGAGGGCATCACTTGCGCTACCGCCGGTTAAAACATCATTTCCCGCAAATCCGTAGAGATAGACACTGGTATCGCTGCTGCTCTCATCAAAAACATCGGCCTCTACGTCTCCAATAAGAATAGAGGAAGCATCAATCCCGCTGAATACCGAGCTGCTGTCCAGAAGATCAACGTCAACCAGTGAGGACAGTGTGCCTGTCGTTTCTGCGTCATAAACATCTGTGGCAGTAATGCTCAAAGCATCAAAGAGCTCCACATCTACGAGATTGATACCTCCTTGATCCAGTGTGACCGTCGCGAGAAGTTGATTTAGCGCTCCGTTGTCAATATCACCGCCATCAGCTGCAGTAATAGTGATCTGAGCATTGGCAGCAACGGTACCAATAATGCCCTCAAATTCGTCACCTGTGTCTTGAACAATGAGGCCGAGAGCGTTAGCTAAATCGTTATTCCAGGTAAATGCTGGAGCAGTAATGAGAGAGTCAGGGTCAATCGTAACTAGCGCACTATAATCAAGCACTACGGTTTGCAGATTATTGTCAGAATCTGCAACAAAGATATTACTATCATAAAGGTCAATAAGGCCAAGCGCCTCTAGACCCACCAGTCCGAGAAGTTCGTCATCATCCGCAGTCACAGTAGGGGCGACATTACTTACCGAGTCCAAGCTTTCGTTGCCAATGAAGGTGATATCCCCAGTTGCCGTATCACCATCACCATCCACGATTGTGACACTGACATTCGTTTCATTGACCTCAGTACCAATCAGCAGTTGATCATCAGTGATCAGTGCATCAATGATGTCACTATCGGACAATGTTTCGGAGGATGTGATGTCCACACCTTCAAGCTTGATGATCTGATTGGCATTGTATCCATCAGTAGCCAGATTGAGATCACCCGTAGTACTGATATAGATGGCGGTGTAGGCCGCAGTATCAACGCCCGCCGCGACATACTCGAAAGTGATGTAGTTCGCCAGATTGTTGCTGGTGCTGCCCACATAGTAGGCACCATCCAACAGATCAGTCAGATCAAGGGTATCGCCAGCTGGGGCATCGGCCTCACTGTCATTGTTGAAATCCAGAACGGTATCCGTTGCAGGTGTAGTGACGGTACCTTCATCACCGGCCTCCCAGCGAATGACATCGACGCCTGTCCCACCATCCAGGCTGTCATCCCCTGAACCGCCGATCAGCAAGTCGCTGCCAGCCGCACCATCAAGGGTGTCATCACCGCTCCCACCACGCAGGATATTGCTTCCACTTCCACCAATGAGCGTATCATCACCAGCGTAGCCATAGAGGTTGGACCCTGGCTCGGTCGCGGTGACGCTATCGCTCCCAGTATCGTTTCCAGTAGTACCCTCATCAACCGGGATGACATAGTCATCGACAAGAAGACCGACATTAGCCAATGAAGCATCAGTATCAGACGAGGTTGCAGCTAGTGCATCAGTCGCATAGATGGTGGTATTGCTCAAGATGGAGTCTGTAACAGAGTCTAAACTTGTTAAATCAAGAAGTAGAGACAATAATCCCGGTACCGAGATCGTAAACTCAATACTCGCCAAGAGCTCGTTGAGTTCCAGGTTAGTAACTTCGCCTCCATCACTATCAGAAATTGTGATAATCTTTTCGGAATCAGTATCAGTGTCTGGGGTAACAGTGAGACCTAATTCTGAAGCAAGCACTTCACTGTAAGTCCAGGAGCTAGTTCCCAATAATGAATCAATAGCATTCTGAGTTGATATGGTCCCTAGTAATAACTCATCTACTACAGCAGTAAGTGAACTTAAAAGACCACTAGTAGAAAGCGTTACTGAGGTCACATTATTTTCAGCATCATAGACACTATAAAGCTGATCTTCGCTCAAGGTCACGATATCAAGAACATTGATGCCGACAATGCCTAGCACACCGTCACTATCAGTCACGTTGGCTTGCGGACGTGTGTTGGCTTCATCAGCAGCTCTGAATTTCCCATCGTGACTATAGGTATAGTCACCGGTGCTGATATCAATACTGAACGACTCACCAAAATTGGTTTCTACCGCTAGGATGCCATCGGCGACCGTGATGGTATCGCCAGCACTAAGGTCGAAGACGTCACTTGTTCCCGTGATATCCGCATAGGTCCCATCATCCGAAAGAGTGAACGTCAGACCTTGCAGAGTGAATGACTGTACCTGGCCATTGGAGGAGTCCGCACCGAAGCCATAGCCTAAGCTTTCATCGCCATCAAAGATATTGCCGGTATAATCAGTCCCTAAGCTCAGTGCTACGACTTCAGCTGTTGTTGCAAGCTTAGGCGTATCGTCTTCAATAACGATTTCCAATGTACCACTGGTAGTAGCACCTCCATCAGTGAGAGTTACCAGTATATCGACAGTGGTTGAATCAACTTCATCCTGATCAATATTACCCAGTAGCACAGCACTATAGGTGATATCAGAACCGTCTTCGACGACAGTCACTTGGAATACAGCCGTTCCCTCAGAGGTCTGTGCCTCAAGAGTCTGGCCATCTTCGCTGGCGACCCAGGTCAATTCATCCCCATTGCTGGTGAGCACAGTAGAGGAGCTGAGTGAGAGAACAGCTGTGCTGCTGGTATCAGCGAATGCCAGGCTATCAGAGGCTTCCATCGTTGCGGCTGCAATACCCGTTTCAGATACCATAAGACGGGTATTTTCATCGAAGTTAAGAAAGTCAGAAGCTAGCTTCGTGATTTCGGCAGAGATGTCAGTGGAGTTCCCCGCATCATCTGTCACGGTCACTTTGACGTCGATGTCACCATCAGCCAGTCCGGAAATATCCTGACCATCGACCGTGAGGCCAGTGCCATCGATGACGATGTCATCATCACTGACCGTAATGGAATTGTCTTCACTGTCTGTGATGACGATATTGATATTTTCGACATCCAGTCCTTCTTCCACCGTACCTGCAAGTAGAAGATCGGTAGAGGCTGCCGCACTGATCTCGCCGTCGACCGCATTCACAACATAGATGGTGTTATCGATCGCATCAGGTGCAGTCAGATCGCTCTCCGTAGCACCAGTGGCCGTGGCGGTGTTGCCCGCGGCATCGGTGACGGTCATCGCGACACTGAGCGCGCCTGCGGTGAGTGCGGACAGATCCAGGCCGGTCACCGAGATATTCCCTTCGTCATCGACCGTGATGTTGCTGGAGTCGACGGTGAACGTGTTGGCCGGATCGGCGCTGTCAGTGATGGTGATCACGACATTGCCGTTGTCGAGACCGGCTTCGATGCTGCCGCTGAGGGCGACATCGGTGATGTCACTGGCGTTCAGCTGGCCATCATCGCCATCCACGAAGTCGATGGCACTGTTGAGCGGAGCGGTCAGATCACTGGTGGTCGCACCGCTGGCTTCGTCAGTGTTGCCCGCCGCATCGGTGACGGTCATCGAGACGGTGAGGGAGCCTGCTGTGAGGGCAGAGAGATCCAGGCCAGTCACCGAGAGCGCGCCGTCGGTGCCGACCGAGATGTTGCCAGCGTCGACGGTGTACTCATTGGCCGGATCGGCGCTGTCCGTGATGGTGATCACGACATTGCTACTGTCGAGGCCGGCTTCGATGCTGCCGCTGAGGGCGACGGCGGTGATGTCACTGGCGTTCAGCTGGCCATCATCGCCATCCACGAAGTCGATGGCACTGTCGAGCGGAGCGGTCAGATCACTGGTGGTCGCACCGGTGGCTTCGGCAGTATTGCCCGCTACATCGGTCACGGTCATCGAGACGGTGAGCGCGCCTGCTGTGAGGGCAGAGAGATTCAGGCCAGTCACCGAGAGCGCGCCGTCGGTGCCGACCGAGATGTTGCCAGCGTCGACGGTGTACTCATTGGCCGGCTCGGCGCTGTTCGTGATGGTGATCACGACATTGCTGCTGTCGAGGCCGGCCTCGATGCTGCCGCTGAGGGCGACGGCAGTGATGTCGTCGACGTTCAGGAAGCCATCGGCGCCATCGACGAAGGCGATGCTGCCCGTCGGGTCGGTGGTATCCACGGTCACGGCGCCCAGGTTCACGGCGTCGCTGACGTTGCCCGCGAGATCGGTCTGACGGATCTGCACAACGCCATCGGCGTAGACACCTTCGTCCAGCGTGAAAGTGGTGCCAGTGCGAGCATCCCAGGTGGTGCCGCCGTCGAGGGAGACTTCCCAGGTGGCATCGGTCTCGAGACCACTGACAGTGACCTCACCATTGCTGGTGATGCCGTCGTCCGCGACGTTGGTGTCGGCGGTGAGCGCAAGGCTCGGGACTTCAGGCACCGTGAGATCACTGGTGGTGGTGTCGTCGGTCTCGAAGGTATTGCCCGCTACATCGGTGACGGTCATCGAGACGGTGAGGGCGCCTGCTGTGAGGGCAGAGAGATCCAGGCCAGTCACCGAGAGCGCGCCGTCGGTGCCGACCGAGATGTTGCCAGCGTCGACGGTGTACTCATTGGCCGGCTCGGTGCTGTCCGTGATGGTGATCACGACATTGCTGCTGTCGAGGCCGGCCTCGATGCTGCCAGTCAGATCGACGGCGCTGATGTCTGCCAGATTGAGGAGGCCATCGTCACCATCGACGAAGGCGATGCTGCCCGTCGGGTCGGTAGTATCCACGGTCACGGCGCCCAGGTTCACGGCGTCGCTGACGTTGCCGGCGACATCGGTCTGACGGATCTGCACCGTGCCATCGGCATAGCTGCCTGCGGCGAGAGTGAAGGTAGCCCCCGTGCCATCGACCCAGGTGGTGCCGCCGTCGGTGGTGTATTCCCAGCTGGCGTCGGCTTCCAGATCGCTGACGGTGACTTCCCCATTGCTGGTGATGCCATCGTCCGCGACGTTGGTGTCGGCGGTGAGCGCAAGGCTCGGGACTTCAGGCGCCGTGAGATCACTGGTGGTGGTGCCGTCGGTCTCGAACGTATTGCCCGCTACATCGGTCACGGTCATCGAGACGGTGAGGGCGCCTGCTGTGAGGGCAGAGAGATCCAGGCCAGTCACCGAGAGCGCGCCGTCGGTGCCGACCGAGATGTTGCCAGCGTCGACGGTGTACTCATTGGCCGGCTCGGCGCTGTCCGTGATGGTGATCACGACATTGCTGCTGTCGAGGCCGGCCTCGATGCTGCCAGTCAGATCGACGGCGTTGATGTTCGCCAGATTGAGGAGGCCATCGCCACCATCGACGAAGGCGATGCTGCCCGTCGGATCGGTGGTATCCACGGTGACGGCGCCCAGGTTCACGGCGTCGCTGACGTTGCCCGCGAGATCGGTCTGACGGATCTGCACAACGCCATCGGCGTAGACACCTTCGTCCAGCGTGAAAGTGGTGCCAGTGCGAGCATCCCAGGTGGTGCCGCCGTCGAGGGAGACTTCCCAGGTGGCATCGGTCTCGAGACCACTGACGGTGACCTCACCATTGCTGGTGATGCCGTCGTCCGCGACGTTGGTGTCGGCGGTGAGCGCAAGGCTCGGGACTTCAGGCGCCGTGAGATCACTGGTGGTGGTGTCGTCGGTCTCGAACGTATTGCCCGCCACATCGGTCACCGTCATCGAGATGGTGAGGACGCCTTCGGTGAGCCCGGAAGTTGCGGTGCTCAGGTCCAGACCGGTTACGGACAGATTGCCGGCACCGTCGATCGTAATGTCAGTTGTGGCGACGGTGATCTCGTTGGCCGGATCGGCGCTGTCAGTGATGGTGATCACGACATTGCTGCTGTCGAGGCCGGCCTCGATGCTGCCAGTCAGATCGACGGCGCTGATGTCCGCCAGATTGAGGAGGCCATCGCCACCATCGACGAAGGCGATGCTGCCCGTCGGGTCGGTGGTATCCACGGTGACGGCGCCCAGGTTCACGGCGTCGCTGACGTTGCCCGCGAGATCGGTCTGACGGATCTGCACAACGCCATCGGCATAGCTGCCTTCGTCCAGCGTGAAGGTGGTGCCAGTGCCCGCGAGCCAGGTCGTGCCGCCGTCGAGGGAGACTTCCCAAGTGGCATCGGTCTCGAGACCACTGACGGTGACCTCACCATTGCTGGTGATGCCGTCGTCGGCGACGTTGGTGTCGGTGGTAAGCGCGAGGCTCGGGACTTCAGGCGTCGTGAGATCACTGGTGGTGGTGCCGTCGGTCTCGAACGTATTGCCCGCTACATCGGTCACGGTCATCGAGACGGTGAGGACGCCTTCGGTGAGCCCGGAAGTTTCGGTGCTCAGGTCCAGGCCGGTTACGGACAGATTGCCGGCACCGTCGATCGTAATGTCAGTTGTGGCGACGGTGACCTCATTGGCCGGCTCGGCGCTGTCAGTGATGGTGATCACGACATTGCTGCTGTCGAGGCCGGCCTCGATGCTGCCAGTCAGATCGACGGCGCTGATGTCTGCCAGATTGAGGAGGCCATCGCCACCATCGACGAAGGCGATGCTGCCCGTCGGGTCGGTGGTATCCACGGTGACGGCGCCCAGGTTCACGGCGTTGCTGACGTTACCAGCCACATCGGTCTGACGGATCTGCACAACGCCATCGGCGTAGCTGCCTTCGTCCAGCGTGAAGGTGGTGCCAGTGCCAGCATCCCAGCTGGTGCCGCCGTCGAGGGAGACTTCCCAGGTGGCATCGGTCTCGAGACCACTGACGGTGACCTCACCATTGCTGGTGATGCCGTCGTCCGCGACGTTGGTGTCGGCGGTGAGCGCAAGGCTCGGTGCCGCGATGGTGGCATCGACGGTGACGGCGCCCAGATTCACGGCGTCGCTGACGTTGCCGGCGACATCGGTCTGACGGATCTGCACCGTGCCATCGGCATAGCTGCCTTCGGCGAGAGTGAAGGTAGCCCCCGTGCCATCGACCCAGGTCGTGCCACCGTTGGTGGTGTACTCCCAGGTAGCGTCGGCTGCCAGATCGCTGACGGTGACTTCCCCGTTGCTGGTGATGCCATCGTCCGCGACGTTGGTGTCGGCGGTGAGCGCAAGGCTCGGTGCATCCGGCGCGGTGGTGTCGACGGTGAGCGTGAAGTCGGCAGACGGTGCACTTTCGTTGCCCGCGGCATCGGTGGCGGTGACGCTGAAGACGTGTTCGCCATCGGCGAAGCCAGTCGCCGGCGTGAAGCTCCAGGTGCC